>CALEKA010000072.1 GCA_937898715.1 uncultured Prevotella sp.
TAATTTTCGAAACGAATGTGTCCTACATTTTGAGCGAGGACGTTTGCAAGTCTATCCTAGCCCGATTTTCAATGAATAAGGTTTATTCTGACATGTTTAATATAGCATTTCCGATAGAAAAAAGTTTGAAAGTTTTTTAGGGGTGTGAAAGTTGGGTTATGTCTTTCCTACAGACAAAGAATTCTACACTGACTGCCTTTCAGAGTTCTCTGACAGCCTTTCAGAGTTCTCTGATTATCCTTCAGCCTTCTCTGCGAGAGGATTCCATCCCTGTGCTTTGAGGGCGAAAGAGTTGCCATCACGTGTGCAGAGCACTGTGCCCTCTTCGGCGGGGGTGATATGGCCAATCACCTTGACATCTTCTACGGTCTTGATGCGCTCGTAATCGGCAAGTGGAACGGTGAAGAGCAGTTCGTAATCTTCGCCACCATTGAGGGCTGCTGTGTAGACGTTGAAGTTGAATTCTTCGGCAGTTACAGCAGTCTGATAATCAATGGGGATATGTTCCTCGTAGATGCGGCATCCCGTGTGGCTCTGCTTACAGATATGCATAGCCTCAGATGAGAGTCCGTCGCTGATATCCATCATTGCCGTGGGGCGTATGCCAGCTTCGTGCAAGCGCTTGATGATGTCGCGACGAGCCTCGGGCTTAAGGAAACGCTCTATCAAGTATTCACGACCAGAGAAGTCGGGCTGGGCTGCCGTTTCGGGATTGCCCTTCTGCGACTCAAATACGCGCTTTTCACGTTCCATAAGCTGCAGTCCCATGTATGCCGCGCCCAAGTTGCCGCTTACGCAGAGCAAGTCAGTATTTTTCGCACCCGAACGATAGACTATCTCGTCCGCCTTTCCCTCACCGATGCATGTGATACTGATGGCAAGCCCCGTGAGCGAAGAAGTAGTATCTCCGCCAACGATATCCACGCCATGGCGCTCGCACGCTAAGCGGATGCCTGCATAGAGTTCGTCCATATGCTCCACCTTGAATCTTCTGCCAACGGCAAGGCTCACGAGCAACTGTTTGGGTGTTCCGTTCATGGCATATACATCGGAAAGGTTTACCATAGCGGCCTTATATCCCAGGTGCTTAAGGGGAGTATAAGTGAGGTCGAAGTGGATGCCTTCCATCAGCATATCGGTGGTGACGAGCACTCGGCGATCGTCCGACGGATCGGCGCTATACTTCAGTACGGCGCAATCGTCGCCCACACCGCGCAGTGTAGATTCGTTTTGCATCTTCATGCCGTCAGTAAGGCGGTCTATTAGTCCGAATTCTCCTAAGGTTGATATCTCTGTCATTTTATCGTTGTACTCCTATATATATTGTATTCTCTATTAATATAGGTTAGAAGTAGAAGCCCAGACCTATACGCAAGCCGATGGTGCTCTTCTGTGAGAAACTATCGAGCGACATCTTATAATATACGGAGGGCTCGATAGTGATAAATCGGTTAACGAAAAATGCATAACCTACTTCTAAGGGTATCTGCACGTCGTTGCTATTGGGCGTATAGTGTACATACTCTGCGCCGGCTCCCATAAACACGCCACACTGATCGAAGTAGTAACGAGCGCCTGCGCCTACTGCCACGTCGTTGATTGCTTTTGTATGGTCATAGGTCACGTTGCCACGGAGCATGAGACAGTCTGACACGAAGTAGCCTGCTGTCAGATCGAGCCCGAAGCGGAACTTTTCGCTTGAACTATAAGAGAATCCGAGTCCTGACACGGATGCGCCCACATACTTGGTGCCTTGTTCAAACTGTGCATGAGCTGAGAGTACACCTGCGAGAAGGACGATAAATAAGAGAAGTTTCTTCATAATGAATGTTAGTGATGAGATTATTGATACCTATATAGATAGCGTCATTTCTCTGTGGAAAGCGGACGAGCTATTCTGCAAAGATAGGCTAAAACTAATGTTGGACAAAGCAAAAGCACGACATAGTTGCATTTTTCTGATGTAAATGTGCAAATTCAATGATTTACAGGCCATGAGAAGAGGTTTTTCAAACGTGAGGGGAGCTTCGATGGGGGAAAACTCTGGCTTTGAAGCGCGAGTGCCACATGCCCCATGGTGCGTCGCAAATTGAGTTCAATGCACGGATGAAGCACGTTGCCGGCATCGGAGCTTACCAACATCATATCTACGCCCAGCAAGCCCACGTAATGGCCGCCGAGGAGCATAGCTATCTGACTGCAGCAAATGCGCTGAAGCTGTGTATAGAGCGAATGAAAAGACGTCTTTTCTTCCGAAAGATTGCATTCTGAGAGCAGAGTAGTGTTCCACTTCGAGAAGAGGCGTTCTTCGAGCACAGACTGTGGTGCGACGGCATTGCCCAAATAGGCTCCAGCATCGTTTGTGTCAAACATTGATATGCCCAACGCTCTCACGCTACCATCGGCAAGGGCTTCAAACTCGAGGGCAAAGTCGAGCACTCCCTCATAGCGAGGTTCTGCCTCAAACCCACCCTGCTCGCGCAGAAGCCTCCTTATGCGTCCTCGTGTAGAATCAGAGAGAGAACCCTCTACGCCAAACACGCCGCGTCCGCTACACGACCACAAACTCTTGAGCATCATGCTGCCATAGTGCTGCATGAGCGAATCCAGTTCTGCTTCTTCGCGAAGGATAAAGCTCTCTCCCACGGTGGCGATTCCCACCGCTGCCAACTTGCTGTGCAGAGCGGGAAGCAGTATAGCAGTACTCTCACGACTACTCAGCTTTCTCACCCACTCGATCTCGGCATCCGAAAGGAGCAGCCTTTCTGGGCATCCATGGCGCACAAGCATATGGCGCACGAGCGGATCCCATCCCCACGGCTCCACCCTATCGATTTGTTGCCAAAAGGTGGGGCGGAGCTCTCGCCAACTCACGCTATGGCAGCGAGCAAGCGCCATGTCCTCTCCATATTCATCCGAATCATCTGCCAGACACACATAATCATCAGTCCCTGCCCACAACATGGGTAGCACAGCCCACTCTGCCGATAGTCGGCGAGCTGTCTTCGAGGGGCAGTAATAAGGGCTTCCAGAGGCCAGGGCCTCATCGTGTGAAGGATTGAAGAGATAGAGGGTTTTCATAGGTGCAAAGGTAGTGCTTTTCTGCTTTCTGAACTTCCCATCGGAAGGATGAAATACATTTTTTTTGAGCAGAAAATGAAATTTTATAGTACTATGTCTTGCATAGTACCACAATAATACATACTTTTGTGCCGTAATCCTAACACATAATCCTCGAAACTATGAATGTAGACAATGCAAAGTCGCAAATGCGCAAGGGCATGCTCGAGTACTGCGTGCTTCTATTGCTGAGTCGCGAGGCCAGTTATGCCAACGACATCATAGGCCGTCTGAAGCAAGCAGAGCTCATCGTGGTGGAGGGTACGCTCTACCCGCTACTTACGCGCTTGAAGAAGGAAGGGCTACTGTCGTACGAGTGGAAAGAATCCCGGCAAGGGCCACCTCGCAAGTACTATGCGCTGACAAATGAGGGACGCTCGTTTCTCAACGGTCTGGACGATGCGTGGAACGAGTTGGCGCGCACCGTGATGCTGCTCAAGAACATGGCTCCGCAACTTCCCAATCAGCAAGAGGGCTAAACCGCAGTGGTACCGAATGTCCACTTTCGCTTCGAAAACCAACGCTTTTCTATTCACTTTATGAACACAACACCTACCTCATTATGAAAAAGAATATTACCATCAATCTATACGGCTCACTTTACGACATCGACGAAGATGCATGCAAGCTTCTCGAGCAGTATCTTGACAACATGCGTAGCTACTTCAACAAGCGCGAGGGTGGCGACGAGATAGCCGACGACATCGAGCATCGCGTGGCAGAGCTCTTCAGCGAACTCAAAGAGCAGGGCACGCAAGCCATCTCGATTGAGCATGTAGAGAACATCATCCATCGCATAGGCAACCCCGAAGAGATGGATAGTGAAACCGACGCCACGCTATCGGAAGAAGAACGTCCCACCCCCGACACCGCTCAAAGCGAAGCCCCAAATGCCGACAACGCAACCCAGACACAGACAACCACGGAGGGCAAACGCAAGTCGTGGCTCGGCAAGCGAAAGCTCTATCGCGACCCTCAAGACCAGCTCTTGGGCGGTGTGATGTCGGGCATATGCCACTATTTCGGAGGCACCGATCCCCTACCCTGGCGTATTCTCATGGTGCTATTGGCCCTGAGTTCATTCTCCGTGATGGGCATTATCTATCTGCTGGCATGGGCACTGATTCCTGCTGCCAACACTGCCGAAGAGCGTCTGCAGATGCAGGGCAAGCCCGTCAATCCCGAGACCATCAACGAGGAACTGATGCGTCGTGCCTCTCAAGCCACCGACTACGTGAAGTCGCCCTCGTTTCGCCGTAGCGCTCGCAGCTTTGCCTCTACGATGCTAAGCATCTTAGTATTTTGCTTCAAGCTGCTCTGCATCTTTATCATCGGTTCGCTCATACTCTGTCTCATGGCGGGCGCTGCCATCTTCATAGCGGGATGTGTGGAGCAGCCTCATGCCGACAATTTGGCAGCCTTCATCCACCTATCGCCCATGATCGTATGGTGGGGTTGGGGCGGCATCATCTCGGCATTCATCTGTCTGGGCATCTTGCTCTACCTCTGCCTGCGTTCGCTGCTTAAGACGGAGAGCACGAAGCCCATCTCTTCGGGCACCGCACTTACGCTTACCATCATCTGTCTGCTCACGCTGGCACTGAGCGGAGTATGCGGAGCTATGGCGGGAGTAAACTTCAAGAATGCTAAGCGCCAGTTTAAGCACACCACAGGCACCGTCAATGGCGTATACATCGCTCCCGAATCTGCCAATGACCTCTCGCTCGAAGGCTGGACCATCCAGCAAGCTGACAATTGCAACGAAGACGGATGGTATATCGATACCACCGACGACTTCACGATGAACGGACAGGGAGAGGCCTACATTCACTTCGACAAGGACGACGAGAGCCGCGATATGCACTTCCACGCCGAGAAGCATATCAATCTGCCCGAGGGTCGCTACCGCGTAGACGTGCTTTCATCGATCGATGGCAACGGTGTATTTCTCAGCATTCCTGCTGCTAATATCAAGCAAGCCATCGCAGCCAACGGCCTTCGCGGGCAGGGCAACCTTGCCACGCTCGACTATAATGCGGTAAAGAGCC
Source organism: uncultured Prevotella sp. (assembly GCA_937898715.1). GTDB lineage: Bacteria > Bacteroidota > Bacteroidia > Bacteroidales > Bacteroidaceae > Alloprevotella. The sequence goes on from CALEKA010000072.1 coordinate 5,169, forward strand.
TTGGCATCCTCCCCGACACGCTTTCCACTTCATGGTGGCTCCTTCACCAGCGCGAAGAGGTGGAAGACTGGACGCTCACGCGCACACAGAGCTTCTACCACCAGGGCGGTCAGCTCACACTCGTAGTCAACGGTTCACAAGGACGCGGTGCCGACGAGGCCGACGTGCTCTTGCGCGTAGTGCCCGAGGCAAAGGCTGCTGTTGCTGATAGTCTGAAGAATAAGTAAGGGGCTGCTCTGCCTAATCTTGCTGAAGACTGGTGGATGTGGCAATATTATAGAATGGGGGATCTCCACCCATGCTGAAAAGATTTTTATTTAATGTTTGTAAGAAGAAGGTCTTCCCATGCGATGAGCGTGGGAGGGCCTTTTGCTCGTTTAGGCATCCTCTCGCGTACGCGCATACGCGCACACATCAGAGAGTTTTTCTCGTGAATATCCTGTATTCCGTCACTCATTATCGCAAAGCATATGATTATCAGGACATTTCGACGTGCATAAAGATAGAATTTACCTACACTCTTCCGTCACTTTTGCCTGCACTCGATAGGCGAAGGGCTATGAAAGAAAACAAGCTACTCCCCTTGATGATTACAACGGGACCATAGGATAATTTTTACGAGACCATAGGATAGTTTTCACGGGAGCATAGGATAATTTTCACGGGACCATAGGATAATTTTCACGGGAGCATAGGATAGGGAAACAGCTATAGGAGGGAAATCTGAATGTGTAGGAGGAGTGTAGGCAACTGTGTAGGACGTTGGAAGACAGACACACCGCTTAACTTACTGATAGTCAGAACGTTTAGAAAGCATCAGTGTAGACAGTGGAGATTCCACAGACGGAAAATCATGGTAATGCGTGCGAGCGTGCGCGTAGGCGAGGGCAATAAAAAAAGTGTACAGTTTGTACACTCTTTTTGCAGTTTCGAGAGCAGAGATTTAACTTTGCACTCACAATAACTGATTTCACGACGTGCAGCTCTGATGAGAGGCACGGACGACTAATATATACAATTTCAGCCAATACTGGGGGCGACGCGTCCCCGCGTCGGCATCTCGAGCGAATAGTAAGCATTCAAATGGTTTTGGGGAGCACATTTTTACTTATGCCGACGCGGGGACGCGTCGCCCACAGTATCGGCTGAGAAGTATTCTCTCAATGCCGACGCGAGGACGCGTCGCCCACAGAACTATAGGGATTGTCTACTTCTTAAGCCACTTAGCAGCCTCGTCGTAAGTGATGAGGATGTTGATAGTGCCAGCGGCGTAGCAATTCTTCACGTAGGGAGGATAGGTAAACACGATGCCACACTCCGTCAGTGCAGGACGCGGATACCATTTACCTTCGTACTGCTCCATCTGACGGCTTACGACGCAATAGTCGTCGGCATTAGGAGCAGGAAGCACTTCGGCTACAGAGGGCCAAGTCTGCTCATCGTGAGCTGCCTGCGGCCCCGTCTTCAGCTTTTCGCCCACGAGGGAGAACACCTGTGGCAGAGCTTCGGGCTTGAACACGTCGGTGAGTCCGAGCAGCGAGTCGGTACGCTCGTTGAGGGTGAAGTAGTAGTGGAAGAGTATGCCGTGAGCACCGCCGGTGTAGGCCTCATCCTCTATGCTATAGGTGGTAAGTCCCTTATCTTTCCACTGCCACACGGGGGTGATCGAGGTACGATAAGAGTAGCTTGTAGGGTTGTAGTCGAAGTTGCCTTCCTGAGCAGCCTTCTTCATGTCGGCTTGATCGGCTTGATAACCGCGCTTCACGCTTTCCCATTTCGTCTCGAGCATCTTGCCCAGCGAGTTGACCTTCCACTTCAAGCGGTCCTCAGCGGGAAGCATGGCTGAGAGTATGTGGCTTGTCATCAGGCTATAGCCATTGCCCTTGCGCACCTCGCCATTTTTGTCGGCATCGGGGGTGAAGAGGGTGGCGTTGAACGAAACGCCAGCATTGGCATCGGCTGGATTTTGCAGCGAATAGTCAGCATTTTTCGTACTGAAGTCGCTGAGGAGCTCATCGTTGTAGGTACAGAATCCTTCGTCTGCGGAGTCTACTACGACAGAGTCGTCTGCGGCAGCATCGTCGCCTCCTGCCCAGTCGGCGTCTTCGGAGTAGTCATCGTCCCATGCGCTGTCGGCCACAGCAGTGTCGACCGCAGCAGTATCGGGTTCTTCAGCCATGCGGCCAGCGTTACTATGCCCTTGTGCGGGGAAGGTGAATGCTAAGCAGATTGCAGCAGGCACCATGAGGATAATCTTCTTCATAATAGTAAACTTATATATGTATGGTTGGCAAAAATACAAAGCATATTCTGTTCGGCAAAGGAGAGAGGGAGGAATATTGCACTTTTGAGGAAGTTTTGACGAAGATATTTTTGGAGAAGAATAACATTATGTACACGCTGAACGTGTTAAAGTAGCAATAATGTTGCTTAAAAAAGAGAAAATTCGTACTTTTGCCACATTAAAGAGTTTGGAGTTTATAAGGGAGTTTAAAGTTTTGAGGTTATAAGGGAGTTTAAAGTTTTGAGGTTATAAGGTTATAAAGTAACCTTTAGACTTTAAGGAATCCAATAAGCAAAAGTAACATTATAACCTCATAACCTCAAAACTCCAAACTCCCTAAGAGCTCCCAACCAATTAACAAACGCTGCTATGACTGGACTTAACGACCTCTTGACCCATATCAACGGCTACCTATGGGGTGTGCCAATGATTGTGCTCTTGCTGGGCACGCACATCTATCTCACCATCCGACTGAAGTTTCCTCAGCGCTACATCTTCAAGGCTATCCGCCTCAGCGTGAAGCGCGACAAGGAATCGACGGGCGACGTGAGCCAATTCTCCGCTCTTGCCACAAGCCTTGCGGGCACCATCGGTACGGGCAACATCATCGGTGTGGCCACGGCAGTGACGATGGGCGGACCGGGCGCTGTGTTCTGGTGTTGGATGACGGGCGTGCTGGGCATTGCCACGAAGTATGCCGAAGGACTGCTTGCCGTGAAGTATCGCGTACAGACGGAAGATGGCAAGATGCTGGGCGGACCGATGTATGCGCTCGAGCGCGGACTGGGCTGCCGATGGCTTGGATGGACGTTTGCATTCTGCACCATCGTGGCCTCCTTCTTCATAGGCAATATGATTCAGTGCAACTCCATCTCGATGCTCCTCGAAGAGGGCTACCATATTTCGCCCTTCGCCACGGGCATTACGATAGCACTGCTGACGTGTGCCGTGATTATGTTTGGCGTGAAGGGCATTGCCCGCGTGTGTGAGGGATTGGTGCCGTTTATGGCAGTGTTCTACGTGGGCGGATGTCTGTGGCTCTTGGGAGTGAACCATGCCTACGTATGGCCAGCACTAAGGCTCATCGTGACCGACGCTTTCACTCCGCAGGCTGCTACAGGAGGCTTTGTGGGAGCGAGCATGATGATTGCCATGCGCTATGGCATTGCTCGCGGACTCTTCTCCAACGAGAGCGGACTGGGTAGTGCCCCCATCGTGGCTGCTGCAGCACGCACGAAGAATCCGGTGCGCCAAGCATTGGTAAGTTCCACTTCTCCCTTTTGGGACACGGTGGTGATCTGTGCCATCACGGGATTGGTGCTCGTAAGTTCGATCATGGCCAATCCCGAAATCGACTCCTCGGCAGGTGCCACGCTCACCAAGGTGGCGTTTGGCCAGATTCCTACGTTCGGACCGTTTGTGCTGACGATGGGCATTGTCACGTTCTCGTTTAGCACCATCTTGGGTTGGAGCTACTTAGGCGAGAAGGCATTAGAGTATCTCTTTGGCAGACGTGCTCGCATCGTCTATCGCGTGCTCTGGATAGCAGCCACATTCATCGGGTCGATCACGGCTATCAACCTCGTGTGGAACTTGGGCGATACTTGCAATGCGCTCATGGCCATTCCTAATATCATCTCGCTCCTACTGCTCTCGGGCGTAGTGGTGAAGGAGACAAGGCACTATCTGTGGGAGAAAAGGCTTGATGAAGAATGAGCTTGAGAGCTGAGCTCTCAAGCTCATTCTTCATCAAGTATTAAGTATAAAGTATTAAGTACTACATTCTTGCTCTTATCAAGTAATAAGTAAAAAGTAATAAGTAATACATTCTTGCTCTTATCAAGTAAAAAGTAATAAGTAAAAAGTAATAAGTAAAAAGTAATAAGTAAAAAGTAATAAGTAATACATTCTTGATGAATTCTACATAGTGGGACTTGCTTGGCGATGGCTGAGCAAGCCCCACATTTGTAAATATCCATATAAATAAGGATTACACAGATGGGCGGGAAGGCGTAACTTTGCAGGCGATTTCAGAAGAGCACTCAGCCGATACTGGGGGCGACGCGTCCCCGCGTCGGCTTAGTTCTGCATACAAGAGGTCTGTTCACAGAAAGACTCGTGGACGATGCCGACGCGAGGACGCGTCGCCCCCAGTATTGGCTGAAAGTTCGCAAGAATGTATTACTTGTTGCTTATTACTCGGTATGAGCAAGAATGTAATACTTAATACTTTATACTTAATATGAGCAAGAATGTATTACTTGTTGCTTATTACTCGGTATGAGCAAGAATGTATTACTTTTTACTTATTACTTGATAAGAGCAAGAATGTATTACTTTTTACTTATTACTTGATAAGAGCAAGAATGTAATACTTAATACTTTATACTTAATACTTCTAAACAGTGTTTTTTACCCTACTCGCCGCTCTGCCCCTCTCGGCAGACTCGCTTAAGAATTTTGACATAGAAGAGGCTGTCGTCGTGGCACAGCCCAAAGAGACTCGACAACTCCGCAAGCAACCACTCAGCGTTTCGCTATTCGATGCCAACGCGCTGAAGCTGCGCCACGTGGAGAGCGTAAAGCAGCTCTCTACACTTGCCCCCAACTTCTTCATGCCCGACTATGGTAGCCGACTCACTTCGGCAGTGTATATCCGCGGTATCGGATCGCGCATCAACACGCCTGCCGTGGGTCTCTACGTAGACAATGTGCCGTATGTGGACAAGTCGGCCTACGATTTCTCATTCCAAGACGTGACACGCGTAGACGTACTGCGCGGTCCGCAAGGCACGCTCTACGGACGCAACACGATGGGTGGACTCGTGCGCATATTCACTGCCGACCCTATGACTCATCAGGGCACCGACTTGCAAGCAGGCATCGGCACGGGATGGGGCGAAAGGGCTATGTCGCGCCATGCTTCGCTGACCACCTATCTGCATCCAGGCTCCGACATGGGACTGAGCCTAAGCGGCTACTATCAGGGCAGCGATGGCTACTTCACCAACCTTACTACGCATAAGAAGCAAGACGCCTCAGAGGCTGGCGGAGGACGTATGCGCTGGACTTGGCGACCCACCGAGGTGGTCAAGATGGACTGGACGGCTTCTTACGAATATAGCGACGAGAAGGCTTGCCCGTATTATCTCTTAGGACAAACGGCTTCGTTTGCTGAGGGCTTCAAGACTTCGGGCGGGACGGATCACAATTGGGGCACGCTGCATCAGAACCGACCAAGCCGTTACCGCCGCAGCCTGTTCAACACCGGCCTGGGCGTGGAGCACCGATTGCCGCGTCTTGTGCTGAGTTCGATTACATCGTTTCAGCACCTCAACGACCGCCTATTCATGGATCAAGACTTCACCTCGCAGGACATCTTCTCGCTCTGTCAACGCCAGAGGATGAGCACACTGAGCGAAGAGATTTCACTGAAGAGCAAGCCCTCACAGGGTGGGTCGCAACGTTGGACGTGGACCACGGGCGTGTTTGCCATGTATCAATGGCTCTCAACGGACTGCCCCGTGACGTTTTATGCGGATGGTGTGGACTACCTCAACCGTCAGATTGCCACGAATATGCCACAGCGCCCTGCGGTGAGTGTAGCGTTTACGGGGAGTCAGATCCCGTTTACGGCTCATCTCAACACGCCCTCGGTCAATGCTGCAGCATTTCACCAAAGCACAGTGAAACTCGTTGGCGGACTCTCGCTCACACTGGGCTTGCGCCTTGACTACGATCGTCGACAGCTCGACCTCAGCTCTGCCACTGAGGAAGGCACGGGCGTGCCTTATCGCTTTGCCATGTCGATGGGACCAACGATGAGCTTCAATACGCAGCTTAAAGCCGACCCTTCGCTCAGCGGACACTTGAAGCACGACTCTTGGCAGGTGCTGCCTAAGGGTGCACTCAATTATGAGCTTCCGCGCGGACTGGGCAACGTCTATTTCTCTGTGGCAAAGGGATATCGCTCGGGCGGTTACAACATTCAGTCGTACTCCGACCTCTCGCAGCAACAGCTCCGCCGATCCATACTCTTGGGCGTGAAGGACTACAGCGTCGCTACGATCAATCGCCTTCCCTTGCCCGAAGCTTCTAAGCAGGGAGCTCTGGCGGGAATCTCTTCCGTGCTCGATGGCATTACGCCCGCTGAACCTTCCGTCAGCCAGCTTTATTACAAACCAGAATATACTTGGAGCTACGAACTGGGCATTCACCACAACCTGGCAGAACGTGCACTTCAGCTCGACCTCTCAGGATTTTATATGAAGACGCGCGACCAGCAGATAGCGCGCTTTGCAGAAAGCGGCATGGGACGCGTCATGGTCAATGCGGGGCGCAGCCGCAGCTATGGCGTAGAAGTGGGACTTCGCTCGCAGCTTCTGAACGATCGCCTCAATCTGAGCGCAGGCTACGGACTGACTAAAGCTGAGTTTACAGCCTACGATTTGGGCACCTCGCAAGCCGGTAGCCACGTAGACTATACGGGCAATCGCGTGCCCTACGTGCCTCAGCATACATTCAATGCTGCTGTAGACTTCCGCCAACCCACGAAGGATGCTGATGCCGACTTCGTCAAGGCATGGTCCGTGGGCGCTGCCGTGCAGGGTGCTGGCAGCGTGATGTGGGACGAGGCTAACACGTATTCTCAGCCATTTTATGCCACGCTCTCTGCCCGCGCAGGAGTAGAACTGGTGCATGGCATTAGTCTCGGAGTATGGGGCAGCAACCTCACAGCTTCACGCTATGCCACTTTTGCCTTCGACAGCATGGGCAATCGCTTTGCACAGTATGGAGCGAAGCGCGCCTTCGGGATGGATCTGAAGTGGCACTTCTGATATTGAAGTATTAAGTATAAAGTATTAAGTATTACTTTCTGGTTGGTTCTGCCTATAAGGCAAAGATTTTTCAGCCAGCAAAAAATAGATTTTCAGCCAATATGACATAGATTTTTCAGCCAACAAGAGAAAGAATTTCAGCCAACAAGACAAAGGCTTTTCAGCCAATACTGGGGGCGACGCGTCCCCGCGTCGGCGAAAGTGAGCGTATCAGTGAGTCTACTCAAAGAGTTAAGACGATTAATTTGCTTACTATCGATGCCGACGCGGGGACGCGTCGCCCCCAGTATTGGCTGAAAAGCCTTTGGATTATTGGCTGAAAGGTTTCTATCTTATTGGCTGAGAAGCAACTCAAATAGAATGTAATACTTTATACTTAATACTTTATACTTAAAATTTCCTCACATATAGTATGCTCGTCCAGCCCCACGATCCGTCGGAGTTCGCCCACAGCTCCGTGTTCCACGAAGTGGTCGGGAAGGCCAAGACGCTTAATCTCGGGATGGAAGCCATGATCGTCCATCCATTCGAGCACAGCCGAACCCATGCCGCCCATGCGCGCACCATCCTCGATGGTGATAATATGGCTGAAGCGCTGACCTATCGCGGTGAGCATCTCCTCATCGAGCGGCTTGAGGAAACGCAGATCGTAATGCGCTACGCTTAAGCCCGGACGCTGACTCTCTGCCTTGCGAATGGCCTCTGCCGCCGTGGTACCTATCGGACCAAGCGTGATGACTGCCACATCCGTGCCTTCCTTCATCACGCGACCCTTTCCCACAGGTACTTCCTCGAGCGGACAACGCCAGTCGACCATCGAGCCACGACCACGAGGATAACGGATCACAAAGGTTCCCTTGCCGGGAAGCTGCGCCGTATACATCAGTCGGCGAAGTTCTGCCTCGTCGTAGGGCGAAGCGATGGTGAGATTGGGCACTGGGCGAAGTGATGCAAGGTCGAACGCGCCATGGTGGGTAGGTCCGTCCTCGCCCACCAGTCCGGCTCGATCCAAGCAAAGCACTACGGGCAGATTGAGCAGAGCGGCATCGTGAATCACATTGTCGTAAGCTCGCTGGGCAAACGCTGAGTAGATATTGCAAAATGGCTGCATGCCCTCCTTCGCCATTCCCGCAGAGAAGGTCACTGCATGTCCCTCGGCTATGCCCACATCGAAAGCACGATCAGGCATGGCTTTCATGAGAATGTTCATACTGCAGCCCGTAGGCATGGCAGGAGTCACGCCCACTATGCGATCGTTCTGACGAGCAAGTTCGAGCAGGGTCTCGCCAAACACGTCTTGAAACTTTGGCGGCTGTGGCTCTGCAGGCTTCTCTATGATGCGCTCTCCACTCTCTATGCAGAATTTGCCCGGTGCATGCCACACCGTGGCATTCTCCATAGCAGGTTTGTAGCCCATGCCTTTGTGGGTATGAATATGGAGGAGCTTAGGCCCCTTCATGTCTTTTATCTCATTGAGAATGCGCACAAGCTCTATCACGTTGTGTCCATTCGTGGGACCGAAGTAGCGAATGTTGAGTCCTTCGAAGATGTTTTGCTGGTTTGCCAAGAGCGACTTCACGGAATTATTGAAGCGCAACACGGCTTGCCGACGGCTCTCATTGAGCACGCCCCACTCAGTGAGCTTCTGGGAGATACGGAAACGCATGCGATTGTACCAATTGCTCGTGTGCAGATGGAGCAGGTATTCCTTCATACCGCCTACGGCGCGGTCGATGCTCATGTGGTTGTCGTTGAGAATGATGAGCATGTTGTTGGGCGTATCGGACACGTTGTTGAGTCCTTCAAAAGCCAATCCGCCACTCATCGATCCGTCGCCTATAAGGGCCACAACGTGACGATCATTCTCACCCTTCTTGACCGCTGCAAGCGACATGCCGAGGGCTGCCGAGATGGAGTTGGAGGCATGACCGCAGGCAAACGTGTCGTACTCGCTCTCATCGGGCGAGGGGAAGGGACGTATGCCGTGGAGCTTACGATTGGTATGGAATGCATCGCGTCGGCCGGTAAGTATCTTATGGCCATAGGCTTGATGACCCACGTCCCATACGATGCGATCGTAAGGTGTGTTGAACACGTAGTGCATGGCCACAGTAATCTCTACCGTGCCCAGACTCGAAGCGAAATGGCCCGGATTGTCGGCCAGCTCGTTGATTATGTCGCGACGCAGTTCGTCACATACAGCGGGCAACTCGTCTACTCGAAGCTTACGCAGATCGGCAGGCGAATTGATATGTTGTAGATATTTAAAGGAGTTGTCTCGTTCCATTCTTCATAGAAAACTATCCATAAGCCATTAGCGGATTTCTTGGTTAACGGGTAAACAAGTTGACAAGTTAACAAGTAAATAGGTCTTAGACGACTTGTTTCGTTTAAAAGGAGAACGATTGGACTCGACAAACTTACCTGTTCACCTGTTAACTTGTCAACCCGTTTACATATTCCGCTAACGCGTATCCATAAGAAAGCTTCGCTATGCGCGCCGTTCCCCAGCTATGAACAGGAACAGCGCGTATAGCGAAGCAAATTTAGCACAATTTTATGAACTGTGCACAAATTCTTATGGATAAAAAACTCTTATACGGTCTCTAGAGCCTGACTGAGGTCGGCAATGATGTCGTCGATGTGCTCAATGCCGATGCTCAAGCGAATGGTAGAAGGAGTGATGTGCTGCTGAGCCAATTCCTCGGGGCTCATCTGAGAGTGAGTAGTGGTGGCAGGGTGAATCACAAGGCTCTTCACGTCGGCCACGTTGGCAAGGAGTGAGAAGATCTTCAAGTTGTCGATGAAGCGCCATGCTTCTTCCTGACCGCCCTTGATCTCGAAGGTGAAGATGCTACCACCGCCATTGGGGAAGTATTTCTCATAGAGTGCATGGTCGGGATGAGTGGGCAGAGAGGGATGGTTCACCTTAGCTACCTTGGGATGGTTGGCAAGGAACTGTACCACCTTGAGGGCATTCTCCACATGACGCTCTACGCGGAGAGAGAGCGTCTCCAAGCCCTGAAGCAAGATGAATGCATTGAAAGGAGAAATCGTAGCACCTGTATCGCGAAGCACAACGGCACGGATGCGAGTTACAAAGGCTGCCTTTCCTGCTACATCGGCAAACACGGCGCCGTGGTAAGAGGGATCGGGCTTTGCCAAAGTGGGATACTTGTCGGCATTGGCCTTCCAGTCGAATGTGCCACCATCTACGATCACACCACCAAGGCTCGAACCATGTCCACCGATAAACTTCGTAGCGGAGTGTACCACCACGTCGGCTCCGTGCTCGATCGGACGGATGAGGAAGGGGGTGCCGAAGGTGTTGTCGACGATGAAGGGGATGTTGTGGCGATGAGCTACTTCAGCCACGGCTTCAAGGTTGGTCACGTCGGAATTAGGATTGCCAAAGGTTTCAGCATATACCACCTTGGTGTTGGGCTGGATGGCTGCTTCGAGGGCTTCAAGGTCGTTGACGTTGACAATGGTGTTGGTGATGCCTTGTGTTGCCAGTGTGTGGGTGATGAGGTTGAACGAACCGCCATAAAGATTGTCGGCTGCTACGATGTGGTCGCCTGCACCAACGATGTTTTGCAATGCATAGGTGACGGCTGCTGCACCACTGGCTACTGCCAAGCCTGCTACACCGCCTTCGAGCGCTGCAACGCGGTCTTCAAACACGCCCTGTGTGGAGTTGGTCAGACGACCATAGATATTACCTGCATCGCGCAGACCGAAGCGGTCGGCAGCGTGCTGAGAGTTACGAAATACGTACGAAGTGGTCTGATAGATAGGTACGGCACGGGCGTCGGTTGCGGGATCGGGCTGTTCCTGGCCTACATGTACTTGAAGAGTCTCGAAATGATAGTGTTTGTTGTCGCTCATAGTCTGTTCGTTTTTTATTGTTTTTATTGTTATTTTCTGCTGCAAAGGTAGTATTTGTAGACAAACCGACCAAGCTTTTTCGAAAACTAAGATAATATTCCTACCTTTGCACCATCTAAAAGAAAATCTACAACATATGATACTCTCAGACAGCCCATCCACAGAAAATTTATCTCTCGACGCTACGGACATTCAGATCCTGCGCGAACTCCAACACAACGCTCGTCTTACCACCAAAGAACTTTCAGCCCGAGTAAACCTCAGCAGTACGCCCGTCTACGAGCGAGTGAAGCGCCTTGAGCGTGAAGGAATCATCAGTCGCTACATTGCCGTGCTCAATGCGGAGAAGCTCAATCGGGGCTTCGTAGTGTTCTGTCAAGTGAAGATGAATCGCATTGGCCGCGACATTGCCTCGGACTTTGCTCACCGAATTGCCGACATTCCCGAAGTGACGGAGTGTTACAACATTTCGGGACAGTACGACTATCTACTAAAAATTCACGCCCCCAGCATGAAGCGCTATCAAGAGTTTGTGCTCAACGTCCTTGGCACCATTCCCCACCTTTCCTCGCTCGAGAGCACCTTCGTCATGGACGAGCTCAAACACGAATATGGCATCAGCTTAGAAGGTGTTTAAATCTTTTCTCCATCCTATTGCCCACCTTTATCCTATCTCTTATTCCTTATAAAATATACTCAATAGGACTTGTTTGCAACAGTTTGTAATTGTCGTTTCCTTTGAACTGCACTTTAAGCACTCTTTAAACTGCACTTTAAGCACTCTTTAAACTGCACTTTAAGCACTCTTTGAACTGCACTTTAAGCGGGCTATAAACTGCAGTTCATAGGATAGCTCTTTCTCTGACTGAGCAAAACTACAACTCTACAACTTGATTTTGAACAAGGATTGAACGAGAATTGAACGAAGAACAAATGGCTTTGAATAGATTTGTATTAAAGGAAAGATAAAAGGATGGTTCCAGGATGGCCCCATAATCATTATAGGATGATCCAAGGATGATCCAAGACTGAATCAAAAAAATAAGCGAAAGAACGCTCGAAAAAAGTTTCGAATGTCCTTTCGCTTATTTCTTGCTCAAAGAGCGTATTACGATACCAACTATTAGAGGCCGAGTTTCTTGGCAATAGCTGCGGGGATGGCCTTCTTGTTGATAAGGATGTTCATGGTCTTGTATGCCACGTATGCCTTTGATGCGTAGAACATGCCATGGTATTTGCCGTAGTCGCCCCATGAATTCTTCACCATGAAGTATTCGCGACCGTTGTTGTCCTTAGCAAGGCCATAGATTACCATGCCGTGGTCGTCGGTAGTTTCCCAGTTGTCGTAGCCGAGCTGACGGAGGTCTTGAGTAATGGTAAGCTCATCGTTTGAGGGAACTTGAGCACCTGTGCTGATGGTACCACCCCAACGAGCAGCGTCAGAACCAGTAAGGTCGCGCACCTTAAGGTTCTTGGGCACGTAAGCATAGTCCTTGCCATTGCGACGACCGAAGTAGTCTTCAGTCACGTCGGCACCCCATGCGAAGGTGTAGCCATTCTTCACTGCCTCTTCCATCACCTGCATAAACTCGTTGAGGGGGAGGTTGTAGCTCTCTGCCCAACGCCAGTTGTCCTGGATCTCGAGGATAAACTTAGAGTAGAAGGGATGGTGAGTGTAAGAGGTGAGCGAAACGTAGTCGTCCATGTTCAAGCCGAGATAGTCGCTGACGTACTGCTGCGGTGTGTAAGTCTTGCCATCTTCAGCCTTTACTTCCTTGGGAAGTTCACCGAAGTAGCCTTTGTAGATATCAGAGAGTCCCTGCTTCCAGTTGGGAGAGATTTTCTTGAGTTTACCCTTAGCGATGCTTTCTACGTAGGCAGTAGTCATCGCGTCGAGTTGGTTGAAGTTGAAGAGGCTGTCGCCGTAGAGTGTGCCAGGAGCGGGCATAGCGTTTTGGGGCACCATGCCGTAGTGCTTCATGCAGTATACGGCGTCGTAGAATGAGCCACCCTGTGAGAAGCTCACGTCACCGTGGGTACGAATGGCCTTATCGGCACGATCCATATATGTATTGTATACGAGGAATGACTCGCAGAGGTCGTGTGTGCCTTTGCCCATACGGAGGAGTTCTGCTTCGAAGAAGCCTAATGATGAGTAAGCCCAGCAAGTACCGCTCTGGTTTTGGTCCTTGATGGAGGTGATGGGGTTGGCCTTAATGGTGGTAAAGGTTACTTCGTCTTTCTTTGCCTCGGGCGCTTTCTTGCGCGCTGAAAGGCTTCCCGGCAACAGGCAGCATACTGCCATTGCAATGAGGAGAGTCTTTTTCATTCGTTAATGGATAATTGTGTTTTATTATTAATAAGATGAGAAGTTGAGGAGTTGATAAGTCAAGAATATACCTTAGCTCGTAGAACTTATATATATAGTATTCTCCTAACTTTTAAACTTTTAAACTCCTAAACTTTTAAACTTCTAAGTTCGTTTTTCTCGTTAATACACCTCTGGTGCCTCGTCTTTGTGCTCTTCGATGAAGCGCTCTACATCGGCTACGTGGTAGGGAATGCGGTCTTTGCCTAAGAAGCGGCAACCATCGGCAGTGATGAGCACGTCGTCTTCGATACGAATGCCGCCGAAGTCGCGATATTCGTCGATCTTGTCGAAGTTGAGGAACTCTGCATTGGTGCCATTCTTGCGCCAATCGTCGATGAGATCGGGTATGAAGTAGATACCAGGCTCATCGGTCACTACGTGGCCTGGCTCTAAGCGGCGTCCGAAGCGAAGGGCGTTGGTGCCAAACTGGGTAGAGGGACGCGTTTCTTCGTCAAAGCCTACGTAGGTCTGTCCGAGGCCCTCCATATCGTGTACGTCCATGCCCATCATGTGTCCTAGTCCGTGGGGGAGGAAGAGAGCGTGAGCACCGGCCTTTACGGCAGCCTCGGTGTCGCCCTTCATCAGTCCTAAGTCCTTGAGTCGATTGGTCATAAGGGTGCATACGTCCATATGAACGTCCCACCAGCGCACGCCAGGACGGGCATTTGTCAGGGCGAGGTCGTGACAATCGGCCACGATGGTGTAGATGTCTTTCTGCTTCTGCGTAAACTTTCCACTGATGGGAGTGGTGCGGGTATTGTCCGAGCAGTAGTTTTCGTTGGTCTCGGCACCAGCATCTACGAGGAGCAGTCGGCCTGCTTCGAGAGCACGGGGTGAGGGATAACCGTGAAGTATTTCTCCGTGCATCGTAACGATGCTGGGGAATGACACCTGTGCGCCATAGCTTGAAGCGATGCCGTCGAGCACGCCACCGATGTATTGCTCTGTCACTCCGGGACGAGCCAAACGCATGGCCATGGTGTGCATCTTGTAGCCTATGACGGCTGCACGCTCGAGTTCTTCTATTTCCTCTGCGCTCTTAATTGAGCGAAGTTTAATGACGGCCTTGATCAGATCGAGCGAAGCCTTTTCGCGCTGTTCGCTGGGATGGATGCCGAGCAGATCCATGATCTGAATCATGGTATCGTGACGATAGGGCGGTAGGAAGTGGATGGGACGACCATCCTTGCGAGCGTGCTCTACGATCTCTGTGAGGCTACTCATTGGAGCAGAAGCTCCTACTCCGCTTTCGTGAGCCATTTCGGCTACTGAGGTGACGGAGCCATACCATACGATGTCGTCGATGTCGATATCGTTGCCGATGAGCACTTCGTTGCCCGAATCAGCATCGATCACACCCACGAGGCCATCGCGGTGCTGTCCGTAGAAATAGAGAAACGCACTATCTTGGCGAAATTTGTATACGTTGGAAGGATAGTTGTTGGGGCTATCATTGTTGCCAAAGAGCAGGATCAGTCCGCTTCCCACGAGCTCACGTAGTTCGCGTCGGCGCTGTACATAAGTTTCTTTTGAAAATAACATAGATATATCTGGTTGATGAGGTTTGAGGTTTGAGGTTATAAGTTTATAAAGTTACTCCAGTTCGATTCTAAAGTACTTAAAGGTCGCTTTATCACCTCATAACCTCCAAACTATAAACTTAATTGCACCAATTCTTCTTGGCAAAAGTACTGCTTTTCTTTTGAAATAGCGTATCTTTGCACAGAATTCTTACTAAACTATTGCATTATGTCTGTCAATCTTCCTGAAAACACGGGCCTCGTGCTCGAAGGTGGGGGCATGCGAGGAGTGTTTACCTCGGGCGTGCTCGATTATTTCCTTGACAACCAGATAACCTTTCCCTACTGCGTGAGTGTATCGGCAGGTGCGTGCAATGGTCTTTCGTATAAGAGTCGCCAGCGCGGCCGTGCTAAGCAGACCAACGTAGATTTGCTTGAGAAGTATCGCTACATCGGCATGAAGTATCTATGGACGCAGCACAGCATTCTCGATCGCAAACTCATCTACGACACGATTCCCAACGAAATCCTGCCTTTTGACTACGATGCCTGCTTCGCCAACCCTATGGAGTTTGAGATGGTCACGACCAACTGTCTTACGGGCAAGGCGTGTTATCTCTCTGAAGATCATGACGAGGATCGATTGGTCAACATCGCTAAGGCTTCGTCGTCGCTTCCCTATGTCTGCCCCATCGTATGGATTGACCATCAGCCCATGCTCGATGGGGGTATTATCGACTCTATCCCCGTGGTGAGGGCGATGGAACGAGGGCATGCATTCAACGTGGTGGTGCTCACGCGCAACCGGGGCTATCGCGAAACTTCACGCGACTTGAAGATTCCGAAGTACATCTATCGACGTTTTCCGCGTCTGCGTCTGCTCCTCTCTAAGCGCCATGCCATCTACAATGCGCAGCTTGAACTTATAGAGCGACTTGAAGACGAGGGGCGCATCCTTGCCATACGCCCCGATCGCCCTGTGGAGGTTGGCCGATTGGAGAGCAATGTGGAAAAACTCACCGCTCTCTACAATGAAGGCTACGAATGTGCACGCAGAGCGCTGAGCAAGTTTGAAGGCTAAGAAAATTTGGAGTTTGGAGTTTTGAGGGTTATAAAGTTATTCAAGTTCCGGATTTAGAATGGACGGGCTGAAAGCCCAATGATATTCATAGCCCAGGGCATCG
>CALEKA010000073.1 GCA_937898715.1 uncultured Prevotella sp.
AAACACGAAAGTAGGAGATAAACACCTATGATTAGTGTTTACCTCCTACTCGATTGAACTTACTGCTTGTTCGCTCGTGATGCCGACGCGGGACGCGTCGCCCACAGAACTAATATATTCCTCTCCTTCTCTCGCAGCACACACAAAGGTGCAAAGGATTTCGCGATCCACCAAAAAGAGTGAACAGTCTGTTCACTTTTTCTCCATCCACTCTTGCGCACTGCCCCCTCACGCGCGTGCGTTTCGTGAGGATTCAGCGCAGACCATCTTATCGGATACAGAGAGCACCCTTACGCGCGCGTGCGCGTTCCGTTAGTTTTACCTTCCCTATACCCCTCCGCTTGCATTTTCAGAACTCTTTGTCTTTGAAAATCAATCGTTATCCATGTGCATGCACACGCCATTTGCCTACACTCCACCCTCATTTTCCTTCCACCCACTCCCGTCCTTTCAGAAAATTCTCTTCCCACCACTAATTTTTCCTCTTCCCACCACTAATTTCCACAGTGCGATGGGCTGCGTCTGAATCACCACACCTTCTCTTCTGATCAGTGAAGAGTGCAGGCAGAGTGCAGGCAGAGTGCAAGCAGACACTGTGTGTCTACACTCTTGAAATGCCTGATACTCAGCAGGAAGCGCGCGAATAGTGCAGGCAAGCGGGAATTAGCCACCCAAAACTCTCTGATGCGTGCGCGCGCGAGGAGATGATTACTTATGCAGCTTTGGTGAGGGGGAGCATTCGTGGAAGTGAAGAGACTTTTTTATACCGCCTGTCCCCCTTTTTTGTCCGCCTAATCCGCCCTCCTTGCCACACGTGCATGATCGCAAGAATGACGACTTTCCTCGATTCTTAATATTCCCTAACTTTGCATACAGAATTATAAAGAGATGAGGCTCGCCGGGGGGATTGTCTCCGACCCTCAGACGACTTCTTCTACATCGTTCTGCCGATATCATGACACAGACTAATCTATTCGTTCGGAGACGCACTTAGAACTTACCATTATGAAAAAGACTCTTCTTTCGCTCGCAGTAGTGGCCATGGGCCTTGCATCTTGCTCTACTACTACCACTACCTCAACCGCCACCACCCTCGACGTTCCCACCCATGTGGAAAGCATCAATGAGGCCGACCTCGTAGTGTCCGACCAAGTGATCAGCTACACCTACACCCCCTCAAAGGAAGTGCAGAAGGGCGGACTCAAAAACGTGCGCAACGCTGCCATTGCTGAGGCTCTCAAGGCCAACGGATCGGGCGACGTGCTCGTTCATCCCAACTTCCAGATCACAATGAAGGCACGCCCCTGCAGCAAGAAGGTGACCAAGGTGGTTGTCACTGGCCACGTGGGCACATACAAGAACTTCCGCCCCGCTCCTAAGAAGCCTTGCTGCAAGAAATAAGGGGAGCTATGCTCCGTCAATGGAGAGAGGTATGTCCTTCGCACTATCCCTCTCCCCCCTCCCCGCCTCCTTCTCTAACATTTTCTCACAGCAATCCCTCTTATAACAATGAATAAGCTTACTTTGGCGGCATGCATCTGTGCCGCAACAGTTCTCGCCTCGTGCGATACGGTGCAGCAAAGCGCTGACACCGTGAAGATCGATGCCAAGGTAATGCAGGTGCCCACCGTGGTCGACCTCAATGTGAAGACGGAACGCGTACAGGCCACACAGACCTGGAAGTGGAAGTTCTTCAGCATTGGCCAGCCTTCGCTCGCACAGCGTAAGAAAAACCTCGTATACGACATTGTGAGTGAGGCTAAGGCCGACGTGCTCATCGAGCCACAGGTAAGACTCACCAAGAAGTTGTTCGGCACTCGCACACTCACCATCTCGGGCTATCCTGCTACTTACAAAAACTTCCGCACGCCCTCAGAAGCCGACCTCAAGGCCATCCGTGTGGCCAACGGCATGCCCGAGGCTCCTACAGTGGTAGTGGTGGGCGACTCAGCTCACATAGCTGCCCCCGAGCGCACCTCGCGTAAGGACAACAAGGGCTCCTTCGTGAGCGCCGTAAAGACGGGACAATTCCGTCAGGACAACGATGAGGCACTCTACGGCACGCAGCGCAAGAAGCAGAAGGCTCACCTCTTCATCCGCGGTGCTGCCAACTTCAGCACGGTGAAGAATACGCCCAACTTCCTCGACGATCGAGTAGACTTCGGCCGCAGTACGGGCTACGATTTCACCGTCGGACTGATTAAGCCCATCGGACGCACAGGCGTATACTACGGACCGGAACTGGGCTTTGCTTCGCGCAGCTTCTCCATGAAGCCCCACGATGAGTCGTACTACGGCGATCTTAGCCTCGCCGAGGGCATGAGCCACGGCGTATACCTCTCGCCCATCAACTTCGGCTACATGTTCCACTTCTCGCCCAAGCTGGCAGTAGAAGCTCATCTGGGCTTACCCGTGAGCTATGACTATCTGAACAATATGTATACCAGCAACTGCGGTTACAGTTCGTTGGGCAATTTAGACTATTTAGAAGAAGAAGACTGCAGTGGTTGGGACGTCAGCCTGAAGTTTGGTATCGGCGTATGGTTCAACCACTTCAACATCGACTTGAGCGTGCATCGTGGCTTCCTCGGCTCCTTTGTCAATGGTTCTAAGTCGCAAAGCATCGCCCTGGGTATTGGCTACCGCTTCTGATGGAGCCCACGCTCCTTGCCTTCTACAATTACAAAGAGGCTCCCTACACACTGATGAAAGGTGTGTAAGGAGCCCCTTTTTCTTAGTTGCATTCACCCAGTTCTGTGGGCGACGCGTCCTCGCGTCGGCATCATGAGCGGGCAAGAGCCTTTTTCAGAGTATTTCAGAGTCTACTGTGGGCGACGCGTCCTCGCGTCGGCATGATTGTGGATGGAAGAATAAGCATTATTGTGCCGACGCGGAACGCGTCGCCCACAGAGCGGGCAGAAACCTCTTCAGCCCGAATGTAATACTTAATACTTTAATACTTAATACTTTGGGGCGCTGCGCGCCCCACTATTTTCTTCCAAAGTCGGCTGGCACCTCGCCCCAGCGCGACGTTTCCCACTTCAGCAGCGGAATGTCGGAATAGTCGTGTGTGCGGAGCCACTGCTCAGCGCGCTCGATGAGTTGGAAGAGCTTCTCCGTGCGGTCCGTGCGTGCCAACTTTGTGCGACACTTCTTAGCGCGCACCCAGAGCAGGGCATTGCGGCTATCAGAGTAGACCGTCATCGTGCGACCGCGCTGCTTGAGTAGTGCCAAGGCATGCACGATGGCAAGAAATTCACCGATGTTGTTGGTGCCATGCACCGGACCGTAGTGAAACACTTCTTGTCCCGTGGCAAGGTATACTCCGCGATACTCCATCGGTCCCGGATTGCCCGAACAAGCCGCATCTACCGCCAGCGCATCAGCCTTCACCTCGGGGGGAAGCGGAAGCACCGTGTCCGTGCGCCAATCGGGTGGTGAGGGCGGACAGCCTGCAGGTGATTTTGATGGTTTGTGGGGCATCACATTCGCCTCGTCAGCTGCTTTCGCGCCCTTATCTTCTGCTCTTGACAGAGAGTACTGAGGCGGCATAGAGGCATAAGCCTCGCGAGCCTCTGCCTCGGTGGTATACGACTTGTAGAGCGCACCCGCAAAGCCCATCACCTGCGCTTGGCATTCAGGCCATGAGGTATAGATGCCTGGCTCATAGCCACGCCATACCACGTAGTATTTCTGCTTGTTGCTTGACATGATAGAGAGAAAGTGTTGAGAGGAGCGTCGGCATGGCAAAGGATGGAAGAATATGCACTATTGATGCCGACGCGGGACGCGTCGCCCACAGAACTTATGATAACGAAGATGATTTGCCTCCTTTTACCTTCCGAGCCAAGCCTCGGGATTGAGCTTAGCCGTCTCCTTGCGCAGCTGGAAGTGGAGCGTGCAGTTGCCCGAAGCATCGGTGGCTACGGCACCGAGCGTCTGGCCGCGTTGCACGTGTTGCCCACGGCGCACGGAGGTGGAACTGAGGTTGCAATATACCGACATGTAGGAGCCGTGGCGCACGATGACGTTGTACATGCCGCTGTAGGTGAAGATGGCAGTCACCTCGCCCTCAAATACGCAGCGAGCCTGTGCGCCCGCATGGCCCGTGATGTTGATACCCTTGCTGTCGAGCTGCACGCCCTTAAGCCCCGACACGTTGTACGACCCATAGTGGCGCGTGATGGCATAGCTACCCGTGATGGGCATGGGGAGTCGACCACGATTGGCAGCAAAACTGCCGTTGATGGCGCGGTCGGCATTGTCGGCCTCGTTGAAGCGGGGAGCTTCCTCCTCACGGGGTGTCTCTGTGCGAGAGGGGGCTGTCTTGCGGCTTGGCGTGGGCTTAGTGGCTGCGCCTCGGCGGGTAGATGCAGTGCTTCGGCTCGTGCTGGCTGTGGCTTTGCTCGTAGCTGTGCTCTTGCCCGCTGTGCTCTTGGAGGCAGTGCTTTTCTTGGCGGCGGCAGCAGCTGTGGCTCGGCGTTCGGCTTCAGCCTTTTCACGAGCAGCCTTTTCACGAGCAGCCTTCTCACGGGCAGCTTTGGCCTTGGCTTGACGTGCCAGTTCTGCCTTGCGGCGGCGCTCCGCCTCAGCCTTACGGCGGCGTTCGGCAGCGATGATCTCTTGCTGGATGAGCTGGTCGATGCGGGCATCGAGCGCAGCAGCTTTCTTACGCTGTTGGGCTATCGAAGCCTGAAGTTCGCTCTGGCGCTTGTTGAGGTCGTTGACCACCTGCTGGCGCTCCTGCTGCTGCGACTGCAGTTTGCGCGTCTCAGCTTTTCCCTCCTCGAGCAGACGGTTCTTCTCCGTCTTTACGCCTAAGAGCTCGTTGCGCTTAGCTTGCACCTGCGCTTCCTTGCGGCGTATCACTTCAGCCTGTATGCGCTGATATCGGCTAAACTCCGACATGTAGCGCATGCGGCGGTACATCTGTCTGAAGTTTTTGGCAGAGAGGATGAACTGCCACTTCGAGAGCTGCATCCTATTGCGAAACATATACGATACGCTTCGCTGATAGCGCCTCTTGCAGTCCGCCAAGTCGAGCTCGAGCATACGCAGTTGCTGCTCCAGCCCACTGATGGTGGTGGCCAGAACGGTCAGTTCGGAGTGGATGCCGCTGACGTACTTCTGCTGTCCTTCTATCTGCACATTGATCACTTGCAGATTGGCCAGCTGAGAGTTGACGTCCTTCTTAGTAGATTTGAGCATCTGCTCCTGAGAGGCTATGTTCTTCTTCAGCGTGCGTTGCTGTCGTTGCAACGACTGAATCTTCTTGTTGGTCTGTGCCGGGAGCACAGAGCCAATGGCAAAAAAGAGGCAGAGTGTATAGAGTATGCGGAGCATAATGTAGATTTCCTTGCGGAAAAGTATTAAGTACTCTCCCCTATGGGGAAAGTATTAAGTATAAAGTATTAAGTATTACATTCGGGCAAGCCTTCTCTCAGTTCTGTGGGCGACGCGTCCCGCGTCGGCATCCCACGGCGTTAACCCCATTAGCATATTAAGCGAAGCGCCATATTAGCATATTGACCTATTATCACATTAGCATATTTCCCTATTAAAAGAGTTTGCCAAGCACCTCCTGTACGGAGCGGCGGGTATATTTGCTCGATACGGTAGTGCGGTAGTTCCAGTCGGGGTCGGCCTTGAGGCTCGAAAGATTGAGCGAGAGCGTCACGTCCTTGGAAGTGCCGCTTACGCACATCTGCATAGAGGTGGGGAAAGAACGACCCGAGAATCGCTCAAAGGAATCGTAGTTCCACGCAAACTGCCCCTTGTCGGCCTTATTGACGGAGACCACTTGCAGGCGGTTGATGGTCTGTTGGGAAGGGTCGGCATAGAAGTGGTACGTAAGTTTGGGCGTACCTTGCGGTGTGAGTATGCAGAGATTCTGTTCTCGCGTCATTTCGAAGTTGGAAGCATCAGGGGCTTTCCCCTCGTCGCGACCCGGAATGAAGAGCTCGTTCCAGAAGAGCGATTGGAGAGAATAGAAGTCGAGCGCAGCTTGGCGCAGAAAGCTTACTTCCGAATACGAGGCACGCACGTACTGCTTATTGACGCGGTCGACCACCAAGACATCCTGCGGTGTAAACTCCAGCAAACCTACTTCCATACCGAGGAAGCGAAGCGAAAGGCGCACCACGTCGTTGCGGCGCATGCGTAGCTGGCCATTGACGGAGAGGTCCTTTGAGCCCACACCCGTGATGCGTACTTTGGCAGATGCGGTGAGGCATTGCTTGTCTGTGCGCTGCGGAGAGATTTTCTTGACGAAGGCAGCCGTCTCAGCTTTCGAAGTGGTGGCGCTCGACGGAATGGGAGTGGTGGCGGTTGTGCCCGTCGCGGGAGATGCTTTCTCCTTCGATGCCGATTTCGACGAACGGCAAGAGCTAAGAAGCAAGCCTGCCGTGGCGACGATACATATATATAATAGGTGTTTCATTTCTTATTAGTTGAAAAGTTTATTAGAAGTTGAAGAGATAAGAGCCGAAGAGTTAAGAGAATACATTATGCCTTCAGAAAGTCAGAAGCTAACTTTATAACCTCATAACCTTAAAACTCCAACCTCATAACCTCCAAACTCATAACCTCCAAACTCCACCCCCCCCTCTCTTACAGCCTTTTGCGCCACACCTTGCGTTGCAGCTTTTGCTTAAGGGAGCGGTCGCGGGTGAGCGAGAGAGCCTTTTTCCAGTAAGTGAGCGCTTGTGAGCGGTTGTTGAGGCGGAAGTAGATGTCGCCAGCGTGGTCGAAGGTGGTGGCACTCTCAGCATCTTCGGGAGTATAGCGCAGAGCTTCCTCAATGTAGATGCGGGCTTGCGTATATTCTCGTTTAAGGTAGAGGATCCAGGCGTAGGTGTCGAGATAAGTACCATTGTCGCCCTCAGCCTCTATCGTAAGGCGGCTCATGCGTTCAGCCTTGTCGAGTTGACGCCCATCCGTGGAGAGAAAGTAAGCATAGTTGTTGAGGCAAAGAAGGTTTTGCGCATTGTATTCCAAGGCATGGTCGTAGGCTGTGTAAGCCTCTTCCTTCAGCTGCATGTCGTAGAGAATGTCGCCAAGGAGTGCATAGACGTCGGAAGCGAGTTCGCGGTCGGTCTCCTCGTTGATACGCTCCACGCCTTTCTGCACTTGCTGCATAGCTTCGCGGTTGCGCCCAAGGCGGAAAAGAGCCAACCCTTCGTAGTAGTAGAACGTGACTTCCGTAGGATCATAGAGCTCGCCTTCGCGGCAAGTTGATGCCACTCGCACCATGTCGTCGCGATCAATCATAATCTTGAGCACCTGCAGGCGTGCTGTGGAATAGTCGGGCTCTATGCGCAAGATGGTGTAGAGCGCATGGAGAAGTGAGTCGGTAGGCATGTTGCGCTCCGCTACGTAGGAGGCATAAAGCTCTGCCATATCGCGAGTATCCTGCGGTTGCGCCAACACTTCGTGGAAAAGCTTCAGCACGGGGATGGAGTCGGCATGCTTCTGCAGATTGTCGGCAGCATAGCCGCGCATGGCTTCGATGCGAGCTCCCGTCTGCGTGTGTGGATTGAGCACTACGCGGCGCAGGAGGTCGAGATAGAGCGAGTCTGCTTCGGCAGCCTTGTAGTAGGCCAGGAGCGAAATCTGTGCGTAGCTATTGTCGGGTTCGGCGGTAAGCACGTCGCGATAGATGTCGAGGGCTTGTTCGTGGTAGCCGCGCTGATCGTAGAGGTCGCCCAGCAGGACGCGATAACGCAGGTCGAGGGGATATTCTGCACAAAGGTCCTCGATAGCTTGATAGGCGTGCTCGTCGTCCTTCATCGCCAAGTAGGTTTGAAATTTCTCTATACTAAGTTGCTCGCTTTTCCCATCGAGGCGTTCGAGGCGTTCGATGGTACGGATGGCTCCAGCGTAGTCGCCACTCGCCTTGTAAAGCCAGATAAGGGTCGATAGTGTCTCTTCCGAGAGTTTATCGTCGGCTATTTCTTCGTAAAGTTCTATGGCTTCGCGGTATTGTGCAGCATTGGCGAGATAGGTGCCGAGTGTCTCTTTGAAATAGAGGTTGGTGGGCTCTATTTCTACAGCTTTGTGCAGCAGCGTGTCGCCTTGTGCTCGTGCTATAGTGTCGGAGTAGGCGGAGTAAGAGAGCTTCAGTACTCCCATCTCGTAGAGAGCTTCTGGAGCGAGCGGACGAATTTTCAGAGCCTCGGCTAAGAGTTCATACTCTGCATCGATGTGGTCTGCCTCCTTCTGCCTAATGGCTTCGAGGAATAGCTTGTCGAATCGGCGCTTGTCCTCGTAGCTTACAGGTCGTGGCACGATTGGTGTAGCAGCCTGCGGACGAGCCGCTGGAGCGGGTGCTGAGGGCTGCTGCATGGGACGCACGACTTGCTTCCCCCCGTGGCATGAAGCGCAAAGGAGCATCAAGAGAAAGCTGAATATGTAGAGGATGAAGTGGCGCAAGGTGGAGTAGAGTGTCTGTTGGCAGTATCTTACTGTTGCCTATACTTATACTTATTGTTTGCTCGTTTATTGTTTGCTCGTTTATTGTTTGCCTGTTTGTTGTTTGCTCATTTATTGTTTGCTTGTTTGTTGTTTATTGTTTGCCTGAATGTCCGAAGCCGCCTTCGCCGCGCTCGGTGGTGTCGAGGGTACAGACTTCAGTCCACTCTGCCTGTTCGTAGCGAGCAATGACGAGTTGTGCTATGCGGTCGCCATCGGCGATGGTGAATGGCTCTGCGGAGAGATTGACGAGGATGATGCCGATCTCACCACGATAGTCGGCATCAATGGTGCCTGGCGTATTGAGCAGTGTGATGCCGTGCTTGAGGGCGAGGCCTGAGCGGGGGCGCACTTGTGCTTCATAGCCTTGCGGCAGGGCGATGCGTAGGCCCGTGGGGACGAGGCGTCGCTCCATGGGCTGCAGGGTGATGGGTGCGTCGAGGTTGGCGCGGAGGTCGAGTCCTGCGCTCTGCTGTGTGGCATATTGTGGTAGCGGATGGTGCGATTCGTTGATTATTTGGATCTTCATTGTTTTTTCGGAGATTATGTTGCGTTGGCTCGCTTATGTAGGGTATATATTTATATATAAGGGTATATATATTTTATATATAGGGTATATATTATGCAAAAGTACACAATTCGACACAATTATAGCCCTCGTTCGAGGCTTTTTGTGTAAGTTTGTCGTGGCTTTGAGGCTGTTTGCATAAAATGGCTCTACGCAGTGTAATCTTTTATCCCTACTTTTATGGCTTATATGAACTGGCAAACGCTAATTTCGTCAAAGCGTCTGGGCAAAGAAGATCGTCCGAAACCGCTGGAGGAACGGCGCACGGAATTTCAGCGCGACTACGACCGATTGATATTCTCTGCTGCTTTTCGAAGGATGCAGAATAAGACGCAGGTGTTTCCGCTCCCTGGGAGCGTGTTTGTGCACAATAGGCTGACGCACAGCCTTGAGGTGTCGAGCGTGGGTCGCTCGCTGGGGACGGACGTGAGCCGCGAGTTGACGGTGCGCCATCCTGAGCTTGCTGAGACTGAGCTGACTGGGATGGGAGCCATAGTGAGCGCGGCGTGTTTGGCGCATGATATGGGCAATCCGCCTTTTGGGCATTCGGGCGAACGGGCTATTCGTACTTACTTTAGCGAGGGGCGCGGCCGGGAATTGCACAATCTTATTACGGATGATGGCCGTGCGCTATCGGAGGCGGAATGGATGGATATGACGCGATTTGATGGTAATGCGAATACGTTTCGCTTGCTTACGCACCACTTCAATGGGCGGCGGCCTGGTGGATTTGTGATGACTTATGCCACGTTGGCTTCGATCGTGAAGTATCCTTACGGCTCGGATGGGGCGGTGAGAAAACCTAAGTTTGGATTTTTCGAAGCGGAGCGTGGTACGTACTTGCATATAGCCGATACGCTTGGTCTGAAGCGGCTTTCCGATTTTCCGGGAGGTGGGTTGCGCTATGCTCGTCACCCGTTGGTCTACTTGGTTGAGGCTGCTGATGATATCTGTTACGAGATAATGGATATAGAGGATGCGCATAAGCTTCGTTTGCTCTCCGACGAGCAGACGATGGATCTCTTCTTGGATTTCTTTGATGTGGAGGAGCAGGAAGCGCTTCGCCGGCGGTATAGTTCTGATACGGATGTCGACGACCAGATAGTCTACTATCGTTCGTGTGTGATTAATGCTTTGGAGCGTGCTTGTGTGCGCATCTTTGTGGATCATGAGGAGGATATACTGAATGGCGCGTTTGAGGGTTCGCTCATTGAGCATTTGCCCTATCGATTGCGTCAGGCTTATCATCACTGCGAGGAGGTGGCTGCTACGCGCATTTATCTCTGCCGTGAGGTGACGGATGTGGACCTTGCTGGTTACCACATTATCTATACGCTCTTGGAGCTTATCACCGACGCTGTGATGGCTCCTGAGAAGGCTTACTCTCAGCTGTTGCTTCAGCAGGTGCCTTCGCAGTATGAGGTACGGGCGGAGCGTGAGGGGGATAGGCTGATGGCTGTGCTCGACTATTTGTCGGGGATGACGGATGTCTATGCGCTTGATCTTTATCGTAAGATTAATGGGCACTCGCTGCCGAGTGTATGATTAATAAAAGTAATAAGTAAAAAGTAATAAGTAATACATTCTTGCTCACTTCAAGTAATAAGTAATACATTCTTGCGAACTTCAAGTAATAAGTAAAAAGTAATAAGTAATACATTCTTGCGAACTTCAGGTAAGATAACACTCTGAAAGAGAAAAAAAGGTGCATCGCTCGGGGAATGAGCGGTGCACCTTTTTAGGATTATGTGGGGAGGGTTAATGTGTGCGATCTACGTTGGAGAGGTTGGGGTTCTTCTCTACTTCTACTACGGGGTAGGGGAGGTAGATGCTCTCGGCGCCTTGCCATGTAGACTTCACCACGGATACGCTTTCTTTGGCCTTGTATACGCGGCCGTCGGCGGGATCGACGATGTCTTGATCGGCGTTGGCTACGCGGAAGTCGAAGTTCTTCTTGAGCTCGTTCATACGGAACTCATCAGAGCGACGTGTTACCATGGCTACCCAGTAGCCGGCTACTTCCCATCCGTGCTCGATATAGCAAGCTTCGGCGAGTTGTTCGGCTGTCATGGCTGAGATGGCTACGACGGTTCCGTCGGAGAGTTTCACGTTTTCGGGATCGTCGCAAGCGCGCTGACGCACCTGGCGGAGGCATTCCTTAGCCAGTGTGAGGTCGGCAGCACCGCTGCGGGCAGCACTCTCGGCGTACCAGAGGAGGAGCTCAGAGTAGCGAATCACGCGGTGGCGGTGTTCGTTGACCATACCTGTCCAGTTGGGCTTTGTGTAGTCGTAGGGAGCGTTGATTGCGTTGCCGTCTTCATCGCAGTTGACGGTGAAGTTGCAGAACATGGGGTGGTATTCGGTTACCACTTTGCTACCATCGGCATTGAGTGCCCACCAGTCTACGGTATTTTTGATTCTGATCTTGCTCTTGTCGTTCTCGTCTTTGTAAGTCTCTTGGTAGGTGATCTTCTCGGCATAGGTGGCTTTCTTGCGAGCACCTTCTGGGAATCGATTCCAGAAGGCTATTTCTCCCCAAGCGTCGCCCCATCCGCCGTCGCCAAGTGATTCGAAGCGGTCGCATGATGTGAATTCGGAGTCGTGTGCCCAGTCGCCCTTTTTGGTGAAGTCGATACCGAGGATGGTCTCTTTGTTGTAGTTGTGTCCCATGGAGTAGACGTGGCTCCATGTGGGGTCGAGGTAGAATCCATACTCAGAGTTGTGGTCGATCACGTCTTTGGCTGTTTCAGCAGCTTTAGCATAGTACTCTGTCTTGTTGAGCGGGTAGCCTGCCATTGACATGTATACGGCTGTCAGTGTGGACTGTGCTGCCTGCTTCGTCACGTAGGAGTCGATGCCATCGTGGTGCTTAGGAGCTGTGGTGTAGCTTGTGGGCAGGTCGGCGATAGCTGCGGTGAGGTCGGTTACGATGTAGTTGTACACCTGCTCGATGGTTGAGGGTGCCGTCTGTGCGCTGCTAAGTTTGTTGTCTTCGATGATGGGGAGCGGTCCGTAGAGTCGTACGAGGTAGTAGTAAGCAAATGCGCGCCAGAAGTGAGCTTGCGCACGTGCTTCCTTTGCATCGGCGACGTAGGTGGCGCTTTCTTCTACTTGAACGTTGTTGAGGATATTGTTGGCAGCCTCAATGATTTTGTAGTTCTTTTCCCATGCTTCTCGCACACCTTTATTGTTGTTGGAAGCAGAGAATCCATCGATTTCAGCACAAGCCTGCTTGTTCGATCCGGGGTTGGCGGTGATATCGTCGCCCTGCCACTGTGGGTAGAGCATGTTGGTATAGATCTGCGATACGTTGACCTGCGTATAGAGTGCATAGACGGCCGTGTTGATGGCGTCGGCAGAGTTGTAGTAGGTCTTCGGGTCGAGTTGTCCCTTAGGGTCTTCTGTAAGGAAGTCGCTGCACGAAGCGGAGAGCAGTCCTGCCGCAAGCATGCAACCTAAAAATATATTTGATTTCATGATAGTGTTGCTCTTTGTGGGTTAGAATGTAGCTCTTACGCCGATGGTGAATGTGCGGGGGTTGGGATAGGTACCCATATCGATACCGCTGTTGATATCGCCGTCGGAAGCGTGGAATGAGTTGCCTGCGGGGTCGATGCCCTTGTAGCCAGTGATGGTGAAGAGGTTCTGGCCAGAGAGGCTGAATCGGAGGTCGGCGAAGTGAGTCTTGCTCTTGGGCAGTGTGTAGGCTACGCTGATGTTTTCGAGGCGCACGTAGGTGGCGCTTTCGATCCACTTGTCGCTATTGCCGTAGGTCTTAGAGCCAGCGTCGAGGTCGGGCATGGTCTTACCCACGTTGTTGAAGTAGTCTTTATCGGTGACAAACTTCGAAGCGCCGGGAGTAGCGTTCATGGTGTAGCGCACGAGGTTGAGTCGCTTTCCGCCGAATGCAGAGTTGAAGAAGAAGCTGAAGTCCCAGTTCTTATAAGAGAGGGTGTTGTTCCATCCGAGTGTGAACTTGGGGCTTGCCTTTCCGAGAATTTGTCGGTCATCGCCCGAGGGAGTGGCTGTCTTGTTGCCATTCTTGTCGTAGTACATGTCGACGTACTTTCCGTCGGCATTCTTCTCTACGCCTGCCCACTTGTAGCCATAGAATGTACCGATGGCTTCGCCTTCCTTGATGATGGTACACTCGTCGACAGATCCTTGTGCGGGTTTAGAGCCGTAGAAGGTATCGTTGAGCTTGGTCACCTTGTTGGTATTGTGCGATCCGCTGAGCGTAGAGGTCCAAGAGAAGTCGCGCGTCTGGAAGATGCGTCCGGTCACGGCGATATCGAATCCCTTGTTTTCCACTTCGCCTGCGTTGACCCAGTAGCTCACACCGCCAATGGCGTCGGCCGATGTCTGCTTCAGGAGGGCGTCGGTGGTCTTCTTATAATAATAGTCGAAGCTGAGGGAGAGACGATTTTCGAAGAGTCCGAGGTCGAGTCCGAAGTCGAACTGATGCACCTTTTCCCAAGTCAGGTCGGGGGTAGCTACGGCGTGAGGCCAGTAGCCGGTGTAGGTATTGTCTGTACCGAAGTCGAAGCTGGTGGCTGAGAGGAGCGACATGGTCTCATAGGGGGTGATGTCTTGGTTACCGATGATACCATAGCTGGCGCGCACCTTGAGGTTGCTGATAGCTTTGACGTTCTTCATGAAGTCTTCCTGCGTCACGGTCCATGCGGCAGCGATAGAGGGGAAGTAGCCCCACTTCTTGTTTTGGAAGCGGCTTGAACCATCGGCACGGAACGTACCGGTGAGCATGTACTTGTCCTTATAGTTGTACATCACGCGTGCCACGCCAGAGAGCAATGCCCACTTGCTGTAGGAGTTGCTTACCGTCTTGGTAGCGGCATCGTTGATATTCCAGAAGCCTACGCTTTCGCTGGTGAGGTTCTGTCCTGCCAGGTACATGTAGCGGCGCTCGTAGCTTGTAGCTTCCCATACGGCGGTTGCGGTGAGTCCGTGACCATTCCAATTGTGCTGATACGTCAGGTTGTTGGTGGTCTGGAGGAGCATCTGGTAGGTGTCGGAGTTGGAAGCCGAGTTGTTGCCCTGCGGGTTGACCTTAGCGGTCACGAAGCTGTAGCTCTTAGAGTCCTTATAGTCGATACCATTGGTGGTGGTGAAGGTAAGTCCATCGATGATGTTGAACTTGAGGTCGAGGTGACCATTCACCACGTCGCGCATGTGTTCGTTTTGATTTTCTTTCAGCGCACCATAGGGGTTGGCTTGTGAAACCACGTTGTAGGGGTCGCGGTTGTACTTGCCGTTGCTTTGCATCATCTCCATGGTGGGCGAGAAGTTGAGTCCGTTCCAGATGGGGTTGTCTTGGTTTTGACGGAAACCGCCGCCGCCCTTGCCTTGTCCGCGCGACATATTGATGTCGGCAGTGAGGTCGAGCCACTTGAATATCTTGGAGTGAACGTTGGTCTTGACGGCATAGCGCTTAAACTCCGTGTTGGTGATCACACCCTTGAAGTCCATATAGTTGCCCGAGATGTAGAACTGCGTATCTTCGTTGCCCTTCGACACGGCGAGCTTATAGTTTTGAATCACGCCTGTGCGTAGGAGCTTGTCCATCCAGTCGATGCCAGGGTTGGATCCGTTGATGTACTGCTGCATGTCTTCGGCTGTAGCGAGTCCGTTGCCGACGAGGGCTTGGGCATACTCTGCGGTGCCCATCTTCTCGGGGATGTGGTAGGCATTGCTAATGCCGACAGAGGCGTCGAATACTACTGAGGTCTGTCCGGCTTTTCCTTGCTTGGTCTGTACGAGCACTACGCCGTTGGCACCACGCGAACCGTAGATGGCTGTAGACGATGCGTCTTTGAGCACCTGCAGGCTCTGGATGTCTTCGGGGTTGATGCCTTCAAGTCCGCTCTCGCGCACGATGCCGTCGACCACGTAGAGCGGTTCGTTGCTCTTGCTGATAGAGCTTGAACCACGGATACGGATCTTGATATCACCGCCCGGATTGCCGTCGCTCATCACCTGCACACCAGCCACGCGGCCCTGCAGAGCGTCGGTCACTTGGGTGATGGGCTGGTCTTTAAACTGCTTGTTGTCCATCACCGATACGGCGCCTGCGAGGTCGGCCTTGCGCACGGTGCCGTAGCCGATCACTACGGCTTCATTAAGAGTGTTGTCGAT
Source organism: uncultured Prevotella sp. (assembly GCA_937898715.1). GTDB lineage: Bacteria > Bacteroidota > Bacteroidia > Bacteroidales > Bacteroidaceae > Alloprevotella. The sequence continues at coordinate 15,191 of CALEKA010000073.1, forward strand.
TGCCTCGAGCTCCACGTTGAGTGAGCTTCCGGCTACGCGCTTCTCTTCGCGTTTGTAACCTATATAAGAGAAGATGAGGGTTTGGCCTGGTGAAGCCTTGATGGTATAACGGCCGTTGGTGTCGGTCACGGCACGAGTCTTGGTGCCCTTCACCACTACGCTCACGCCCACGAGGGCTTCACCCGTATTGTCGGTGATGCGTCCGCTGACGGAGCCTTTGGTTTGATTTATAGAGGTAGGTTCACTGTTTCCTGTGGGCTGTGCAGCATAGGCTGCGTTGCCTCCGGCTGCTGCCAGGAGCAGACCCAAGGATAGCGGTAAGACGCTTTTCATGCGCTTAAACCACATCGGAGCATCTTGTCCGATTGTCATGTTGGTCTTCATACGCTTAAGTGTGAATATTAGACTTGATGTTAGTAAAATACGGTTTTAAACGCCGCAAATTTAAGGTTGACTTTTCAAATATGCAAGTAATATGAGAATAAATTTTAATTATTTTGGAAGTATATGTTGTAGAACATAAAAATAATATATACTGCAGCGAAGGGAGGAGGGGGGGTATGTGAGGTGCTTCTTTCGCGCGCGCACGTCAAGCTTTTTTGTATTGGTTTATCTTGCATTCTTGCACTGATCCTTGCATGTTATATGATAATCAGCGAGTTTTGGAGTGTAGGTGGCATTGGTTTGCTTGCACTTTGCTTGCATTCGTTCTTGCTCTTGGGACTTTTTTGGAAGGGGCTTGCGGTCGAAACGCTTCGGGGGGATAATTTTTACGCTTCCATAGGATAATTTTTACGCTTCGGGGGGATAATTTTCACGCTTCGGGGGGATAATTTTATGTGCTTCGGAGGGGGGGAGAAGTGTGGGAGGAGTGAGGGCATGGGAGGCTTGCTTGCACTGCGTAATGCATTGATACTTAATAGGTCTGCTGATGACGAGTGACGGCAACGGGAATCTTTGCGGTCGAAATCGACGGAATGCGCGCGCGTACGTGTGTGAGGGGGATGTTTGTGTACAGATTGTACACTTTTTTTGGTGGAGTGGAGGATATGTGTTTACTTTGCAGTGGAAAAGGTGTGGGGGGGCTTGGTGTGAGGGAACTCAGTAAGCGATCAGCTCATAGGGAGTGGGGGCGAAGCATCTCCGCATTAAAAAGTGAGTAAGAAGTCTACTCAGAGCCTACTGGGGGCGACGCGTCCCCGCGTCGGCAGGGTCTGCGGGCAAGAGGACTAATTGATTTTGGCTTATGACTTAGCTAAAGATTAGTGGTGATGCCGACGCGGGGACGCGTCGCCCCCAGTATTGGCTGAAATGCAAAAAGTCTTCGCCTTTTATTTTGTATTTCTCTCGCCTTGCACTACCTTTGTCCCACGAAATCAACCTAAACAACATATCACCACCAACATGGATTGGCTATACGATACTCTTCTCAAACCTACGGCGGTACAAGCCGTTATTGTCATTGCACTGATTTGTGCACTCGGACTCTCGCTGGCGAAAGTGCGTTTCCGAGGGATTAGTCTGGGCGTGACCTATGTGTTCTTCTTCGGTATTCTCGCCGGAGCTGTGGGGCTGCAGGTCGATGCGCAGATGTTAGGATATGCCGAAAGTTTCGGTTTGATACTCTTTGTCTATACCCTCGGTCTGCAAGTGGGTCCTGGCTTTATGAGCGCCTTCCGCAAGGGCGGTACTACGCTCAATCTGCTCTCGCTCGGTGTGGTAGTGCTCGGCACGCTCATCGCGCTGGCAGTGGGGTGGATGGGACTCCTGCCTCTGCAGGATATGCTCGGTGTGCTCTGCGGAGCTACTACGAACACGCCCGCCCTGGGTGCTGCACAGCAGACGCTCAAGCAGATAGGTCTGCCCACTACGGGAGCTGCCCTGGGCTGTGCCGTGACCTATGCCTTCGGTATGGTGGGCGTCATCGTAGCGCTCATGATGGTGAAGGGATGGCTCTCCCGACATGAGAAATGCCAGGATTCCGACCACAATGATGAGGCTTTCATAGCTTCCTTCCTCGTGTGCAATCCTGCCGTGTTTGGACATACGCTGGGCGAGATTAGCGGTATGGACGAAAGCAAATTTGTGGTTTCGCGCCTTTGGCGTGATGGCAAGGTGATCCTGCCCAATGCACAGACGCAGTTGCAGCAGAACGACCGCATACTCGTGATCACGCATCAGCGACAGGTGCCGCAACTGACCATCTACTTCGGTCAGCGCGATGAGACGAATTGGAATCGCAACGACGTGGATTGGAATGCGCTCGACTCGAAACTTATCTCACAGCGTATCCTCATCACGCGAGCTAATATCAACGGCCGCCACCTGGGCGACCTCCAACTGCGCAACCGCTATGGCGTGAACGTGAGCCGCGTGCAGCGCTCGGGCATTCAGCTTGTGGCCACTCCCAACCTCACGCTCCGCATGGGCGACCGCGTCACCGTGGTGGGCGAGGCAGAGAGCATCAAGCGAGTGGCTACGGAGCTTGGCAACGTGGTGAAGCGCCTTGACGAGCCCAATATGGTGACCATCTTCATCGGCATCGTGCTCGGACTGCTGTTAGGCAGCATCCCCGTGTTTGTGCCGGGCATGAGTTATCCCGTGAAGCTTGGACTTGCGGGCGGTCCCATCGTGATGGGTATTCTCATCGGTGCTTTTGGCCCCAGGCTCCACATGGTGGCGTATACCACTACGAGTGCCAACCTCATGCTCCGTTCACTCGGGCTTTCCACCTACTTGGCGTGCTTAGGCCTCGATGCGGGCAAGGACTTCGTGGCCACCGTGATGCAGCCACAAGCGCTCTGGTGGATAGGCATTGCACTGGTAATCACGCTCGTGCCCGTCATCATTATGAGCATCGTCAGCGTGGTGTGCTATAAGCGCAGCTATGCCACTACGGCGGGCATGCTCTGCGGTGCGATGGCCAACCCTATCGCCCTCGAGTATGTCAACGACTCCATGCCCGACAACGACAAGGCTGCCGTGGCCTACGCCACCGTCTACCCTCTGGGCATGTTCCTGCGAGTCATCATAGCGCAGCTCATCGTGATGCTGTGGTAACCCCTCGAATCAATAGAATCTCATAGAATTTAATAGAAAAACTAGAATTTACTAGAAAAACTAGAAAAACTAGAATTACTAGAAAACTAGAAATCTATCAAGAATCCCCCTCTCCCCCCCAGAAACTAAATCAATCTCAATAATGATCAATAACTCCCTATTCAAGAGAGCCGTGCCCGACATCCTTGCGGTGCTCGCATTCCTCATCATCAGCACGGCCTACTTCTTCACCCCCATGAGCGAAGGGCTCGTGCTCGGAGGTCACGACAGCGTGGCAGCCGTAGGCTTGGGGCAAGAACAAAAAGAATACCGCGAGACTCATGGAGGCGAGACCACCCGATGGTCGAACGCCATATTCAGCGGTATGCCCACCTATCAGACGGCACCCTCGTACAGCGCAACCGATGCGGTATCGACCTGTGCCGAGGTCTATGCCTTGGGCACAGACAAGTGGTTCCCAGCTATTGGCTACCTATTCCTCTACCTGTTAGGCTTCTACGTGCTGCTGCGTGCGTTCAACTTTAAGCCCTATCTGGCAGCACTGGGTAGCATCCTGTGGGCATTCTCCTCTTACTTCCTGATAATCATCGCTGCAGGTCACATCTGGAAGGTGATGACGCTGGCATTCATCCCGCCCACCATCGGCGGCCTTGTGCTCTGCTATCGCGGCAAATACCTCTGGGGAGGCGCCGTGACGGCCCTCTTCACGGCATTCCAGGTGGTGAGCAACCACATGCAGATGACCTACTACTTCCTCTTCGTGATGCTCCTGCTCGTGGTGGCCTACTTGGTCGATGCCATCGTGCGCCACAAGCTGCGCAGCTGGCTCAAAGCCACAGGGGTGCTCATCGTGGCAGGTGTGCTCGGCGTAGCCGCCAACTTGCCCAATATCTACCACACCTATGAATACGCCAAGGAGTCGATGCGTGGCAAGGCCGAACTCACCCCGCAACCCGCAGCTAAGGGCGAGACGGCACAGAAAGCCACCGACGGACTCGATCGCGACTACATCACCATGTGGAGCTACGGCATCGACGAGACACTCACCCTGCTCATCCCCGACTACAAGGGCGGCGGATCTTCCTCCATCCTCGACCGCGAGGACGCTGAAGACCTCCCCGGCTACGACGACTTCTACCAGTCGGCTGGACAGACGCAGGCTGCCTTCCAGCAGAGCGGCATACAAGCCTATCCTCCCGGCATACAGCTCTACTGGGGCGACCAGCCATTCACCGTAGGGCCCGTCTATGTGGGCGCCTTCGTATGCTTCCTCTTCGTCTTGGGCTTGTTCTATGTGCGAGGTCCCGTGAAGTGGGGCTTGCTGGCAGCTACCATCCTGAGTCTGCTCTTCGCATGGGGTAAAAACGTGCCCGGGCTGACCGATTTCTTCATCGACCATATGCCGATGTATAGCAAGTTCCGCACCGTAAGTTCGGCACTGGTCATCGCAGAGTTTACCATGCCTCTGCTCGCCATACTCTGTCTCTACGAGATCTCGCTCCATAAGGAATTGTTCCAACTCACCTCGTGGAAGGATGCCCCGCTCCGCAAGAAGGTGGGACTGCCCGTGGCAACGGTGCTCACGTTGGGCTTGTGCCTGCTGATGTGGTTCGTGCCGAGCGCTGCTGGCAACTGCATCTCGAGCGCCGATATGGAGACCTTCAGCATGATGCGTCAAGCAGGATTCCCCTCCGAACTCGTAGGTACCTATATGAGTGCCCTCACCTCGATGCACCATGCCATCCTCTCGGCCGATGCCATGCGCTCGGCAGCGATTATCATCCTGGGCATGCTCACGGTGTGGGCTTATGCCTCGGGCAAACTCAAGGCTTGGATGGCATGCATACTGCTTTCTGTCATCTGCCTCGCCGACCTCTGGCAGATAGACCGTCGCTATCTCAACAACGATAGCTTCACCGACGAGACTGCTCAGCAGGATGCTTTCGCCCCCACGGAGGCCGACAAGCAGATACTTCGCGACAAGTCGTACTACCGCGTGGTGAACCTCAGCACGGGCGGCAATCCGTTTAACGAAACGTCGAACGCCACCTCGTACTACCACCACAGCATCGGTGGCTACCACGCTGCTAAGCTTCATCGCTATCAAGACCTCATCGACCGCCACTTGCTGAGCGAAATACAGCAGTTTGCTGGCGCCATCAGCGAAGCCGAGGGCGACATGCAGCGCGTGCCGGGCGACAGCATCGCACCCGTGCTCAACATGCTCAATACGAAGTATCTCATCTTTGGCAAGCAAGCAGGACAAGCCGTGCTCAACCCCTACGCTAATGGCAACGGATGGTTCGTCAGCGCCCTGCGCTTCGTCAAGGGAGCCGATGCCGAGATGGCTGGTCTCAACAAGCTCGATACGAAGCACTGCGCCGTGGCCGACGAGAAATTCCGCACGCAGATCGACGGTTCGGCACTCGACTCCGGCAGTGTGAAACTCACCTCTTACGAGCCCAACCTCCTGAAGTATGAGGTAAGCTCTGCGAAGGGCGGTGTGGTAGTATTCTCTGAGATCTATTATCCCGGATGGACCGCTACAATCGATGGCAAACCTGCCGAATTGGGCCGCGTAAACTACGTACTGCGTGCGCTCAAGGTGCCTGCAGGCAAGCACGAAGTGGTGATGGAGTTCCGCCCCGCAACGGTCAGCACCACCAATACGATCGCTCTCGTAGCCTTGGGCATCATCATCGTGGCCTTCTTCGTAGCACTCTATCTCGACGTGCGCAAGAAGAAGGACGGCGAGGGCGCCCCTGCAGCAGAGTAACGAATCATATACATCTAAATACACACAGCATCCGCACCATCTCCCCCTTGTGAGGAGACGGTGCGGGTGCTGCGCTTTGGGAGGACTTCAGCCAATACTGGGGGCGACGCGTCCCCGCGTCGGCGTTACGAGCGGGCAAGAGTTTATAGGAAGTACTTTTACGCCGCATCGGGCATCGAGCCCTCTGCAGCGTGCCGAAGCGAGACGCTTCGCCCCCACTTCCTATGAGTTGACATCTTGCTCGCAGGCAATGCCGACGCGGGGACGCGTCGCCCCCAGTATCGGCTGAATGGATTGCTCTTTATTTCACCCTAATCATCGTAAGCCCATCGCGCTCGGGGAGGATGAGTTGTTCCACGCGGGAGTCCTGAGCCACGTGATCGTTGAAGCGACGGATGGCTTGCGTCTGAGTGTCGTGATCGTAGGCAGGGTCTACTACGTGAGCATCCCAGAGCGTATTGTCGGCAAGGAGCAGGGTGCCGCTGTGGCAGAAGGGGAGCAATAGCTCGTAGTACTCCGTATACTCGCGCTTATTGGCATCGATAAATGCAGCATCGATGCTGAGCTGCATGGGAGGCAGGAGCGAGAACACATCGCCCACGTGCATCTCGACGCGGGCTTCGTAGGGAGCGCCCTCAAGCCACGGACGGGTGAAGGCTTCTTGCTCATCGTTGATCTCGAACGTGATGACGCGGCTTCCCTTGGGCATGCCCGATGCCATGGCAAGGGCAGAGTAGCCCGAATAGGTGCCTATCTCGACTACCGTCTGCGGACGAAGCATCTGCATGTACATGCGCAGGAGCTGACCCTGCAAGTGGCCCGACGCCATGCGCGGACGGAGCAGGTGAAGATTGGTGGCACGATAGAGCCGACGCAGATAATCGTCGGGGGCAGTGGTATGGTCGAGGATGTATTGATCGAGGTGCATATGGAGGAATGCCCTAAGTGGAGCGACTTAGGGGAGATGTGAGGTTTTTATAGAAAAACGGCTGCGTCTCAGCCATTCAAGCAAACTTGATGGCATTCGGCTTACACGTTTTTTACAGAAAAAATCTTTAAGCTTGCGCGTCTGAAGCAGTTTACTTCACGCGTCTGTTGCGCTGATTGTTGGCTTTCTCTGGACGCGACTTCCCGATGCGTTTGCCTGAAGCCTTCTTCGCCGTGGGACGAGCTTTATGAGCAAACGGGTTGTGAGAGGAGGCGTCGGGACGACGGGTGGCATGGCGTGGTGACATGGTCGGAGGAGATAAAAAAAACGTTGGCGGGCTGACGAGTTAACGGATCAACCCACCAACGTGCATATTTTTAAGGTGTCTTGCGGCGGTCGTGCTCGATGAGTTGAAGCAGTTTGTCGACAGCCTCGTCGGTGGGGATGTTTTTCTCCACACACTCTTTGCCACGATAGAGGCTCACCTTGCCGCGGGCAGCGCCCACGTAGCCATAATCGGCATCGGCCATTTCGCCAGGGCCATTGACTATGCAGCCCATGATGCCTATCTTCAGTCCGCGCAAGTGGGCAGTAGCGGCCTTGATGCGGGCAATGGTGCCAGGAAGGTCGTAGAGCGTACGGCCACAGCCGGGACAACTGATATACTCCGTGCGCGTGGTGCGCAGACGAGCGGCTTGCAGAATGCCGAATGCGGTAGAGTCGACCACGGCGTGAGGCAACGTGCGTTGACCCTCGGGCTTCTGATTGAAGAGCATGATGCCGTCCGTCAGACCATCGAAGAGCAGAGCGCCAAGGTCGGCAGCAGCTTCGAGTTGCAAGTCTTCCTTCTCGCTCAAGCCGTGACGATACTGCTCAAACATGACGACGGGCGTTTGCAGCCCCTCACGCCACAGTTCGTGCACCAAGGCACGCTGTTCGCCCAGACGATTCTGGTGGTTGCTCTGACAGATGATCACGATGCCGGGCACCGTGCGCAGGAGAGCTTTCACCTCGTCGTCGAGGTCGAGATAGGTGAGAAAGAGAAACTTGGCCTTGGCCTTGCAGCCAGGCATAAAGATGAGATGCTGCTTTGTGAAGACGGGGTAGGTGCCTTCCTCATCAGCACGCCAAGCGTCGGCATCGACAAGGTAGCCCACACCTGCTTGGCGCTTACCCTCTCCGGGGCAGTTGCGTCCGCAGTAGATGTAGTCGGGCAGGGGAGTGCCCTTCTGCTCGGCATCAGCGGGCAGAGAGAAGTCGCCATCGGTGCGTGAGGAAATCACTACGGGAGCATTCGTTCCGCCGATATTGAGCACTGCCTGCGTGTGGCGACGCTGTGGGTCTTCGTAGTGGAAGGCTGGGCAGGGAGTGGCTGGTATCATGGTGTGGCCAGCGCGTTTCACCACGTAAGAGGCAAGTTTGTATGCCACGGGCACCTCGGCTTGAGGAGGCTCGCTGAGGCTCACACGCAGGGTGTCGCCTATGCCGTCGGAGAGCAGGGCACCGATGCCTACAGCGCTCTTGATGCGACCATCTTCGCCTTCGCCAGCTTCGGTCACGCCGAGGTGGAGCGGGTAGTCCATGCCTTCACGCTCCATCACCTGGCAGAGCAGGCGCACGGAGCGCACCATCACTTGTGTGTTGGAGGCTTTGATGGAGATGACCACGTCGTTGAAGCCCTGACGTTGGCATACGCGGAGAAATTCCATGCAACTCTCTACGATGCCTGCGGGAGTGTCGCCGTAACGACACATGATGCGGTCGGAGAGCGAACCGTGGTTCACGCCGATGCGCAGAGCGGTATGGTGCTCTCGGCAGATGTCGAGCAGGCGGGTGAAGCGTGCTTCGAGGCGCTGAAGTTCGGCAGCATATTCCTCGTCGGTATATTCTAAGTGCTTAAATTGGCGCGCGGGGTCGACGTAGTTGCCGGGATTGATGCGTACCTTCTCCACGATGGTAGCTGCCACATCGGCCACGGCGGGATTGAAGTGAACGTCGGCCACGAGTGGGCGGTCATAGCCTAAGCGGTGGAGTTCTTGGCGAATATTGCGCAGATTCTCTGCCTCACGGGTGCCTTGTGTGGTGAGGCGCACATAGTCGGCTCCAGCATCGAAGATGGCGATACACTGCTTCACGCATCCTTCAGTGTCGGTGGTGGCAGTGGTGGTCATGCTCTGTATGCGTAGGGGCTGGTCGCCGCCCAGCGGACGATTGCCTATGTTTACTTCGTGAGAGTGGCGCGGAGTGTAGTTGAAGAGATCCATAATCATGTAGGCTAAAGCCTAAGTATAAAGTATTAAGTATAAAGTATTACATACAGATTAGGCAGTATCAAGTATAATGTATAAAGTATTATACAGATTATGGTATAAGTACGAAGTAAGGCCACTGCCTGCATGTAATACTTAATACTTTATACTTAATACTTTGGTCAAGGCATTGCCTTGACATCAATTTGTCTTAAACTTATACTTTACTTCCTTCAAGTCGGCATTGGCCTTAACGATCTTCTGCTTCAAGCCTTCCTTGTAGGCAGCGAGGCGCGTGGCGAGGGCTTCATCGGAGAGGGCAAGCATCTCTACGGCGAGGATGGCAGCATTCTGAGCACCATTCACGCCTACTGTGGCCACGGGGATGCCGGGAGGCATCTGAATGATGGAAAGCATGGCGTCGAGACCGTCGAGCATACCCTTGATGGGCACACCAATGACGGGAAGCGTGGTGCTGGCGGCTATCACACCAGGCAGTGCGGCTGCCATGCCAGCTCCGGCAATGATGACGCGAAGGCCGCGATCCTTGGCGCCCTTGGCAAATTCTTCTACTTCCTGCGGCGTGCGGTGGGCCGACAGAGCGTTCATCTCGAAGGGAACTTCCATCTCTTCAAGAAACTTAGCTGCTTTCTCCATAACGGGCAGATCGCTTGTGCTGCCCATAATGATGCTAATGATGGGGGACATATGATGAGAGTTTATGAAGTTTATGAATTTAATGAGTTTAATCGGCGCTATGCGCCTAAGTTTATGAGTTTATAAGTTAAGAAATCGCCTTAGGCTATGTGCGACCGTTAAACTTATAAACTTAGGCGCGAAGCGCCGATTAAACTTATTAAACTTTGAGCATGGTGCTTGCACCATGCTCATATCAGCAACACGCTGATGAATCCGCTCACAAGGCCTACGGCCACTCCCCATCCGATCTCGGCATAGGTGTGCTGGCGGAGGATGAGACGGGCGGTGCAGACCATGCCACAGAGGAGCACGGTAAGGCACAACCACCACGTAGGGTTGAAGGCGAAGATAAAAGAGAATGCCATCAGTGCGCCAATTACTCCGCCCGAAGCGGCAGCGTGGGTGCTGATCTTGATGCGAGAGTTGACGATGGCGCAGACTATCTGGATGGTGAGTGCTCCGCCTATCACGCCGAGAGTGAAGCGAGGCATGTGGATCGAATAGAGCAGGTAGAGCAGGGCGGCATAGCTGACGATGCTCATAATGTAGGGCACGAAACGTCGCTCGCGGCGACTCATCTGGTGGCGTGTCCATCCGTTGATCTTGCGGTAGGCATAGATGGCTATGTGGGGCAGGAGCAGCGTGAAGAAGTAGACCACGAGGGTGAGCACAGCCTTCGTCGCAAGTGGCAACATGTTGAGATAACTAAACATGAAGAGCACGATGAAGGCTACCACCGGCAAGTAGAAGGGTGCATAGAGCATCGATATGGCTTGGGCGGTCATCACAAGTAGACTTGCTGCGCGGCTTTTGGTGGTTGTTTCTTGCATAATATGCTAATGTGCTAATGTGCTAATGTGGCTCGCTTTGCGCGAATGTGCTAATGTGGCTCGCTTTGCGCGAATGTGTTAATGTGCTAATGTGGCGCTTCGCTTAATTTGCGAATGTGACGCATATAGTCAGAAAGCGCACTCTAAACTTATAAACTTAGGCGCGCAGCGCCGATTAAACTTATTAAACTGCTCTATTCTTTCCTCAGTCGGGCGGTGGGCAGGCCCAGCATGTCGCGATATTTCGCTACGGTGCGGCGAGCCACGTTGTAGCCCTGAGCTTTGAGGCGCTGAGCAAGCACTTCGTCGGACAGCGGGTGGTGCTTGTCTTCGCCCTCGATGAGGGTGCGCAGTGCCGCCTTCACCTTGCGAGCGGAGAGCTCGTCGCCATCGGTTGTGGTGAATTGCTGAGAGAAGAAGTACTTCAGGGGGTAAGTGCCGTAGAGCGTCTGCACGTATTTACTATTCGTCACACGCGATACGGTACTAATATCTACTCCGACCTTCTCTGCCACATCCTTGAGTCCGAGCGGATGGAGCTGCTCTTCATCATCGTCGGACAGGAAGAAGTCGCGCTGCTTGTCGGCAATGCATTGCATCACGGAGAGGAGCGTCTCCTTACGTCGTGAAAGCAGATTGATGAACGATTTGGCTGCGTCCACCTTCTGACGGGCATAGGTGTAAGCATCGCGTTGCTCACGTGTGAGGTTCGCTTTGCTTCCGCCATATTGCTGCAGACTGTCGCGGAAGGCAGGGCTTACGCGGAGTTCGGGCACGTCGCCATTGTTGAGCGTCACCCGCAGGGAGTCTCCGTCGGGCGATACGCGCACATAGAAGTCGGGCACGATGGTAGGTGCTCCCGCCGATGCCGATTCGCTCAGTGCGCTTCCGGGGCGCGGATTGAGGTGAGTCAGGCAGTGGCGCACGTGGTCGAAGGTCTCGTCGTCCATGTTGAGGCGGCGCTTCACGACGTCCCATCGGCGACCGACGAAGTCCTTAAAGCACTTGTCGACCACTGCCAGAGCAAGCTTTGTGTAAGGTCCTTGCTGGTCGGGGTCGGTCAGCTGGATGTGGAGGCACTCTTGGAGCGAACGGGCACCGATGCCGCGTGGATCGAAGCGTTGCAGTATACTGAGCAAGTGCTCCAATTCAGGGCGTGTGGTGGTAATGTTGTGGTAGATAGCGAGTTCGTCGACCAGTGCATCGAGGTCTTTTCGCAAGAATCCGTCTTCATCGAGCGAGCCGATGAGGTACTCCATCACTTGCTGTTCGTGTTCGCTGAGGTTCTGTTCACCGATTTGTCGCTGTAGGTCTTCGTAGAACGAGCCCTGTGCTGAGAAGGGCACTTCGCGTCGGTCGCGCTCCTCTTCTGCACGTTGCTGCAGATAGTCGGGCACGTCGTCGGCCGAGAAGTAGTCGCCCATGGCGTCAGCTTCCGTACCATAGTCTTCGTTTTCTTCGAAGGAATTGTCGGGATCAGTCTCTGAGGCAGCATCGTCTCCATCGGGGCCAAGGCTACCGTCCTCTCCCTCAGCGTCGGCATCGGAGCGTGCGTCGGCCTCGGAAGAGAGGTCGTTATCGTTGTCAGCAGAGTCGGGATAAGCGTCGGAGTCCTTCTCTTCCAGTGCGGCATTGTCTACCATCTCGTCGCGTACACGGGTGGCCAGTTCGGTCACGGGTAGCTCTACGAGTTTGGCCACAGCCACCTGCAGCGATGAGAGCTGCTGGGTCTGTACCGCCGCCTGGGTTTGTTCCAATCGTTGTGCCATAGGGAGTGTCTCTTTTTTTTGATGTAGCAAAGTTACAGCGTTACGTTGCAAGAACAAAGCGTTTTTGCAAGAATGTTATTCACGCAGACCTAAAAAAAGCCAGCTGCAATGCTCCTTGCGGAACGTTTGCAGCTGGCTTTCAGTAAAAGGGAAGCTCTAAAGATTCCGATTGGCTCGGAATTTCATTCTTCTCCGTACGGATTAATAGTTTTCAGCGCGGAGTTCGAAGTAGCTTTGCGGATGATTGCATACGGGGCATACTTCGGGAGCCTTCTGTCCTACCACGATGTGTCCACAGTTGGAGCACTGCCATACGCTGTCGCCATCGCGTGAGAAGACGATAGCGTCTTCAATGTTTTTGAGCAGTCGGCGATAGCGCTCTTCGTGAGTTCGCTCGATGGCTCCTACCATCTCAAACTTAGCAGCGATTTCGTCGAATCCCTCTTCGCGTGCCTCCTTAGCGAAGGTGGCATACATATCGGTCCATTCGTAGTTTTCGCCTGCTGCGGCATCTGCCAAGTTGTCCTCAGTGCTGGGCACAGCGCCTCCATGCAGGTATTTAAACCACAGTTTGGCGTGTTCCTTTTCGTTGCGTGAGGTTTCTTCGAAGATATTGGCCATTTGTACGTAGCCATCCTTCTTGGCCTTGGATGCGTAGTATTGGTATTTGGTGTGAGCTTGTGACTCGCCAGCGAATGCTGTGGCGAGGTTTTGCTCCGTCTTTGTACCTTTCAAGTCTTTCATATGGTAGGAGTTTTGGGGTAGGTTAATGTAAGATTGGTCTTTCTCTCTTTGGAGAGGCATGTCTCAAGCAGAGAGGGGTGCTTACTTATTGCCGAAGTAGCGCTTGTAGAGGCCTTCGAAGCCGCGTCCGTGGCGAGCTTCGTCGCGAGCCATTTCGTGTACGGTATCGTGGATAGCGTCGAGGTTGAGTTCCTTAGCGCGCTTAGCGATGCGAGTCTTGTCTTCGCAAGCGCCAGCTTCTGCATTCATGCGCTTTTCGAGGTTGGTCTTGGTGTCCCATACGACGTCGCCGAGGAGTTCGGCAAACTTAGAAGCGTGTTCTGCTTCTTCCCAAGCGTAGCGCTTGAAAGCTTCAGCGATTTCGGGATAGCCTTCGCGGTCGGCCTGGCGGCTCATGGCGAGATACATACCTACCTCGGTGCATTCACCGTTGAAGTGAGCGTTGAGGTCCTTAATCATCTCTTCGTCGGTGCCTTTGGCCACACCTATTTCGTGTTCTGCAACGAACGAGAGACCTGTGTCTTCCTTCAGTTCTTTGAACTTAGAAGCGGGAACGCCACACATGGGGCACTTCTCGGGAGCGTGTTCACCTTCATAAACGTAGCCACATACGGTGCAGATAAATTTCTTTTTCATAATGAGTTGAGTTTTGATAGATTGTTATGTTTTGAGTTATAAGTAGTCAATTGTTGTGCGAGTCCTTAGTCAATTGCTTGACACTCGCTGCAGATGCCTCGGAAGTAGAGTTGCGTCTGATCGATGCTGAAGCCTTTGGGGAGCGTGGCGCACTTTTCGAGTCGTTTGTTGACGAGCTTGAGGTCGAACACTCTGCCGCACTTTGTGCAGAGGAAGTGGGCGTGGGGTGAGGTGTAGGCATCGAAGCAGCAATTTTTTTCGTCGATGGTGAGTTGCAGAGCCGCTCCTTTGTCGGTCAGGATCTTTAGGGTGTTGTAGACGGTGGTCTTCGACAGGGTGGGCATTGCGGGGTGCAAGGCACTATAGATCTCATCGGCGGTAGGATGGGTGCGGTGGTCTAGCAGATATTCCATCACGGCCATGCGCTGCATGGAGGGCTTCACGCCATGCGCTGTCAGGTAGTCGAGTGTCACGTTTGCTTCCATCGAGATTAACTTTGTAATGATTACAATTATGTTTACGGTGCAAAAGTACGGGTTTCTTCTATAGCATGCAAATATTTTGTCCTTTTTTTTCGAAAAATTTTTCTTTGCCTTCGGAAATGATTGAGTATCAGTCAGAAATGATTGTATCTAATATTGGTACAGATTGTGTGGGGGAGGTAATTTGAGCGTTCTACTGGAAGGAATGAGAAAGGTATGGATATGAAAAAAGCGCGTAAGCAATCAACGAAAATGAATGCATACGCGCGTTATTTATATTATTGAGCCTTCTAATTCGTGAGGGCTCTGTTGTGGGAAATTCCCTTTGCTACATGCGTTCGGGCATCTCGATGCCGAGCAGTCCCATGCCGAGTCGGATCACCTTTGCCACGTTGGCAGAGAGCACGAGGCGGAAGGCTTGCTTTTTGGGATCCTCTTCGCGCAAGATGCTGAAGTCGTGGTAGAACTGGTTGTACTCCTTCACCAAGTCGTAGCAGTAGTTGGCCACGGCAGCGGGTTGGTATTCGGTGCCAGCCTGTCGTACCACGGCTGCGAAGTCGGCGATGTGCTGTACGATTTCCTCTTCCTTGGTAGAGAGTTCCACTTCGGTGGGCAGTTCGCTGGGCACCTTGATACCGGCGTCGGCAGCTTTGCGCAGGATGGAGCGGATACGGGCGTAGGTGTACTGTATGAAAGGGCCGGTGTTGCCGTTGAAGTCGATGCTCTCTTCGGGATTGAAGAGCATGTTCTTGCGAGCGTCGACCTTAAGGAGGAAATATTTCAGAGCACCCATACCTACGATGCGTGCCACCTCGTTCTTTTCCTCTTCTGTCATGTCGTTGAATTTTCCAGCTTCGTCTACGGTCTGGCGTGCCTGTGCGATCATGCCTGCTACGAGGTCGTCGGCGTCGACTACCGTACCCTCGCGGCTCTTCATCTTACCATTGGGGAGTTCCACCATGCCGTAGGAGAAGTGAACGAGGCTCTTGCCCCATTCGAAGCCTAAGCGGTCGAGCAGGATGGAGAGCACCTGGAAGTGGTAGTTTTGCTCATTGCCCACGACGTAGATCATCTTGTCGATGGGGAAATCCTGGAAGCGCAGTTTGGCTGTACCGATGTCCTGCGTCATGTACACGCTTGTACCGTCGGCGCGCAGGAGGAGCTTCTCGTCGAGTCCGTCCTTCGTCAGGTCAGCCCATACGGAGCCATCTTCTTTGCGGAAGAAGAGGCCCTTCTTCAAGCCTTCCTCCACGGCTTGTTTGCCTACGAGGTAAGTATCGCTTTCGTAGTAGATCTTGTCGAAGCCTACGCCGAGCGCCTTGTAAGTCTCGTCAAATCCAGCGTAGACCCATTCGTTCATCTTGCGCCAGAGCGCACGCACTTCGGGGTCGCCAGTTTCCCACTTCACGAGCATAGCATGAGCTTCCTTAATGAGCGGAGCCTCTCGTTCTGCTTTCTCTTTTGCTTGGTCGGCGCTGAGGCCTTCGGCTTCATACTGTGCCTGAAGTTGTTTCACCTCTTCGCGGTAGTGCTTGTCGAAGGCCACGTAGTAGTCGCCTATGAGGTGGTCGCCCTTTTTGCCGCTGCTCTGTGGAGTTTCGCCGTTGCCATACTTCAGCCAAGCCAGCATCGACTTGCAGATGTGTATACCGCGGTCGTTGACGATGTTGGTCTTCACCACGCGGTTGCCGTTGGCTTCTACCACGTTGGCCAGAGCCCAGCCCAGGAGGTTGTTGCGCACGTGTCCCAGGTGGAGGGGCTTATTGGTGTTGGGCGATGAGTATTCGATCATCACCAGCGGGCTGTCGGCTGTGGGCTTCGTGATGCCGTAGGCAGCGTCGGCATTGATATCGTCGAGCAGAGCCACCCACTGAGCGGGAGCGATGACGAGGTTGAGGAAGCCTTTCACCACGTTGAACGAGGCGATAAGCTCTGTATGGTCTTTGATCCACTGTCCGATTTCGGTAGCCGTATCTTCGGGCTTCTTGCGCGACATACGCAGGAAGGGGAATACCACCAGGGTGAGGTGGCCCTCAAACTCCTTCTTGGTCTTTTGCAGCGTCACCTGTTCGGGCGTGATGTCCTGTCCGTAGAGAGCTTTTACGGCTTCTCTGACAGCTTGGTTGAGTTGTTGTTCTATTTTCATTGTTAATGTGTGCTTATTTGGGTGCAAAGGTAGTCAAAAGGAAAGGAACAAACGAACGACTTTCGCTTAATCTATCCTTCTTGAGTATTTATGCAAGATTCTGCTAAGCTTTCTGCGTCAATCCTCATCCGTGGGTTCTTGCTGCAACGTAGAGTCGGGACATGGGTCGGTCGGTGCGCGGTAGCAACTCTCGTAGAGCTTGCGGTAGAAGCGGTGCTTGCAGAGGGTGGAACTCGAACCGATGATGATCAGTTGGTAGCGAGCTCGGGTGATGGCCACGTTCATGCGCCTCAGGTCGGTGAGGAAGCCTATCTGCCCCTGCTCGTTGGCGCGCACCATGCTCAGGATGATCACGTCGCGTTCCTGCCCCTGGAAGGCATCTACGGTATTGACCGTGATCTGGCTGCGTAGCGGACGCAAGAATTCGTCTCGGCGAATGAGTCCTCGCAAGTACTGCACTTGTGCGCGGTAGGGCGATATCACGCCGAAGTCCACTCTCTCTTCCACCACGCGGTGGCGCCCCATGTGCTCCACGTAGGAGCGCAGGGTTTGCAGTGTAAGCTGAGCTTCATCCTTATTGATGCGGCCGTAGTTGGTGCCCACCGTCTGCTCATGAACGGGGACTTCGGGGCTAAGGCTCAAGTCGTCGGTGTCGATCCACTCGAGCGGGTGCCCCAGATCGTCCACCATGGAGCGGTGGCGCACTTCGGGCGCTGCTTCGAGCTGTCCGTCGTAGAACCATTCTGACGAGAAACGCATCAGTTCCTCGTTCATGCGATACTGCACGCGCAAGAGTCTCACCACGTCGGGCTTCTCCTCTGCCACCTGCTCCATGAGCGTGCGTGCGAGTCCGCCCTTCATGGCCTCGGGACTCTTCACCGTGGGCGGTAGTTGCTGATGGTCGCCTGCAAGGATAGCGCGGTCGGCGCGCAGCAGTGGTATCCAGCATGCCGCTTCGAGCGCTTGTGCTGCTTCGTCGATGAAGAGAGTGTGGAAGTGCTGTCCGGCGAGCAATGGGTTGGCAGCTCCGGTGAGCGTAGAGGCTATCACGCGCGACTGGTCGAACAGGGAGTGGCGAATGCGCATCTCGAGTTCATCGGTGCGTTCGCGCAGTCGCGCTATTTTCTGGTGGAATTGCTCTGGGCGCTGTCGGCGCGGCAGACTGTAGAGTTGGCGTATGGTGCGCCTGAGTTGCCACAGGGCGGGATAGTCGGGGTGTTGCTCGAAACGCTTCTCGTAGGTATGAGCGAGCATGCTCTCTGTCACGCGTGAGGGATTGCCTATGCGCAGTAGGCTCACGCCGCGACTGGCGAGCTGCTGACAGATCCAGTCGACGACCGTATTGCTCTGTGCGCAGACCATCACCTGCGGTTCGCGGCGTAGCACTTCGCAGATGGCCTCTACGAGTGTGGTGGTCTTGCCTGTGCCGGGAGGGCCGTGTACGATGAGCACGTCTTTTGCCCTCAGCACGTCGCGCACGGCCTCTTCCTGTGAGCTGTTGAGCCAGGGTAGCCGCAGGGGGACAGCCGCTGGTGCGCCCCATGCGGCGGGCATGGTGGTATGGAAGAGGTCGCGCAGATAGGCTGTGCGGTCGCCTTTGGCTTCGACGACGCGGCGCAAGGCATCAAGCATCACGCGGTAGGAGTAGTCGTCGAAGTGGAGCTGCACGCCGCAGCGCTCTGCGCTCTGTAGCTGGGCGAGTGCTGCCTCGGAGGGCAGTTCTACTACCATGCGGTCGGCCTCCACGTAGCTCACGGTGGCGCGCATCGAGAGGTAGTGGAGTTGGTGGCTGAGGTCTTGTGTGAAGAAGCACACCTGCCGTCCGTACTCGAAGTTGTGCTCGATGTCGGAATCGGCGGTGCGGAAGATTTCCACTACGAAGCGGTCGAGCGAATTGTAGTAGGCACGTCCCACGGAGATGGGATACCAGCAGTCGCCGCGTTTCACCTTGCGGTCTACGCCCATCATCTCTGTGTCGCGACGGAAGGCTTCGCGCTCGTAGTCGTATTCTTTCTTGAGAAGTTCTATTTGTCTGAGTAGGGAAGGCATGAGTGAGTTTTGAGGTTTTAGTTTTTAGTTTTTAGGTTATAAGGTTATAAAGTTACTTTTTGTTGTTTGAAGCTATGCTGTCGTAAGGTAACTTTATAACCTCATAACCTTAAAACTCCAAACTAAGCGAAGTAACTTTATAACCTTATAACCCCAAAACTAAAAACTAAGCGATTTAGTAGCTGCGTCGTTCCACGCTAATGCCGATCATGGCGTTTCGCCCGATTTTGAATTCGGCAGCTGCGCCGAAGCGGTCGCGCGGGATGTCGTACCATAGCGGGAATCCGCCGCGGCGCCATTGCGAGTAGAGCGTCTGTCGCGGGAGGAACGACTTCTGACCATAAGCGTAGAGGCTAATGTTGTCGTTCACCTGATATGCCAGGACGCCACCGATGCCCACGGCCGTCTGTCTCCAAGCCCCCCAATCGAAGTTTTCCGCCGTGAGTCCTACTGCCACAGAGAGTTTGGGCGTGATGGGTGCCACATAGGCAAAGGCAGCCGTCTGTCCGAAGCCCACACCGCGTGGGGAGTGTTTGCCCAGTCCGGCGGTAAGGCTCATGCCAAATTGTGCGTTGAATCCCTCGTGGAGCCTCCACCCCCAGGCATCGTCGTAGCCACCGAGTCCGAAACCTCCCATACCCGTGATGGAGGGCTGATTCCACGGGAGCGAAAGTTCGTTGGCCTTCTGTCCTGCCAGGGAGAGGGAGTCGGTGGGTAGCGAGTCGCCACGCAGCTGCATGAAGGCATCGTCCCACATGCGGCGTTGGCTCTCGCCATCAGTTTGGCCCAGAGCAGGGAGCGAAGCCAAGCAGAGGGCTATGATTAGGAATATATGCTTCATTGTGATAGATACTTTAGCGTAAATCTTTGCAATGTGCAAATGTAGAGAGAAAAAGGCAAAGCATCCACAAAAAAGCTCTTAAATATGGCAAAGCAGAATTTAATTTATACTTTTGCGCTTGCTATTAGTAAATAAGTTGACGGGGTAACGGGTTGACGAGTTGACGGGTTAACAGGTAAGTTTGTAGAGTCCAATCGTTCTCGTTTTTAGCGAAACAAGAAGTCTAAGACAATTTTACTTGTTAACCTGTCAACTTGTTAACCTGTTAACCAAGAAATTACTCAACAGATTACACATTAATATATATATGAATAGACTTTTCTTTACTCTTCTCTTCGCTTTATCCTATCTGTCAGTCTCGGCTGGAGGTCCGTGGCTGAAGCGTCCACTTCGCTTTGTCGAACCCGATAGCGTGGTCACGTGGGGCTACGACGGACGCGACTTTCGCTCCCTCGCCCTCCTTGCCGACTCTACGGCGCGTGGCGAACGCATACCTCTGACCCGCCCCGACTTCGATGCTCGTAAGCGCACCTTCGCACAGTGGCGTGAGGCGCAGGCGGAACTCAACCTCGTGGGCAGCGAGGGCGACCCTCAGCACGATCCGCAGGGGCTCTCGGCTGCCAAGTGGGTGGTGCGTGCTTCGCAACTCTTCCTCATGCAGGGCGATGCCGCGTATGCCGACTTCATAGAGCGTGCGCTCTACAATGCGGCGCTTCATACCGTCAGCGACACTACGCTCCGTCGTGGCACGATCGACAAATTTCAGGCTGCCTGTCTGTTGCTCTCAGCTCCCAGTCTGATGTATGCCACCTCGACCGATGCCGACCTCTACGTCAATCTGTATACCAACTCTACCGCCACGCTTCCTCTTCCCTCGCTCGGACGCATCACCATAGACCAGGTGACCGACATGCCCGTGACGGGGAGTGTGAAGCTTCGCTTCTCGCAGATGCGGGAGTCTGTGCGCCTGGCTCTACATTTGCGCATGCCCGACTGGGTGGGCGTTCGCCCCACGGGAAAATATGCTTACGTCGCTCCCGACTCTGTCCGCACCTCGCCTACTATTTATGTCAATGGGCATGAGGTCGATCCGCTCGTGGTGGACGATAAGGGCTATGTGGTAATCGAGAGGGATTGGCTCAGCATGGACGAGGTGTACATCGACTTTCCTCTTCAGCTCCAGCGAGTGTATCTTGCCTCTGATCGGGAGGCTCAGCGTGGTGCCCCGATTGCTGCCGAGCGGGCTGCTTATCAGTGGGGGCCGTTGGTCTACTTTATCTCGAATCCTTCGCCCCGAGGGTGCTACGTGACCGCGCATTCTCCGCTTTCGGTCGCTCCAGAGCCCGATCTGACCACGGGCTATCCCATCTTGCATGGCACGATGTATCGCACGAAGGGTACGGTGCAGGATACTGAGGCAGAAGGGGTGGAATATGAGAGTACTGCGTACTCTAAGTATTAAGTATAAAGTATTAAGTATTACATTCTTGCCATTATTCTAAGTAATACTTTCTAACTAATAAGCTCTTAGCCAGTTCTGTGGGCGACGCGTCTCGCTTCGGCATCATGAGTAGAATTCTTGCTCGCAGGCAGCGCCGACGCGAGACGCGTCGCCCACAGAACAGGTGAAAAACTATCTTAGAAGAGTGGAAAAATTAGTGGTGGGAAGAGGAAAAATTAGTGGTGGGAAGAGAAAAAATTATCCCCCCTTTCAGTTTTTGCTGGAAGGGGGGATAAATATTTAGCTTCTGAGCCTAAGGGATTTAGGCATTAGAGGGGGGACGTTAGAACTTCACTGTGCCGAGGTTGCGGTCTACGAGCATGCCGTCCTTGGCCTTGAGGGTGAACTTGCCTGCCTTCTTGGCGCGGAACTTGATGACGAAGAGGTTGTGGTCGCCTTCGTCGAGGAGGAAGTTGTTGCCGCGGTTGACGAAGGTGGGGAAGAGTTCCTTCTGACCGTTGGTGTGAAGGCGGTCGTAAGTCAAGTTGACCATATCCTTCATGCCGAGCAGCTCGGTGCCTACATACTCGAGTTCGCTCGTGTTGTAAGGCAGAGCGAAGCTGAGAGCGTTGACGTAGTGGAGGGCTTTACCGCTCACGGTCACCTCTACCATGTCGCCAGCGGCGAAGGTCTTCTTGTTGGGAGTGAGGACGAGAGAGCCCGATACCTTGTCGTTGGAGTTGCGCACGCCACCATCGAGTTCGGTCGTTACGCAAGAGATGTCGTAGGCGTCGATGAGGCCGTTCTTGTTGATATCACCAGCGCTCACGTAGTCGAAGTCGCTATCGCCACGACGCAGACCGGTATAGTTCATGTAAGAAGTGAGGTCGTTTTCGTCGATGCGCTTATCGTGGTTGATATCGCCCTGGTAGAAGCTTTCCGAACCGGGCACCTTGAAGATGTACATCTGACTGCCTGAAGCGAAGTTGCCCACAGCCTTGCTGATGTGCATCTTGACGTAGCGTGCTTCGGGGTTACCGGTGAACTGGAAGGTCTTGTGGTCCTTCGTCTGTGCCCACTGGAAGCTTACGGGCTCGCTCCACGTCTGACGGTCGGTGCTGACGGAGAATGTACCCTCGAGCAGTGTGCCGTTGCCAGCATCTTCGCGGGGGATGTATTCGAGTCGGTCGAGCTTGTTGACCGAACGGAGGTCGATCGTCACGTCGGCGGGTACGCCTTCGCCCTTGCCCCACTTGGTGTGCCAGGGGCTCTTCTCGTCGAAGTCGAAGAGCTTGTCGACGCCCTGTCCGGGCTGATCCTGTGCAGAGTTTTGTGCCTTGATGCCGTGGATGGCAAATTCCAAGGGGTTGCTCTTCGTGGTGGCGCTCACGGGGGTCCAGTCGGAGTAGCCGTCCTTGTTGACCGCACGCACCTTGAGGGCATAGGCAGTCTCGGGCTGGAGGCCGTCGATGGTGAACTCTCCCTGGCGGATGGTGCTATAGAGCATGCCGTTGTACTCTACTTCGTAGAAGTCGGCATTGTCGGCATTCTTCCATGAGGGTGTGAGCGAGAACACGCCGATGCCGTCGCCGCTGAGGCTTACCTCGGGAGCTGAGAGTGCTCCGGTGTGGGTGCGCAGACGGTCGGCAGGGTTGAAGTCGAAGCCTTCTACCTTCACCTCCAAGGCGCTTGCAGTGACGTCGGCCTTGCCGAGCTTCACGAGGAGCTGAGCGTTCTTCGTGATCACCTTCTTGGAGGCTTCAGAGCCGGGGGTAGAGAAGCGGTTGAGGTTGGGGGCGGCGTCGTAGAAGTATACGTCCGTCTGCTTTTCAAAGTCGGCGAGCGAACTTACGGCGGTGAGCTTCACGCTCTTCTTGCCCACCTTGGCGCTTACGCTCTTGGGCTCTTGGCTCACGTTGATGCGCAGCTCGGTCTCCTTCTGCGGCTCAAAGCCTTGGTAGGTGCCGTAGGTGGGGTTGATTGTCACCACGAGGCGGCCCTTGCCGTTGGCAGAGGTAGCGATTTCGGTGCGCGCGCACTGACCGTTGAGGTAGGCTTGAGTCTGACCATCGTCGTCGTACTGGGTGAAACCGTTGGTGCCGTTGGGGGTGGAGTAGATCTCATAGGCGCGATAGTCGGCGCGGATCTGTGAGGGATTGTTGTTGGGGTTGGCCATGGGGATGATCGCATCGGCCTTGACAAATACGGGGAGCTTCCAGAGGGGTGCGTCGTAGTTGTTGATGATGCGGCCGCCCTCGTAGACGTCGCCATTGTAGTAGTCCACCCATCGGCCCTCGGGCAGATAGATGCCATTGCGTATGTCGTTGCCGTCCTTGTCGGCCTTGGTGTCCTTATAGATAGGTGCTACGAGGAATGAGGGGCCGTACATAAACTGATACTCTGTGGCGGTGCCGAGGGTATAGTCGTTGGGGTAGTCGAGGAACATGGCGCGGATGATGGGCTTGCCGTCGACTGCCTGGCGTGCGATGGTGTAGGTGTAGGGCAAGAGCATGCTCTTGAGCTTGAGGTAAGAGCGGTTGATGCTTGTGGCAGGCTCGCCGAGCACTTCGGGATACTTGGGGTTGGCGCCCCATCCGTCCATGTTGAGCTCCATGGGGGTGAAGGTCTTCCACTGGAATTCACGCACGTTGACGGGTACGTTCTTTCCACCGAAGATGCCGTCGACATCGGAGGTGATGTTGGGCTGACCTGAGAGGCCCGACCCGATGAAAGTGGGTATGTGGAAGCGGATGTACTCCCAGTCGCCACCCGTCTGGTCGCCACTCCAGATGCCTGCGTAGCGCTGTGTGCCAGCCCAGCCATCGAGCGAGATGATGAAGGGACGGGCGTTGGATCCATAGTAGGGCATGACTTGTGCTACGTCGGCCACACCGTTGAGGCCAAAGGAGTAGCCGTAGCCCACCCAAGCCACGTCGGTCTTGAGCACACGCACACCGGCGTCGCGCACTTCCTTGACAATGTCGCGCTGGAGCAGTGGCTCGATGCCTTCCTTGGGGTGGAGGTCGCTCTGGGTCCAGAGGCCTATCTCTACGCCCTTAGAGCGTGCATAGTCGCCAAACTCCTTGAGGTTCTGGATGTTGCCGTCGAGCGAAGAGGTCTGGCCGTAGCCTGCTCCGTAACCGTCGTTGGGGAGGAACCATCCGAGGGGCATATCATTCTTGATATAGCGATCGATGGCTGCGCGGGCGGAGAACTGATAGTTCTGCTTTTCACCATTGAGGCTTTCCTTCACGCCGCCGTTGTCCTTCTGGCTCTCGTTGTAGCGCTTGCCGTCTTCGTAGAGCATGAAGCCGTTTTCGGCGGGTGTCCAGTAGTCGCGGTTGTAGGCATTGAGGTGACCCTCGTAGAAGCCAAACTTAGGCAGCAGTACGGGGTTGCCGGTGAGCTGATAGAAGTCGTTGAGCAGATCGACGGGCTGCTGGTCGACCATGATGAAGGCGTCGAGATAGTCTTCCTGGTGGGAGAGGATCACCTTGTCTTCGTCGGTAGCGCCGAAGTCGTAGCGACCGGGCTTAAAGGTGTCCCAGAGGAGGCCGTAGCCCTTGGTGCTCCAGAAGAAGGGAGTGGGCGATGCCACACCGCCGTCCACCCAATTGTTGGTGTTTTCGATGGCGATGCTCTTGCCCTTGTGGCTGAAGCGGCCGTTTTGCACACCGCCGCCGTAGAAGTACTCGCCCGTGCGAGCCTTGAAGGTGAGCGTAGTGCTGGTCTTGTCGAAGCTTACGGGCTGAATGCTCTCTACTACGGTCTCGCCGCTCTGCGTGTTGATCACGTTCATGAGACCGCTTTGCTTGTCGAAGCTGATGGACACGCGCTGTGTGGCAATGGTGATGGCCTTGTCGCTCTCGCGGAGGTCTACTGTCATGGGGGCACGGCGGGCATCGTCTACGAGGATCTTGGCTGCGGGTGTGGCCTGAGGGTCGCGCACTACGCCGCCATTGTCGTCGCGGAAGAGGCGGAAGATGTTGTCGCCGTAGAAGTCGATGGTGAGTTGTTTGCCGTCGGCATAGGTCAGTTCCACGGTGGTGGGATTGATCTTTGCCGCGCTCTTGATGGGGCTCTGGGCGGCGGTGGTGCTTGTGGCAGCTGAGGCTGCGATGTAAGCATCGTTGCTCACGAGTCCGGAAGCGAGCGGCAGGGCTTGTATGCCCGCGGGGCTAACCGTCATGCCGGCTACTGCCAGGGGCAGAGCCATCACGAGGGTGGCGCACTTGCTGCTGCGCTGTTGCTTGGATTTCTTCATATGGGGATGTTTTTGAGTTTCGGGGGGGATTTCTAGGGATTCTAGTACTTCTAGTCTTTCTAGTACTTCTAGTCTTTCTAGTGCTTCTAGTCTTTCTAGTGCTTCTAGTGCTTATAGTCTTTCTATAGATACTAGGGGATAGCGCTTATAGAAAAGAGCGGGGCTTAATTGCCTTGCTCGCTGTGGGCGGCCTGGATGACGGTGATGGGGGTGCTCACGCCGTTGGAGGTGAGGGTGAGGGTGGCGGTGCGAGGCTCGGAGGCGGTGTTCTCAGAGATGTTGAGGTTGACCGTCTGTTGCTGATTCTTGGCATAGACGCCCGCTGTGGTCTGGTTGCCATTTTCGATCTTGAGCCAGCTCTCGTCTGACGAGGTGAGAGTGGCGCCGTCGGCATAGGTGGTGAAGATCACCTGTGGCTTGGTCTGCGAAGCGGTGAGACCCGAGGCGGGCACGTTGAGGGTGAAGGTGGTGCGCTTCGTGCCATCGTCGGCTACGTCGGCCACGGGCTGCTGGATGTTGAGGTAGGGACGCTGTATGATGTAGGTGCCCAGTGAGGTGCCTTCGAGCTTGCCTGCATTGCAGAGGAAGGTGGCGAGTGCCAAGCGTTCGTCGCCCGTGGTGTTGGCTGTGAATTGATAGTCTATGCGGAACTGCTGTGCGTAGAAGCTATTGACCTTTACCGATTGGGGAGCGGGCTGACCATTGTAGGTGGCTGTGATCCACTCGGAAGCTATCTTATTGAGCGTCCAGTCGTTGGTGGAACGGATAAAGGTGGAGTCGGCCGTCTGATCGGCATACATGATGAGCATTGTGGTGCTATTCTTAGCATAGCCGAAGGCGTAGTTTTCTTCGTTGGAGTCGCCACACGATGTGAGCGATGCCGTGAGGGCGAGAGCTGAGCATGCAGCTGCGAGAAAGGTTCTTAGTTTCATAATCGAGATGTATTAGGGGTTTCTGGGGGTTTCTATGGTTTCTAGTGATTCTAGTGAAACTAGTGATTCTAGTGAAACTAGTGATTCTAGTGAAACTAGTGACTCTAGTGATTCTGGGGATGATAGTGCTTTTAGTACCACTCTACGTTGGTGGAGTAGGAGCTGCGCTTGTCCCACTTGAGGGCGTCGGCAAGCTCGGAGGCACGGGCACGGAAGGTGAAGTTGAAGGAGGAGTAGGGCTTCAGGACGATGGAGGCCGACATTTCGAAGCAGTGGAGGTCGCGCGAGAGCGACATGGTGGTCATCGAGATGCGGTGCATCTCGAAGTCGTAGCCCGAGTTGAAGGAGATGTTCCATCCGTCGGAAATGCGCACGTAGCCCGAGGCGTTGAGCGTCTGCGTGAAGGAGAAGGGGTAGCGCATGCGGCGCACGTTGATCTGCTTGGTGCGGTCTTCCGCCATGGTGATGCCGTAAGAGAGCGTGAGCGACCAGGGGATGGAGAATGCGAGGTAGCCGTCGGAGTCGACCTTGGCCTTCTCCTTCTTCTTACCACTTTCGCTGTTGCTATTGTTCTTAAGGTCGGGGTCGACGTTGGCATCTTCTGCATCGGTCTGAGTGTCGGATGAGTTGGTGCTGGTGCCATCAGAGGATGATTTGCCACGGCCGTGGAGACGGTCCATGAGTTTGCGCCACGTCTGGTTATTAAAGGTGTAAGAGAGATTCTGCGACATGCCTTGGAATCGACCGAATCGGCCGTAGCTCCACTCCGTGCGGTCGGAGGTGACCACTTGGCCTTGCTCATTAAACTTGTAGGCGTACGTGGCCCATACGGCTGCCATGGAGAAGGTCTTGTTCTTGCCGAGCTTGAGGCGCAGACGGGTGTTGAGGTTGCTCCAAGGTTGCGTCTTGGCGGCAAGGTTGTAAGAGAGCGAAGCCGAGAGCTCGTCGATGAGGGAGATCTTGCGGAAGCCTGTGGAGTCGCGGTCGGAACGCACCTTCATCTCCAAATTGTTGGAGACGGACATGGAGATGAGACCCTGCTTGGTGCCCGAGGGGTAGCCATAGATGCCGCCCGAATAGGGGGAGTAGCTCACCCAAGAGGAGTTGCCCGCAGCATCGACGCGCTCATACTGCTTGCGATAGCCGTAGCGCGAGGTGGTGAAGTCGGGGGCGTAGCTGAAGCTGACGGAGGGCTTGAAGACGTGACGAATGGCTTGTATCTTCTTGCCCAAGAACTTGAGGGGCTTGTAGAATCCGTAGAGGGTGGTGTTGGCGGAGATGCCTACGTTCCAGTCGTAGAGATTGTAGAAACCGTAGGTGGTGTCGGCCAGTTCGCGTTGCAGCTCGCGATCCCACGAACGATTGACGCGCGAGGCGTACATGATGTCGCGGAAGGAGAATGAGGGCGATATGTTGATGTACTTAAAGAGCTGGAAGGTGGCGTCGATGGGTATGCGGTGCTGGAAGCCGTTGCGCCAGTCCTTGATGAGGTTGGACTTGAAGAGCTGATTCTCCTTGGTGGTGATGGAGTTGGAGATCTGACCGGTATACGACATGGAGATCTTCTCGTACCAACGCTCCTTGCCCACCTGATGCTTGCGGCGGAAGGGATAGAAGCGGCTCAGCGAGATGCTGAGGTCGGGCAGGGTGACGGCTATGGAGGAGTCGCGCATGTTTTGCGTAAGGTTGGCAGAGGCAGAGATGGAAAGGCCGATGCCGGTGAAGGTGTGGCTGAAACTTACGGAACTGGCACGCGTGCTCTGCGTGTACGAGAGCGGGTTGTACATGCTCTCGAGATTCTTGCGCTCATAGTTCTCGGAGGCAAAGTTGACGCGAGCAGAGAAGGTGGTGTTGGGGCTTGCCTTGGAGTCCTTCGTGTGAGTCCATTGGAGCTTAAGGCTCTTCGTGACGGAGTAGTCGGGCATGTTCTTCTCGCCCTCTACGGTGCGCAGGTAGCTGAAGTAGAGGTTGCCGCGATAGCGGTAACGCTTATTATAATTGGTCTCGGCGCTTACGCCCCATGAGCCTTTGGTGTAGATCTCACCGAGCAGCTTGAGGTCCATGTAGTCGCTCAGCGCGAGATAGTAACCACCATCGCGCAGATAGAATCCGCGGCTCGTCTCGTCGCCATAGGAGGGCATGATGAAGCCCGATGAGTACTTCTTATTGAAGGGGAAGAAGCCGTAAGGGATGGCAATGGGCAGAGGCACGTCTTCCACCACGAGGTGGGCCGGACCGAATACCGTCTCCTTGCCCGGGCGCACCTTGGCACGCGAGAGGGCGAGGTAGAAGTGGGGGTGCTTGGCGTCGCAGGTGGTGTAGCGCGCATGCTCCAGATAGAGCGTACCGTCGGCGGCGCGCTTCGACTTCTCGCTGACCATGTAGCCGTCGCCTTGCTGCGTCTTGACGTTGTGGATGAAACCCTTCTTCGTCTTGAAGTTGAACGACATGCGCTCGCTGTCATACTCATCGTCGCCCTGACGATAGACGGGGCGTTCGGCGAGTCCGCCCTCGGCAGTAGAGTCGGGGCGTGCTTCGGCATGGACGAGGCTGGAGTCCATGTTCATGGCAATCTTGGCTGCCGTGAGCTGCATGTTGAGATAGTTCACCTGCGCACGGCCGTAGAGAAATGCCAGTCCGGAGTGGGCATCGTAGATCATGGAGTCTTCAGCGGTATACTCTACGGGCGAATCGATGCCCGCCTTGCGCTTGAGCGTGTCGACCTTGACGGTGTCGGCCTTGACGGTGTCGGCCTTGGCAGAGTCGATAGCCGTGGCGGGCACGCGTGCTGAGCGCTTTGGAGCGTGAACGGTGTCGGCGGGGGTAGCAGCGACGGTGTCGGGGGGATATGCAGCAGAGGTCGTCCTTTCCCCGCTGGGAGTGGACGACAAACGCACATGGCTGGCCATGATACACATCGTGGTCAGCATGGAAAGTATAACGAGGAAGAGAGATCGCATTTGCAATATCAGAGTGCGTCGGCGTGTTGGGGCTCAAACATTTTGACCCATTGTTTGAAGATGCTTACGCCCTCATGTCCGAACTTTTCGAGGCTAAGGGCTGTATCGTGCACGCTGCGCACGCGGTCGGGATGACTTTTAGAGTAAAACTTGTCGGCATAGCAGATGAGCTGCTCCTCGAGTGTCTCGGGGCGATAATCGCCCGGGGGCAGGGGGAGGCCTCTCTCAGCAATGGTCTCGGGTGTGAGCCCTGTGCCCGTATGCCGTTCGCATACGCGGGCTGTGCGCTCCATACCGAGGCTGCGCAGCAACTGGCCACCCAGATAGCCGTGCATGAGGTAATGGTGCGTGCCGTGGCAGTGGATAGCGGGTGCATCGGTCTGGTAGATGCCAATGTCGTGGAGCATAGCAGCTTGTGCGATGAAGTCCAGATCGAGGTCCATCTCGGGGTGTTGGCGTGCGATGTCGAGTGCCCGATTTGCCACTTGCAGACTGTGGTGAAGAAGCAGTTGCTTGAGCTCCTCATTGTCTGCATAATACTTATTTATTATAACGAGAGCGTCCATTGCTTGCTTTTTGCGGGACAAAGTTAGTGCAAACCGAATGCACTGCAAAGGAAAAAACTCGTTTTTTCAATTGCAGTGCATACTAAAAACTCAGGCTGACACCGCCGAAGCGCCGCCAGCCTGAGGACTGAGCAGAAACGTATTACTTATTACTTTTTACTTATTACTTGAAAAAGCAGAAATGTAATACTTAATACTTTATACTTAATACTTGGATTTCTTTTACTTAGTAATAAGGTGCCACACCTCGCGCACCCAAAGTACAAGCGAAGAACCAAGGATAATAATAATCCAGTCGGTAAGGCTAAGGCCTACCACGTTGAAGAACTGCTGGATGCCCGGCACTTCGACCATCAATACCTGACCTATGAGGATGATCAGCACGATGGTGAGCAGACCATTGCAACCCTTGAAGTGGAGCGCACTGCGACCCGTCTTAAACGCACGAGCATTGAAGAGATAGAAGAAGTGCGTCATGACAAACGTGGTGAAGAGCAACGTCAGCTCGTAAGCGCTCACATGGCCCTTAGCACCAAGCTGCAGGTGAAGGAGGTCCGTGAGGCTCTTTACATCAGCATGCTGGAACACGTAGAGCATGCCCACGAGTAAGAGGAAGAAGAACACGCCCACACCGATAATCTCGCGCAGCATCTCGCCGTTGAGAATGAAGTCGGTGCGACGACGCGGCTTATCGTGCATCACGCTCTCAGAGGGAGGAAGCGAAGCCAAAGCCATGGCAGCAAAAGTATCCATGATGAGGTTGATCCAAAGCATCTGAGTGACCGTAAGCGGCGACTCCGTGCCCATGAATGCACCCACCAGTACGAGCAGACAAGCGGTGACGTTGACTGTGAGCTGGAAGAGTAGGAATCGCTGAATGTTCTGATAGAGCGAACGACCCCACATGACGGCCTTGCCGATGCTCGAGAAGGAATTGTCGACGATGGTGATGTCGGAAGCCTCCTTTGCCACGCTCGTGCCATCGCCCATAGACAGACCCACGTGGGCAGCCTTCAGAGCCGGGGCATCGTTGGTACCATCGCCCGTGACAGCTACCACCTGACCCTTGCGCTGGAGCGTCTCGACGAGGCGCTTCTTGTCCATAGGGCGCGCACGGGCTATAATCTTGATGCTGAGAATGCGGTCCTCAAGTTCCTTGTCAGAAAGAGCGGCAAACTCCGGACCCGTGATAATGGCGCTATCCGTGTCGGTCGGCTGCCAGAGACCAATCTGTCGGCCAATCTCCTTGGCAGTGCCCGGCGTGTCGCCCGTGACAATCTTCACGCTAATGCCAGCGTCGAGACACTCCTTGACAGCAGCGGGCACGTCCTGGCGCACAGGGTCGGCTATAGCAGCAATACCCATGAAGTGCAGGCCCTGAGCCGTCACCTTACCATCAGTGATAGCCGTGGCGGCTTCAGCCTCAGTGAGCACCTGATAAGCGAAGCCAAGCGTACGCATGGCGCGATTCTGACAGTCGGTGAGCTGGCGCTGAATCTCCTCGTGGCTCACACCACCCTGCACGTCCTTGCAGAGCGAAAGTACAATCTCGGGTGCACCCTTCACGTAGATCACCACCTTGCCCGGAAGCTGAGCCGAGCGCACGATGGTGGCCATATACTTGCGCTCCGTAGTAAAGGGAAGTTCCTCCTTCACCTCGGCAGCCTCGCGCAGCGCTACGAAGTCCTCACCCTGCGCGTTGAGCCAGAGCAAGAGCGCACCCTCGGTGGGGTTGCCCAAGACGGAGGGATGCTCCGAGTCGGAGAGATCGAGCGCAGCAGTAGAGTTTACGGCAATGCCCTCCTTGATGAGCAGACTTTCCTCATTCTGAGCGAGCTTCTGCGACGGCAGAGCGTAGAAGAAAGTCTGGTCCACACGCATCTGATTCTGCGTGAGCGTACCCGTCTTGTCGGTGCAGATTACGGTGGTAGCACCCATCGTCTCGCAAGCATGCATCTTGCGCACGAGGTTGTTGGTGCGAAGCATACGGCGCATGCTGTAAGCCAAGCTCAGCGTGACGGCCATAGGAAGTCCTTCGGGCACAGCCACTACGACGAGCGTAACGGCAATCATAAGCGTCTGCAGCACATAAGCGATAAAGGCAGCAATGCCCGCGCCCGAGGTAAAGAGCGCTGTACCAGAGATAGTCTCATTGCCAATTTCAAGTCCGCTGACGAAGCACATGATAAGGCGTCCTACGACGATCAAGGCAGCAATCACGTAGCTCGCCTTTGTGATAAGGTCGCTCAGTCCGTCGAGTTGCTCATTAAGAGGAGTCTTCACTGAAGAGTCGATCTGAGCTGCTTCAAACACCTTGCCTTGTTCCGTGTGGTCGCCTACTGCCGTCACGCGGCAGATGCCATGGCCTTCCATCACCTTCGTGCCTTTCATCACGCGGTTGGAAGCATAGGTAGCATCAGGGTCGAAGTCGGCCTCGACGGTAGTCTTGTGGCATACGGGCTCACCTGTCAGTGTAGATTCGTCCACACTCAAGTGGGTAGCTTCGAGCAGTTCTGCGTCGGCGGGAATCTCCTGCCCAGTGGCAAGGATCACTACGTCGCCCACAACGACGTCCTTACGCGGAATTTGCGTGACATTACCATCACGCACCACCTCTACGGGCTCATCGTCGTTCACCTGATTGAGGATGCTAAATTCCTTATCCGCCTGCAGCTCGAAGTAGAAAGCGAGTCCTGTAGCCAGGAGTATGGCCACGAAGATGCCCACAGGTTCGAAGAACACTTCAGCTCCTTCGCCCAGTCCGAATCTTTCGTAGAGCGAGATGCCAATGCTCAGTGCTCCAGCAATGAGCAGAATAATAATGAGAGGATCCGAGAACTTCTCAAGAAATTGTTTCCAGAGTGGATCCTTTTCAGGCGGAGTGAGCACATTGGCTCCATCCTTCCTGCGACTCTCTTCGACTTGTGCAGCCGAAAGTCCCGAATAACGGTGCTTTTGTTGTGTCATGGGGTATAGGATATTTGTTGGTTTTGCACTGCAAATGTACATTTATAATTGCTATTAAGTGCAATTTTCCCAAACGTTGCGATTAAGAAAGTGTATAAATGCTTTTTGCTGTGTGCAATATTGCAAGAAAGAAGTGTGGCTCAGTCGGCAAATAGACTATGAGCGAAGCTGATTACGCCCGATATAATGAATAGCCAGCCGATAAGTTTGATCACTTTGGCTTGTGTGCCTTTGGCCTTAAGCATGGCGGGCACTTTATAGGTGATAAACCATCCAATGATGATTCGCAGTATGGAGAAAATCATGAGATTGCGTAGAGAAATAGTTGTGATTGTCAGTCGGAAACAGCGTCGGTGAATCCTTCGATCATGCCTTTAGCTTCTCTTGCAGCATCTTTCATGCCCTGCTTCAGTGTTTTGAAAGAATGTTGCGTTTCATACCATAGGCAGGTGCCTTTTAGCTTGCCTATATGCTCTTTCTCGGCATCGGTATATTGGTCTTGATACTTATCGAGCTCCAGATTGATTTGCTCAAGTCGCTTATCTACTTCTTGCCAATCCTGCTCAGTGTAGTCTTTGGAGTCGGCTTTTAGGTCTTCGGCGAGGTCGGTGAGTTGGTCGATAGGCTTCTGCTTAGTGTTGCACGAGAGCATAAGCATGAGAGTGATGGCTGCAATGAATAGCGTTCGTATGTTCATAGGTGTCTGTGTATATGGGTGCAAAGAATATGTAGCGTATAATTCGATGTTATATTATATTGAACAGCGTAAGGAAAGGGGCATTACCTTTGGGAGGGTAATGCCCCTTTGGAGTATGTGTGAAGGGAAAATACTTCACTTTATGTGAGAGAGTCAAAAAAATAGGATATGGATAAGTTCTTTCTTGTTCCGACTTATCTTATTCTCTTATTGGATTTAACTCTCTCCATCGCGGGCTTAGCGAACGAGACCTTTACGATAGAGCTCGTTCACTTTGCGCTGAATCTTGGCATAAGAAGCACCGAGTTTGTCCTTACGTTCCTGGCCATTGCCATAAATGCCCTTCAGTACTTTTTGTACTTCGAGGTCGACGTCTTCAGTAGGAGTAGCGGCCGAAGTTGTGGTCTGTGTTGACTCAGAGGCTGCGCTCTTAGCCGAAGGCTGCTGGACTGTCTGCTGCGAAGCTGATGGTGTGCTAACCGAAGGGGCTGGCGTAGCGGATGGGGCGCTGGCTGGTGGAGTAGCCTCTTGCGAGGAAGCATCTGGCGTACTATCGGTCTGTTGCGTACTGTCAGCGCATTGCGTAGTGTCAGTGGGCTCGTAGGTAGTGTCGCTCACTGTGCTATCGGCAGTGGGAGCGGTCGTACTGCTGCCTCCGCAACCACGCATGGTGCCGAAGGCAATTAAGCCTGCCACTACGATTATTCCTCCTATAATGCCTAAAGTGCGCTTTCCGCTGTTTGTAGAAGTTGCTCCGCTATCGTTGGTAGTAGCACCGCCTGTAGTGGAAGTTGGGTTGGGCGTAGGCTTCGGTGTGGGACTGGGTGTAGGTTTCGAAGTGGAACTGGATGTAGGCTTCGGAGCCGGACTGGATGTAGGCTTCGGTGTGGGAGTAGCAACTGCCTCCGTCTCTTTCTCGAGATTGAACGTGCGTTTCACATGCTTCTCGAGGTTAAACGAGCGCGTGCTTTTGCGTTTGCTTTTATCTTCGTTCATGGTATGATGCAGTTTTATGTAAACAAATCAATGAGTGTCTGCAAGCCTCCTTCGTGACCAACACCGATAGCTTCGAACTCCCATTCGCCCTCATCGTTGAGGAAAAGTTTGGCAAACTCTACGGCATCTTCTGATGCAAAGGCTTCATTGAGTTCATACGAACAGAGTTCTTCTCCATTGTCGGAATTAATCAGCGTGATGGTAGCGTGCTCTACGTCGCCGAAGGAAACATTATCATAGATGGTAGCTACGAATACTATTTCTTGTACCTCGGGTCGAACCTTGTCTAAACATACATCGATAGTTTCGCCATCACCATTATCATCTAGTTGATCTATTGAGCCCAAAACGGAACCATCTTTCGACATGGGGCGAACTTTAGCAATATAATTTTTCTTCGCTCCAAACTTGGCTTTGTCGTAGGGTTCTTGACGATTCTCTGAGTTGTAGAATACGAAGTCGGTGTCGTCTGTGACGATTCCTTCTTCACCGAGAAGGAAGGTGGAAGAGTCGAGATCGTGATCACCAGTCCATGAGAGGTGCACTCGCAAGTTGTTGAGACCTTTGTCTTTTTCTATCTTAAAGCGGTCTCCTTTATTAAGGTTAAAACGTGCCATAAGCGTATGTTTTTCTGATTAGAGGTAGTTATGCATACATATCGATGAGCGTCTGCATACCGCCATTGTAGCCTTGACCCATTGCTTCAAATTCCCACTCGCCGTCTTCGTTGCATACGAGTTTTCCGGCTTCTACCGCGGTCTCTGAGGAGAATTTCTCCTTTAAGTCGTAGCGGCAGAGTTCTTCGCCTGTTTCTTCGTTGGTGATAACAATGGCTGGTTCGCGTACTTGGCCGAAGGTGGTGTCGTCGCCTGCTCCATGGTAGATGGTCACGCAGAAGATGATTTCGCGTATTTTCGGATTTACCTTGTCGAGGATCACATGCATTGTCTCGCTTGCATCGTCGCTTTCGGTATCCTCCTCTCCGTCGCCGAGGTCGTCGGCAGAGCCGAGTACGGAGCCATCGGCCGAGACGGGGATAGTCTCTTCGCGCCATTTCACTTTCGTACCAAATTGATCGCGATTCCAAGGTTCGCTACGTTTTTCTGAGTTATAGAATACGAAGTCGGCATCGTCCATGATTACGCCGTCAGCCCCGAGGAGAAATGCTGAGGCATCGAGGTCGGCACCCGACTTCCAGGTTAAGTCTACTTGAATTTTGTTCAGACCGCTTTCTTTGCTGAGCGAGAAGCGATCGCCTTTCTTAAGGTTGAAACGTCCCATAATGATAGAGTTTTATTGTTGTTAGTAATTTGTTTTTCCTTTATGCTTTGCCATAATCTTTGATTAAGGCAGTTATAGCAGTGGTGTCAGCGTCGAGATGTGCTTCTTCGATAAGGGCTTTCATGCTTTTCAGTTCGTCAATGTATTTGCGAGCTTTATCCTTATTGTGTGCGCTGACTACTGATTGCAATTCTGGGCGTATGGCTCTTTCGAGGCGGCCGCTTGCTTTAATGAGTTTTGTACAGAGAGCTGCCATTGGGCTGTTTCCCTCTTGCGCATACGTAGTCTTGGCATTATGATATTTCCCTTGCTTGAAGAGTCTGTCGGCAGAGCTGAGCTCTTTAGGTGTGTTACCACCTGAGGAATGTGTAGGGTCGCTGGACTGTGACTTTTGTTTGCCGCCAATTGTTGCTTGTTGGCTTCTGCTGTTTGTAGTTGAGGCAGGCTTGCGCTGTGCTACGGCAGTAGGCTTATAGTCCTTGAATAGAATTTCAAAATCAGCCACTTTGTCGCTAAGCCTTTCATCGTCGATGAGTCGGGATTGGCCTTGTAAGTATCGGAATTCCTTGAGAGCCTTATCATAGTCTTCCTTTATAGCTGATCGCAGTGCTGCCAAGCGGAGACGCACTTCTCTCTGAGTAATTTCAGATTGAGGTAGGGGAGAGGACGGAGTGGCAGGAGAGGTCAAGACTTGGGTACCAACAGCTGCAGTGCCTTTGTCCTTGGGCTTGTCTTCCTTAAAGTCAAAGCTCGTGGCGTTTGTCTGTACCTCTTTCAGGGTGTTAGTATTGCTATGAGCCGATGCGATGCATTCTTCCAATTTATGGAGTTCCGTATCGAAGTCAAGCACTTCAGCATTGTGCAGTTCTCTGAAAAGCCCGTCGAGCTTTGTTTGTGCCGCTTGAAGGTTGCCTTCCTCAATCTGAGCTTCTATTTCTCGTTTGGTGATTTTGACGCGACGCACAAATCGTATAGGGGGATCCTTAGGTCCCTTTTCATGGGTATCGTCATTGTTGCCCAAGTTATCTGTGTGTGGTTGGGAATTATCCTGAGTGGTCTTTCCGCTGGGCTCTATAAGAGCTTCCGTTCCCCAGTAATAATTCTTCTTCTTCACCTGCGTGAGCAAGTTGTCGAGAATCAGTTGCTTCTCCTTTTCAGTCACCTTAATCACGTCTACAGCCCATCGGCTCTGACGGAACACTCCTTCGAAGTAGTCTGTAGCGACCTTACCAGTAAGCACCACACGGCATTGATTAGAAGTAAGTCCGCGTTTACTCAACTCATTGTTGAGATGGTACATGATGTCGCGGTTTACTTGTGCCATCATTGATGTGTCGAGTTGGCTTCGATTGATAAAATAGGGCTGTTCGGAACCATCAGACATGCGCAACGTATCATTGACGCTGGGCACTCCGCTATTCAAGAATCGCTCTGCTGCATCGTGGAGAATATCTTCTTCGCGATCGCGTTCCTTATAATTATAAGAAAAGAGGCTTCCCCAAATGATGTCGGTAGCTTGCTTCAGTCGGGGGTCAATGCCCTTTCCCTCTATCCGTACGGCATCTCCGAGCGGTTTATGTCCCTGAGTGCTGTAGAGCTGTATGAGCAAGTCTGCCTCGTCAGCCGTTACGATGGCTGTTGCCTTTGCCTGTTGGAGGTCGGATGGAGAGGTCTGTGCATCTACTACGGGCAGCAAGAGGTCTGGATAGTTGATATGCCACAGATTTTGGAATCCTCCCTCTTCAAATGGTGCAAGGATAAATCGACGCTTATTCGTGTCGAGCTCTGGTCCAAAGAGAAATACCAATGGCATCCGCGCCACATTGCTTTCAATCGATCCGAAATGGTTGTAGAAAATATCGGAGAGTATTCTTTCTATGTAGCAACGTATGGCGTAGTATGGAAGTTTTCCGAGCGACTCGTCTCGATTCGCAAAGCGGAAGGTTCGTTTTGCTCTGCACGTCTTGAAGAGGTCGGCATAAGCGTCGGGATTCTGATTAGTACGCGCCGATTCGAGTGCAGTCTTTCCGATGACGAATTGTCCAGCTGAGCAGAGCACGGCAAACGGCATCTCCACACCGTCGCTTCCTGGGGCATAGTCGATGAAGCGATTGTCACCATCGCTGCGGTTGTAGCGGAAGGAGATGCTTTCGCGCGTAATAGTAATTAATATGCAATAGTTATCACTCACGGTGTGATGCGTGTTAAAGTAGTGTTTAGTGCAGGGCATCCATTAGGTACTGATCGTAGAATTTCATGCCTTCAAGCACGATGATTGGCGCCACGAAGTCAAATTCTTTCTCGCTTTGTGCCTTCTGCACTTCTGGGAGGCTTTTGATGTAAGTATTGATGTTTGCCATCGATTGCAGCCCTTCCGTCATCTTACCAGTATCCAAGCGTGTAGCGCCAAAGATTCCGCTCACGTATTTATAATAAATACTTGCGAAGTTGCAGAAACGTGTCTGCTGGAAGTTGAATGCATCTGGTGAACTAAAGCATTTGCCGATACTTTGCATGAAGTCAGCCGTGATGCTGTCATCGGATTGTAGCGGAGCCCATTCTCTCGTTGCAGAGTTGTAGAGCTTGAATCCATTCTCACCTATAATCTCAAGAGCGTTGTCGGTGATGAGCAGTCGGGTCTGTATGGTCTTAGCCAATCCTTTTGATACTTCAAACTTTACTTCGTTCCCTTGCTTGGTTTGCAAATCGAATTTCGGCCAAGCAGCGAGGTTGGTCTTGAGGATTTTTTCACCTCCCATTCCCATGCAGAACATCTCGGTGTAATATCTTATGGCTGTCTGTTCGTTAGCTGCGTTGAGCCACTCGAAGATGCGCGAGCCTTTACCTGCAAAGACAATCTTGATGATGGGGCGCCAATTGTCATTGTACATGGGAAGTTCATCCGATCTACGTGCTTCTTTTACCAGTTTGTAGGCCAACTGTCCTGCATAGTAAGTGATGAGTCCCGTAATGTATAGGTCGACGCAGTAAAGTTGCGGGCAGTCTGTACCTATAATCTGGTAGAACTCTGTCAATTGTTCTGTGGAGAGTTGGTCAACAATTTGTTCGAAGTAGTAGGGTGCTGTCTCGGCGGAGTAGAGGCGCTCACCATCATTAAAGCCAAGCAACTTGATATTGTGGTTATGACAGATTTTCTGTAGTGCTTGCTCAAAAGGCTTAGCAACATACTTTGTGGCGTTTGACAAGCGCTGAGCGGCAAATCGAATGGAGTTTTGTTTCAGCATCTTGTTGGTTTCACCCTCGCTGCATATCACTGATATGTCGGTGGTGCTTCCGCCCACATCGAAGCAGAATACGAGTTCATTCGTATTGTTTATACTGTAGGAAAGATA
Source organism: uncultured Prevotella sp. (assembly GCA_937898715.1). Classification (GTDB taxonomy): domain Bacteria; phylum Bacteroidota; class Bacteroidia; order Bacteroidales; family Bacteroidaceae; genus Alloprevotella. The sequence goes on from CALEKA010000073.1 coordinate 53,857, forward strand.
GTTTGCCACAGCGCAAGCCTCAGTCATAGCTTTTTGTGTGTCAATGCTCTTAAAGTCGAACATAAATGGACCTTTCTCAGGTTCAAGAGGTTTCTCTTGGGATTGCGTCTGTGTAGCGGCATTGTCGTTGAATGGGCTGTTATCGAAGCCACTTTCTTGAGTTGACGCATTTACTCCTTGCTGCGTTTGGCCTTGTACATCGCCAAAGGGTGAGACTCCGAATCCATCTGATGTTGTCTCAGTGCTTTCACCGAATGTATTACCGCTGTTGCCAAAGCTGTTATCTCCTCCGCCGAAAGGATTGCTACCTCCGCCAAACATATCATTGTTGCCGAAAGGCGAAGCGAAAGGATCGTTGCTATTCGAACTTCCAGCATTTCCAAATGGATCATTATCATTGCCCATCTGTATATTGATGCCGGGAATATTTGCCACATCAAGCTTATACTTAGCTCCTTCCTTTGTAATGGGTGTGACCTTTGTGAGCGACTGCCATATTTGGTTGTATTGTGTCAAGAGGTTGTAGCCCATGGCTGAGGGGTAAGACCATCTGAGGTCAGAGGGAACGTAGTCCTTTACGTAGAGCTCTGCATAGATGTGGAGCAGAAGTGATGAGAGGAAGGCTCGCTTGTGAGCTTTGTCTTCTTCGCGATCGCTCCATTTCATGTTATGCACGAGTTCCACGATGCTCTGTCCGTTCTTGAAACTAAGGCGCATACGATCAGCTGTGACTGAATCGATGGGTAGATGGCGACAGAAGCAGGGGAAGCCTCCCTGCACAGCTTCGCTCAAAGCCGAGTCGTGGTCGTCTCCTTGCGGTAGCCGCTGGTCGTCGTGAATAGCGAGTATGCTCTTGATGGCATTGGAGTAGATTTCTTCGTTTTGGAAGAAGAGCACGTTGCGCTCGGCGGGTATATCGTTCGTCTTCGTTCCCAGTTCGCTGAAGAGCGAGATACGTTGATCTTCAAACTGCAACCCCTCAGCATTGGGCATGTTCTTTTCATGATAAGCCACCGAAGTGTTGGTACTACCGAAATCGATTCCCACTGTAGCTTCCTTCAGTTCTCGCGTGTAGTGCAGTCGGTCCTTAGGCAGTCCGTCCTTGGCATTGATATCGTTGGAATAGTGTATCAGTACGAAGCCAGCCTCTTGTCCGTTCATATAAGTGAGGCGCACGCCCTTGAAGGGGTTCTTGCTCTCATAAATCTCGTACTTATATTGGCGTGAAGCCGTACGGCTATCGCATACTACGCGCAGTTCGCCTCCAGCCTTTGCCACACCGTTTTCTGCTAAAAAGTCTATGTGGCCTTCATAGTCGGTGGTGATGTGGAAATCATCTCCTTCTCCGCAGAAGGGCACTGCGCTGTAGGGACAGTCGTTCTGACGCACATTGTGGGGCATCTCTGAGTAGAGAAAGTAGCGTTCCCAGTTTCGTGCGATGAAGTTGGGCCATACTACTACGTCCTTGTTGCGTCCGAAGATTCCTTTGATATGGTAGTCAATGGGGATAGCTTTCTGCTTATGGTTTCTTGTAGCGCTATCGGTGATGGTCAGCGTAAGGCGCACGCTGAGTTTGCTCGTTGCCTCGTCAAATGTGGCATCGAGTCTTGAATCGATATCGTTGCCCGCATTGGCATAGCCCAATAGGATGTTGATGTTCTCACCAAACACTTGCAATCCTCGTTCGCTGAGTGGTATGCTGAAGTAGGCATAGCGTGGTGAACCATTGATTTTAGCGCGTAGCAGGTATACAGGCAGAGAGTTAGACAGGTCCTTATTGTCCTCGTAGTCGCGTGGCAACCATATGCGAGCTATCTCGGCGTTGTTGGGTAGGAGTAGGTCTTCGGGTTTGAAAGCTTTGGCCAGTCCTTGAGCGTCGGGTGCAGAGGTAATCACGCCATTGTATCCATAGAGTTCTTCCGTGTAGTTGAGGAATCGGAAAGGCACGTCAAAACCCTGCACAGGCAGTGCACTAGCATCATCTTCGTTGAGCCCGCGGTGGCGTATTTCAGCGAGGATTTCGTCGCGCCATGTGCCTAATTCGAGTTTGATGTGCTGATAGTCAAGGTCTGTGTTTTTATAATACTCCTCGAGTTGGCTGATGCGTTGCTGCAGTTTGTCTACGTAAGCAAAGAGATTGAGGAGTTGATCATCGGGGATGCTACTATGCAGAGGGTCGGTGAATCGGTGGGTAGCAGGGTCAACAAAGGGGTGTTGCTGCTCAATGTCGTAAGCCACAGAAGTGAAGAATATTGAGCGTGGCGAAGTAGCGCCCACCACCTGTCCGTTGTATTTGATTATATATAGGAAGGGTTTTGGTTGGTCGTTGCGTGCCTTTCCTTGTTCGGTCCAGATGGAGCGGTCGTTCATGAGCATGTTGCCAAAGGCTCCCTTTGGCTCGTACATGTTCTCTGTAGTGTAGATGTCCTTGTCGTCGCTGTAAGTCAGATTGATGCGTCTTACGCTGATGGCGGTATTGTTCAGCGCGATGCAGGCTATGAGTCCGCGCCACTCGTCTACGAGGTTGATGTAGTACTGGTTGAGGCCAGAGTTGGCATTGTTGCGTATGGTCTGTATTTCTCCGAGCGCATGGTTGAACAAGTCGGCGCGGGCAAATACTGAGGGTACGCCCGATACGATGGCACTCACGTCGACCCCCGCCTTGATGCTGGGAGTCTCAATATCGCGTGTAAAGGCTTGTATCTGTGAGGTAAGGTCTTGCCATGCTCCAGCGGCGCCTTGCTGCTGGCTGCGTGCGCTTACCTTGATGGTTAATGCTTTTATATTGGGCATAGGTGTGTAGCTATTATGAAGGAAGAGGAAGTGTGGGTTGTCTCAATGTTTAAGATAACATTGCGCTGAAGGGAATTGTAGCATTGATAGCATTGTACATATGTGCGAGGAAGCGTTCCTTCATGGTACTTACGCTTTGCGTTCCGTTTTGCTGAGGCTTGGCGTTGGGCAGTTTTTTAATGAAGTCGTCGTATGTCTCGCGTTTATCGGTCTTGATGATCAATCCAGCTTTCTTTTCCTCCTGTATTTCCTTGACGGGATCCATTGAGGCAAGCGTCTTAATATTCTCTTCGAATATATTCGTTGCAAATAAGAATTTACTAGCACCGACGGCACGCACAGAGTTATACACTTGGTAAATCCATCCGCGTACCAGGGCACCAGCATCTATGCTGTAGGCAAACTCCTTCATGAAGTTGTCGATTTCCTCGGTTTGCTCTTGTCGCATATCGTTGTAGTCGGTTATCTTGAACTCATCGAGCCAAGATATAAGTCCGCGTGTACCGATGTTCGCTTTGCTCATACCTACTTGAGGGATAGCTCCTGCATGTTTCGACAGAACTAAGTGTGCCAGCACCAAGAACGATCCCATTTTCTGTAAGAATTCATTTGCCTTGGTGGCATCTACAAAGTCTGTGCCTTTAAAGGTGAGATTGCCGCTATCGTCTTCTTCCACTGATCGGTAGAGATATTGTGCCGTCTTATTTTTCAGATTATTATCGTCTTGGCCGAAGAAGTCGTAAGCTGCGCAGGCACACATCAGTTCTACCACGTGGCAGGCATTCTTCTGTTCCGCCCCACCTGTGATGGTTTGCTGCTTGTCGCCAGTCACGTCGAGTTCCTGTGCGGGCCATCCCACGTGGTAGAGTCGCTTGTAGCGGTCTTTCACTGTGCGGTCTTGCTGGTAGAATTGCAGGGCTGCCTGTGAGTTGATAGCAAAGTAGTCTGACGAGGCGATGAGCTTTTCGTTTTTGCGTTGTGCTTCGGAGGGCGACTTGAAACTGAAATATTCCGTCAGGAGTGTTGCGCCAAACTTCACACGGTTGAAGTCTATCGTGTTTTGTGAAATCACGTTGATGGCCTCCTTCAGAGCCTCGGGTACTACGGGGATTGACGAAGCTCCAGTGCCGCCAAATACGGAGCCAAACACAAATACGCGTGCCCCCGCGCTGCTCTGCTGCAACTTGCTTAGGAAGTCCACCAAGTCTTTTTCAGGAGCAGTGGCTTTGCTCTTATCAGCGTTGTAGTGGCGAGCTGCTTCTATGATGCCATGATACATCAACATCGATCCCAGATGGGTCTGTGCACGATAGCCGTGCTCGAGGTTGAAGCTCTGCACGGTGTCGTGTTCAAGGAAGAGGTCTGCCAGGTCGCTATCGTCTTGTTCTGTCTGCTTGTCGGTGCCTTGCGTTGCACTCAGTTTGAGGTAGCTACTGCGGTTGGCTTTTGAATAGTCTGTATAAAATTTATAAAGGTTGAGCTTGGCAGAGAAGTAGGTGTTGGTGTTCGGACTCCCGCCAGGGTTGTCTGGGTTGTCAGTCTTTACTTTATTATAGAGTTCTATGAGTCGTTCTACGCGACCTTTGTTGCCATTACTCTGATCGGTATCAAGTGTGAGGATGTTGATTTCCTCATTGTCGAACATACCGATGGCACACAGGTGGACAAACGATTCGAGGCATCGCATGCCCGTGCCGCCTATAGCTATTACAAAGAGTTTATCGTCCATGGTCAGTCAGCTTTGCTTAGATGAATAATTTGTAGGCTTAGGTTTAGAACCATGAACCCAGTTTGTCTTTCGGGTTAGCCTTGGAGATGATTATGCCAAGCACTAAGTATATAATCCACGACAAGGCGGCACCAATGCTCTCGTGCAGCATGAAGGCACTCTTCTTTGAGCCCGTCTTGCAGTCGGTATATACAAAGGCGAATGCCACAGCTACGGAAAGGATGATTGAAAGTATGCTTACCAGCCAAAAGATAGTCTTGCGCTTGCTCACGTCGCTCATATCGGGACGGAAGTCTACGCTTTTAGAGAACATGATGGCTACTAAGAGCGCAACGATGGCTGCTACTACAGCGATTACATAAATGGGGATGATGATATTTGACATGGTTGTATGATTATTTGTTGTTATGGTGCTTGATGACTAATGTTTCTTAGCTGTTTATTCTGATAAAGTAGGTGTAGACTGAAGAGCCCTGTGGGTTGCAGTGCTGCAGCACATTGCGGATGGCAGAACTTAGGCTGTTGTTGCCGGGCCAACTGAATAGCTCGTCAATCTGCGGCCCGAGGTTGGGTTCTGCTGCTACTACTATGAGGTCGATGCGATAGAGGCTTGAGCCTTCCTCGGCTCCCGCTATCTTGCCGCCAAATCGGGGGTCGAGGTTGATGGCAAGTTCTGTTTTGCTTCCCCGCGTTTGCTTGAAGCTTTGTTCGAACAGTCCTTGGTCGAAGCCTATCACGCCCTGCACGTCGGCAATGCGCCCGCCATTCTTAGTATAGTCGTATTGCGGAAGCAGGTTACCCTTTTCGTCGTAGAAATCGGCACTTTCGCTTGGAATCTCCACTTCTTCTTCGCCATCCGTAGTAGTCTTTTTGGGCGGAAACTTCATTGCGGTGAGCCAGTTCATGTAGAGTTCAAAGTCCTGACCGATGTCAGTCATTCGTGCGCCAAGAGCCTGAATGTGGTAGGAGTCCGTATTGGAGAAGTCGGCATAGAGGTTTTGCAGTAGGTGCTTGAAACGGTAGGGAGCGGCTATGCTCGGGTCCTGTTGATCCTTAGCGTTCTGCACGATCGATTCCCAATCAGCATCCCATGTGTACACTTCTGCACGAGCGTAGGGTAGCCGATGGAATCCATTTTCTCCTCCATCCTCGATCGATTCTGTCACGAGGTCTTCACCCACGTCGTTATGATACGTTCCGCCCACGCACGGACCTACGTAAGCGCCACTTGTGCCACCGGGCATTGGGGCCACCTGATAGTTGTGCATAGAGAGTGTGAATCGCTTGTAGTTCTGCGGTTTGCCTTGTAGTCCGTCCTCTATCTCATGGAGCAGGCGGTGGCTTTCATCGTCGAATACGGTGTAGTAGAGGTGTTTGGGTAGATTGCCCTCCATATAGTCTGTTACGAAGAATGTAATTTCTTTGCCTCTTTTCAGCCATTCTTCGAAGTAGGGAGTGGCGTAAGCCTGTTGGTATATCTGATGTCCGGGAGTGTACTCTTCATAGTCGGTCACAAGCAAGGCACTGCGATTTTCATCTACAATTTTTTTTAGTGTCTGCTCAATTGGTGCGTAAAGTTGTCCCTGTGCAGCGGGATTGTGGAGTTGTTCAAAGATGTTAGCAGCCGATTGTAGCTGCCCGCCGCTTAGCTGTTCTATCTGACTATTAGCCAGTGAGTAGAGGTCATAGTTTTGTAGCGATCCTGTCACTTTTTGGGTTATGCCGTTGAAGGTCTGTGCCGTCTGTGGATCGTTGTAGGCCAAGTATACACCAGAGAAGTCGAAGTAAGCAGCAAATTTGCCCACGGAGTCCATTCGTTGAGAGTCCTTCTCGTAGTAAGCCTGTAAGTTTTCGGGAGTAGGATCAGTGGGACTGCTCTTTGTGCATCCCACATGTAGTAACAATACAGCCAATAGTCCTAATACAGGAATGGCTATTAACCAAATTTTCTTCATAGCTTATTGTTTAAGTAAAAGGCAGTCCGTGTTCACCCTAATGGTCGGTAGAGTTCGATGTCTAAGGTACAATAGTGTGATTATCAGCCGTTAGATTTAATTTTGGATATTTTATGGTTATCTTTATCACGACAAATATAGACATTTAGTTTTTACCCCCCCTATTTACATATACTTTAACATAAAAAATCCTATTCCTTGCTAAGAAGTATCGTAGGGGAGGGGAAGGAAGAGGGGGGGAGGCGGGGGCGAAAAAATCGGTGGATGCAAAGTTTGATTGCATCCACCGATAGTAGGATTCTTGCTTTGTGCTGATGGAATATATTATCTCAGCCAAGCAATGTTTGTGGTCTTGGCTTTCTGACCATTGCCGTAGGCCACACCGATGGCACGGATGGCGGCAATGCGTTGTTGCTCGAGCTTCACGGCGTCGTGATATTTCTCACGCATTTCGAGGTCGAGGTCGCTGCGCACTTGTGTCTTAATCTCCTTCGAAAGGGAAAGCGCATCGTTGTAGCAAGCAGCTTCGGGGTCGATCTGTAGAAGGATGTCTGCCACTTCGCGTGCACTGGCTTGATCTTGACCAGCGGCCCAGATGCCGCGTGCCTTGTTGAGGAGCTGCAAGTTGTAGCGGTCGCGATAGCGGGTGTAGATCTTTAGTCCTTCGCTGATGGCCTCGTCGCCTCCCTTGGAGCAAGCCGGTATGGCTGTGATGAGAGCCAGAGCCTCGTCGAATCGTTGCAGACCTGCCAGTCGGCGTGCTTCCTTGAGGATGTTGGGGTACTGCGTGTTGTAGTAGTTCATGATCATGCTTTTGCCCGTCTCGAGCATCTGCTCCACCATGGGAGCCTTGGGACGTAGCTGGGAGAAAGCATTGTTGTAGGCTTTTACTTCGTTGTTGCCCACACCGTTGAGTTCGATGTAGGCGCTTGAGAATTTCTTCTTGTTGTATACGTCGGCCACGTAGAGTGTGATGCCGAGATTGCACGACACCTTGGCGGGAGGTCCGGGTAGGATGCTTTTGTCGAGCATGTCGCAGCGTGCGCTGAGCACAAATTGTGAGTAAGGCAGTTCGGCATTCATGCCGTTGCTTACGGCGATGCGCGTCAGTGCGTTGGTGAGCAGTTGCTCGGAGGCTTCGGGCACCTCGTCGGCTTGCTGTATGAGCACTACTGCTACGGGGATGTCGCACTCTTGTGCCATGGCTTGGCCTGTAGAGAGGGCGCAGCAGGAGCCCATGAGGAGGGCTATTTTGTGGAGCAAACTTTTCATTGCTTTAGATTTTTAGAGATTTATTTTTCGCCGATCACGAGTAGGCAGCGTCCCAATCCGCGATTGATGATTTTGCAAGGAATGTTGTAGGGTGGCTGCTGAAGGAAACGTCGCAGATTGCGTGTGAATCCTTCCGTGTCTTCGGGCATGCCGTTTTTCTTATAGAGAGGTATGCGCACTTGGTCGTAGAGCGTGAAGTTTTCGGTTGCATCGCTCTTGTTGAATCGGTGGTTCACGGTGTTTTCAGCCATCCAGTTGTCTATGATTTCGGTGAGTTCTGTGCCATCGTATTCCGTTTCGAGGTCAATGCCCGATCCGTTGTCGAACACGCGGATGTCGATCGTTACCTCGCGTCCGTTGGCAAAGAGGTCATCGAAGTGGCGCTGCAGTTGAGCCGTGAAGTTGTCCATGTTGTCCTGCACGGCCTCTTCGAGCAGTACGGGTGTTTCGGCGCTGAATGAGGGTGCGCCTGTGCCCTGAGCGCCAGCCACCTGCTTGTTGGTGTAAGCGTCGAGTCCTTGCAGATTGTAGGTGATGCTCTTTTTAGGTCCGATTTCGCTCACGGTCCAATCGATTTGGAGCAGGATGTCGGCTTTTGCCACTCGGCGCAAGCGGTCGAGTGGGCTTTCGGTCAATGCAGAGCCGCTGGCCTTGCTGCGTATGAGGTTGTCTTCGGCGGTGAGGCTATTGATGCTCTTGAGGCTTTGCTCCATGCTAACGAGGGGGAAGCCTTGGTCGGCCATGAGCACGCCGATCTTGGTTATCACGTTGTTGAGGTCTTTATTGTCGAGCAGTGCCTGTCGGTAGTCGGGGATCTGCTCTACGGAGCCTTGATTGTCGAATTCTTGCATATAGCCATGCTCTTGGCACCAGGCATCGCTGGGCACCACCATGAGTCTTGGTTTTTTGGCTTGTCCGAAGGCGGTGATGCAAGCTAAGCAGAGCAGGGCGAGAGATAGAAAACGTAGTTTCATAAGTCGTTGCTGTAATGAGGTTGTTTTTCGAGTGAGATTAATCGATCACGTGGTCGGCCTTGAGCCTATCTTTCAGTTCGGCTCGGAGCACACGCACGGTGATGGTGTAGCTCACGAAGGCTTTGGCTTGTGCTTTTGTGCGAGAGCGGTTTCGCTCGTCGGCCATGCTCACGTATTTGAGGTATTCACCGCCGTCGGCAAAGAATATGTTGAAGTACTTTTCATACTTCTCTTCGGCATTTACTTCCGTCACGATGGGGCGCATGTTGCATCCCTTCTGTCCGTGACGAATGCCGTAGAATATCACTTCGCGCACGGCGTTCTTCTTGGCTTGTTCTACGGCGTCGGCTTTGTTGCGTCCCGAGGCGGTGACGCGTAGTGTCTGCGATCCGTCGTGTTCCACGCCCATACATTCTATCTGTGTGCCTTGGTAGGCTGCCACGGTACTTTGGCTTGTGGTGCAGCTTGGCAGAGCGAGTAGCATCAGGCCTGTGGCAGCGAGTGTGGTTATGCTTTTTAGTTTCATGCTTTTCTGTTGTGAGAGGGTTAAAGTGTCGTATGGTAAGCGCGATGTGCGTATGTGCTCTATTCTCGGTTAAAAGTCTTATTGAGGAGAGCTTAAGACTTAGAATTCATAGCCCACGTGGAGCATGAGTGCGCTCGTCGTTGTGAGTCGGGTTGCTGGTGGCACTTGCAGTTTGTCGGTGTTGATATGGTTGAGACTGTAGCTGAGGCCCAGGAGCCATGAGTTGCGCTGTTCGCCAAAGCGCAGGCCGATGGTGGGTGAGAGGAAGAATCCGTCGCCTACCACTCCGCCCACGTTGACCGACCAGTAGGGCACCATGCTGCGGTCGGCTTGTGAGAGGAAGTTGCCTCGTGCGTTGAAGAATAGGGGGAAGGTGCAACTGTTGGCCGTGCCGCGTCGGCGTGAGTTGTGGTTGAAGTAGTATTTGGCTCCCAGTCCGGCGCCCACTCTGATGTATTCGTTGAATCGATAGCCAGCGGTATAGGTCAGTTGAGCTGCTTGCATGTTGACGTGGTTGAGCATGACGGTGCTTCCGCCCTCTGCTTCGGCGGCACACCAGAATCCAGTGGGACTCTGCGTATGGTCTACGTATTGTGGGCGATGAGGCTTTTGGGGTAGAATGATTTCCTTGTCCGACTGTGCTGAGAGGCTTGAGGCGGACAGCAGGAGTAGCCCCATGAGTGCTGTAAGTTTGTTCATAGCCGTAACTTTTTTGTGTGGAATTGATACATGCGTGAGGCTTCTATGCTTAGAATCCATCGCTCAGACCGCGAATGATGCCCGCCGAGGAGAGGTCGGAGCGTAGTTTGTCTTTGCTCACCTGTACGATGGCGCCCACTTTGTAGCCTTTAGCAGTCTTGATGCGCTCGTACGATCCGGGAAGGATAGATGCATAGTTGAGATAGGCTCCGCCTTTCTCATCGAAGAAGGAGGTGAAGTAGTCGGCTTTCTGCTCTTCTACAGTGGCCGAACCAGCAAGGGCGGGTGCGCTGGGCTTTCCTTGGAATCCGCGGAAGAGCACGCCGTGCACTGCGCCGTATACGATCTGTTGGTCGCTCACTTTGGGGGAGCGAGAGTAGACGTATACTTTCACCAGGTAAGTGCCTTGCACGCCCGATCCTGCCGACGATATGTCGTACTTCACGGGGTCGGTGCCTTTGGCCGTGATGGGCTGTACTATTGCCAGGAGGAGCAGCAGGAGGGAGATGAGATGTTTCATAATGGGTTGGGGAGATTTCTTTGTCTGTTGTATGGTAGATTATTTCAGCGATTATTGGGGGCGGCATGTTCCAGCCTCGGTGGTGTGAGTAAGGGAAATGCTTTGTTGAGCATCCGCGTTGAAGCCGACGCGAGGACGCGTCGCCCCCAGTACTTACTGAGAAGTGTTCGACTGAAAATGCTTTACTGAAGTTTTCTCTAAAGAAACGGCTTTCTTTAGAGAAAACTTAAATGCTTTATTTAGTGATTTCGCGAATCATCATGCCGGGGTAGAAGTCCTTCGTGCCGCTTGTGCGCTCAAAGGTGGTGGCGCCGAGCGTTGCACCTTGTGCTCCTTCTTCTACAGCCATGTAGCGGTTGTCCCATATCTTGTTTTTGACAGGGCGAATCGTGCCTACGCGCTTGTAGGAATGCGTACCATCTTCGTTTTCTATCACTTCGAGTACTTCAAACTTAGAGTCTTCCGTCACCCCTTCTTTCTTGCCTACGTAGGCTGTGATAGGTTCGGTGCTGACAAGGGGTGATTTTGTACGGAATTCGCTGTAAGAGCGTTGCAGGTCTACGATGTTGTCGTCGAGTGCACGCTGACAAGCCTTTCGCACCATCTGTACGGGGTCGCCTGCATTGACACCTGCGAAGGATGTAGTGCTACCCTTGCTTTCTACCTTGCCCACGTAGGTGAGGTGGTACTGTCCGCGGCCGTCGTCGAAGGCCTTGTACTTACCGTCTTCGTAGGGAGTGGAGGCGTACTGCGTCTTGTAGAAGTTGAGAGCTATTTCGTCGTTCCAGTCGAGGCGGTAGAGGAATGTGTTGATTCTCACTTTGAATCCGCGCATGTTCTCCATAAAGCTACCGATGTTCGACAAGCCCGACATGCCTGCTACGCTACCTACAGCTTTAAGTATGCCGCCAATCAGCTTGCCGCGTTGCTCCTTGTCGATGTAGCGAATATCGTTCACCACGACGAAGGTATTGCCTATGAGGTCTTCGCCCGCGTCGGCCATGAGAGCTTGGCTTCGAGCCGACTTTTCGGCGAGGATCTCGTCAAACTTTGTAGCGTTGTAGAGTCCGCGAGCTTTGATCAGCTCCATGTCGCACTCTCCGGTGTAGAAGTCGCGGTCGAACCATTTGGCCACCAATCGGCTTGCCACTTGATTCTCGGTGAGAAACGTTGTCACAGCCTCGTTTTCATTGTCGCTTTTAGCTCCTTTGAGCTTCTTGTCGAGGTTGATCACCTTTACGCTGAGGTCGTGATTGTTGTATTTATCGGGAGTAGGCATTGCTAAGAAGGCATTGCATATCTCCTTGGCAAATTTCTGATCGGTATGGTTGATAAGGATAGAGTAGAGCGAACTGCGGCGATAGGGCGTATCGGCATCGTTCTTTTGTGCCTTTACTGAGGTCGTGGTCAAAGCCATCAGAAGGAGAGGAAGTATGTATTTTTTCATTTTTATCAGAGTTAATGTTGATGCGATTGAGGTGTGCAGGGTAGTTAGAAGTCCCAATTGTCAACGTTGATTTTTGTCTCCATGGGATACGAGCGATAGAGCTGCGTCATGTAGAGGCCGAGCTTCTTGTTCTGTGTTTTTGTAAGTTTCTTATCGCCGTTGGCATGTACCAGATGGATCACGTTGGGAAGCAGATTGATGTAGTAAGGACCCTCTGCATATATCTCGCCGTCCAGACCCAATAAGCTACCAAAGTAGGGCTGCTGAGAGGCAAACACCTCGTCGCTGACATTCTGCTTCGTAACGAGCTTCACCATGCCTCGGGTCACGGCATCGTCGGGCACAAAGTAGCCTTTGGGCTTCACCCATGCATAGCCGTCCTGATAGTTGGTCACCATTTCGTAGCCATTGGGGCGCAGCTGCTTTTGTGTCATGTCGTAGGCATACCATAGGTTGTCGGTATTCTTGCCCCATACGATGCGTGGATGCTCTTCAGAGAGAGGCAGCAGGTCTGCAAACTGGCAGGGCATCACCTCTTGATCGGAAAGTGTGCGCATACCCCAGCCATTGGCTGTCTTGACGGGCACGTAGTCGAACATGGGAGACTTTACTCTCTCATAAGCGAAGGGGATCACTTCCTTCCCTTGACGATCGATAGCGCCCCATTTCCCATTCATCTTCACACCGAAGATGTCGGTATGGCTTGTGATGTCAGAAAATTCTATGGATTCTATTTTTACGCCCTCGGCAAAGAGAGGCTGGTTTTGTTCGTCGAAAGCATCGCATTCGCTCTCGCCTGCCTTCACGCCAGCCCATGCCTTCGCGTTTGAACTGTAGAGCACGTAGGCATAGCCGCTTCGAAGCGTGTTGCCTGCTTTATCGATAAAGTTCCATCCCTCTGTGGTGTTGACGGCAGCCACGTCGCCATGGAAGTCGCTGTGGGTCCACTCCTTCAAGTCGTCAAGTCCACCTTTGAGCTTCGATACGGTAAGCATCTTTTTCGTGGCCATGTTGTAGTACATACACGTGGTCCTCGACTTTGTGGCATTGTAGCAACGCACCATGTCGCTCACGGGGGGCATCACCCAAGTGGCTTTGCCTATAGGCATGAGCAGTTCGCCTGTGCTCGAAACGATGCCCGCCTTCTGTGCAGACTTTTCATCCTTCGATACAGCGTAGTACTCTCCATTGGTGACGAGCGTGTCGCCTATCACGTGGAGCTTATAGATAGGATACGCATTGTCGTGCATGGCGCGAATGTTGCTGGCAGAGGTAAACTCATAGAGTCCCTTGTACTTAGGCTCTACTGCTACGATACCATCGCTATTGACAATGCCATACTTGCCACCTTGGATAAATTGTGTACCATTAGAACTTACTACCTTTCCGCCCTTGCTTATCCATGCCTTGCCGTAGCAATTGGGCTTGCTTATGTGAAGGTAGCTCAGAGGGAGCGCTATGCTACCATCCTTGGCTAACAGGCCATAATTCTTCCCTTTTTTGGCAAGGAATAGGTCCTTGCCCCAGGGCACGAGAAGCTCATACTTGGGCTTAAGCACTTCTATGCCCTGCTCATTGACGAGACCATACTTGTCGCTCTTCGATACGATTGACACTCCGTCAATGAATGCAGCAGCCGATTCGTATTTGCAGCTTACCACCTCATTGCCCGAAGCATCGACAAAGCCTACTCGTCCTTTCTCGTCGACCTTGGGACGCAAGTCCTGTGCTTGTGCTCCTAAGCTTAGCAGGAGCGTAGCACCCAATGTAATCCAGATTCTCTTCATAGTAATTGATGTAATGGGTTTATAAAATTTTATAAGATATGTCTTGTTCTTTAGGACAGGGCAAATATAAACATTTACGAATTACCCCCTATTTACATATACTTTAACATAAAAAATCCTATTCCTTGCTAAGAAATCGCGTAGGGTAGGGGCTGAAGAGAGGGGGAGATTCTGTGGAAAATAGCGGGGCAGAGAGGGGCAAAAAAAGTCCCCCTGAAGAGCTTTTTTCTCTTCGGGGGGATAATTTTTTCTCTTCCCACCACTAATTTTTTCTCTTCCCACCACTAATTTTTTCTCCTTGGGGGGATAATTTTTCGGGGGGCAGAGGCGGCTTATTTTTCCTCTTTGTCCTTCTCTTTGGCGGGAGTGGGAGTGGAGGCGGGCTTGACCTCTTGGGCAGTGTAGCCAAACTTCTCGAAGGCTTTGAGGAGGAGGGCGGGCGAGGTCTTGTCGGCATCGTACTTGATGGTGACGGTCTGATCCTCAAGGCTCGTCACGATGTCCTTCACGCCCTTTTCGAAGCGGAGGTTTTTCTTGATCTTTACCTCGCAGTTGTTGCAGTGCATCTGAGGGGTGGGGGTTACGACGAGAATCTTGATGTCGCGTGCCACGGCGCAGGCTGAGCCCATGCCGAGGGCAAGAATGAGGGAAAGGATACGTTTCATGATTGTAGGATGTTTATAGATTTTTATGGAGAATGTCTAAAAAAGTTTCCGAGGTCGGAGGGAGTTGAGCACTACACTGACGGAGCTCATCGCCATGGCGGCACTGGCTATCATGGGGCTGAGCATTTGGCCGCACAGAGGGTAGAGGGCACCGGCGGCGATGGGCACAGCCACCACGTTGTAGCAGAAAGCCCAGAAGAGGTTCTCGCGAATGGTGCGCATCGTGGCGCGGGAGAGGGCGAGTGCTTCGGGCAGGCGCTCGAGCGAGGCGCTGAGCAGTACCATCTGAGAGGCTTCCATGGCAATGTCGCTGCCGCGGCCCATGGCAATGCTGAGGTCGGCGCGCGCCAAGGCAGCACTGTCGTTGATGCCATCGCCCACCATGGCTACGCGGTGGCCCTCCTGCTGCAGTCGGGCTACGAGCTGGGCCTTGTCGGTGGGGCTTTGACGGGCCATGACGCGCTTGGCGGGGATGCCTACCCGTCGTGCCACTTCGTGCGCAGTCTGCTGACTATCGCCGGTAAGGACAAAGGGCGTCACGCCGAGGCGCTGGAGTCGCTCTATGGCAGCGGCTGAGGTGGGCTTCAAGGGGTCGGTCAGTGCGAGGAGGGCAAGCAGTTTGCCCGAGGCTGAGGCTGCGCCCACGAGGGTCAGTGCCTCCCCCTCCCACTGACGGGCGAGCTCCGTCTGCTCACTCGTGAACTGTGTGCCCTGCTCTATGAGCCAAGGCAGAGAGCCGAGGAGGTAGGCTTTGGCCTCGATGGTGCCCTTCAGGCCGTTGCCGGCAAGGGCTTCGTAGTGGTCGGGCTTGAGGGTGGGGGCGTCTGCTAAGTGGTGAGAGATGGCGCGTGCCAAGGGGTGGGTGGAGAGCTCTTCGAGCGAACGGATGATGGAGCGCACGCGAGGCTCGTCGGCAGTGAAGTAGACAGCTTGAGCTACGGTGGGGCTCCCCTCGGTGAGTGTGCCCGTCTTGTCGAGCAGAATGGTATCGATGCGCTGGGCTGTCTCGAGGCAGGAGGCGTCTCTGACGAGGATGCCTCGGCGTGCACCGCGACCTATGCCCACGATGATTGCCGTGGGGGTGGCGAGTCCGAGCGAGCAGGGACAGGCTATGACGAGCACGGAGACGAGAGCCACGAGTCCGTGGCTGAGGCTGTCGGCACCATGGCCCAGCACTGCCCAGAGCACGAAGCTGAGGATGGCCAGCACTACGATGGTGGGCACGAAGATGGCGGCTATGCGGTCGACCAGTGCTTGTACCTTTACGCGGCTGCCCTGTGCCTCCTGTACCATGCGCACGATCTGTGAGAGCAGGGTGTCCTGTCCCACGTGGTGGGCGCGGTAGCGGAGCGTTCCGTCAAGGCATACGGTGCCTGCCTTGACCGCTGCCCCCGTGGTCTTCATGACGGGGATGGGTTCGCCGCTGAGCATGCTCTCGTCGACAGCCGACTCCCCGCTCACCACTTCGCCATCCACGGCTATGCGGTCGCCAGGGCGGGCCAAGACTACGTCGCCTTGACGCACTTCGGCTATCTGCTTCGTGCCCTGCGACCCATTGGGGAAGACGATGGTCACCTCGCTGGGTTGCAGGCTCATGAGGCCTCTTACGGCAGAGGTGGTGCGGTGCTTGGCACGTGCCTCGAGGGTGCGACCGGTGAGGATGAAGGCGGTGATCATACCCACGCTGTCGAAGTAGAGGTGGGGCTCCATACCGTGGGCTCTAAACCATTGGGGGAAGAACAGGGCGAAGAAGCTGTAGGCATAGGACACTGTGATGCTTAGTGCCACGAGGGTGTCCATGCTGGAGGAGCCGTGGCGCAGGAGGCGCCATGCGGGAGCGTAGAATGCGCGGCCGTAGCGATAGAGCGAGTAGGTGGCGAGGAAGAAGAGCAGTACCTCTTGTCCGGAGAAGAGGCCTTGGAAGATGCTCAGCAGGAGCAAGGGCAGAGCCACTGCCCATGCGCCGATGAGTGTGCGTCGCTGGCGGGCGTAGGCTTGAGCGTCGGTGGTTGGGCTTTGCGCAGTGGTGGTGGCGCTGGTGGTGGCGGCTTCTGTGCCCTCGGCTTCGAGGGGCTGATCGATGAGGAGTTCGAATCCCATCTGTGCCACGGCTTGCTGCATCTGCTCGGGGGTGCAGAGCTGCGGGTCATAGCTGACGCGGGCGGTATTGGTGGCAAGGTTGACGTTGACTTCGCTCACGCCCTCGAGGCGCTGTAGTGCCTTGGTGACGTGGGCGGAGCATGAGGCGCAACTCATGCCTTTGACGGGAAAAACTTGTAGCATGAAATATGAAAAGTATTAAGTATAAAGTATTAAGTATTAGGGCTGGCGCGGGGGGAAAAGGTGTTCTAGGAATCCTAGAAATCCTAGAAAACCTAGAAATCCTAGGAATCCTAGAATCCATAGTTCCCCTCCTCCCTAAAAATTCACTCTCAGCCCGGCATACGCCATGGCGCCGTGGACGGGGCCCCACACCTGCGTGGCATCGAAGCTTGTGGACCAGGGGTGGGCTGCCTCGATGATGGGAGACGGCTGCCGATAGTTGGTGAGGTTCTCGCCGCCGATGTAGATGCTCATGTGGCGAAACCAGCGCGTGATCTGTGCACTCAGATTGCCGTAGGCAGGGAAGCGAAGGCTTTCGCCCTCAATGCCGTTGGCGGGCAGGCGACCACCACCGTTGAGCTGTGCGGTTAGGTCGAACTGCCAGAGTTCGAGAGGCGTCTTGTAGCTCACGGTGAGCAAGCCCTTGTAGCGGCTCTGTAGGGGCTTCTCCTGCATGCGGCCACCCGTATATTGACGCACGAAGTTGTAGCGATAGGCTGCCGTGAGGGTGAGGCCGCGCAGGGGGGAGTAGGTGGCTTCCACCTGTGCCGTATGAGAGTAGCTGTGGTGACCGTCGAGGCCGTGGAGCGTGATAGTCTGGAGGTCGGCATCATAGTCGGGCACGACCTGACGGGTGAAGAGCGTATAATAATAGTCGGTGGTGAGGTCGAGAATGTGACCGCCCAGAGGGAGCTTGAAGTTGAGGCTCGTGCCTACGTTCCATGCCGATTCTTGCTGCGGACGGGGAAGTTCCAGGGTGCGTCCCGAAGCCATGAGGTAGCTATACTCCGCCAAGGGGAACACCGTGCGATAGCCCCGTCCGGCAGAGAGGCGCAGCGCGACGGCGTGGGAGGGGCTGTACTTCAGATGGAGGCGAGGGGTGAGGAAGAGGCCGTGGAGCGAACTGTGGTCGGCTCGGAGGCCCGCCATGAGCGTGAGTCGGTCGTCGGGGGTGGAGAAGGTGTACTGCGCATAGCCACCCTCCACCCTTTCGCTCTCGTCGAGCCGTGTGACGGGGGCAGTGGCTTGCTGCGTGAGTCGGTAGTGGTGCCGGTAGTCGTCGACGTTGGCAGAGAGTCCTGCCGAGAGCTTGTGCTGCGGCGTGAAGTCGGTCTCGAAGAGTAGCGAGGCATAGCCCGTGCGCTGGTCGGCATTGTTGAGGCGTAGGCCGTAAGAGGCATCGGTCGTATGATACGTGCCCGAGAGGATGAGCGCCAAGTTGGTGCCGTGGGAGGGGTTGAGAATGAAAGCATTCTTCATCCATCCCGCCACGCGCGTGGTCTGCATCTCAATGAGGTAGAGGGGATCGGCGGCAGGGGCAGAGGCAGAGGTCGCGTGCTGGTGAGTGGTCTGTCCGC
Organism: uncultured Prevotella sp.; assembly: GCA_937898715.1. GTDB lineage: Bacteria > Bacteroidota > Bacteroidia > Bacteroidales > Bacteroidaceae > Alloprevotella. Next base: position 71,904 of record CALEKA010000073.1, read on the forward strand.
CGCGGCGGCGCTCCGAGATGACGCTCGCCTCGGCCTGCAGGATGTAGCGCGGACGGACGTAAGCCCAGCGGTTCATCACGTTCAGCTGTCGCACCTTGGGCTTGTCGAGAAAGCCGTCGTGATTGTCGTCGTGCGAGGTGAGGTTGTCCTCATAGTGGGTGAGCAGAGAGGAGCTCAGGCCGCGTGTGCCAAGACGGAGGTTGCCGTCGAAATTGGCTTCGATGCGTCCCTTGGAGTCGCCGTAGAGGTTGAATTCACCTTGCGGTTCGGCTTGCGGCTTCTTATATTCCACGTTGATTTGTCCCGTGATGCCCTCGTAGCCATTCTTCACCGAAGCGCTACCCTTCGACACCTGAATGCTCTGCATCCAGGGTCCCGGCACGTAGCCCAGGGCATAAGGAGCGGCGAGTCCGCGCAGGTCGGGCACATTCTCAGAAAGCATCTGTACGTAGCTTCCCGAGAGACCGAGCAAGCGGATCTGGCGGGCGCCAGTGGCGGCATCGGAGTAGTTGACGTCGACGCTGGGATTGGTGGTAAAACTTTCGCCCAGATTGCAGCAAGCAGCACGGAAGAGCTCGGTGCGAGTGATGGTGAATCCACCCACAGGTCCTGTGTTGTGGCGCACGGCTTTGCCTCGAGCCACTACCTGTGCTTGTCCGAGCTGTTCCTCGCGAGTGGGCACGGTATCGGCAGCTGCTTGCTCCTGAGAGGCAGGTGCTTGCGCATGGAGGCTCTGTGTCGTGAGGGCAAGCAGCGTAGTGGAGAGTAGAGATAGGTGTCGTGTAGTAATCATTGGGGCTATTTTTAGTTTTCGAGTGCAAAGGTAAGGCTTCAAGGGTAAGGAGCCGTTATATTATTCTGAGGAAATGTTGCATTCATTCCTTGTAGGGAGAAGTATTAAGTATAAAGTATTACATGCTGGAGGGGCTTCGTCTGAAAAATCCATCTTGCCATCGCGCTCATTCCAAAAGAAACGCGTACATTTGGGGCAGAAAAACAATTTACTTACATGAGCAAAACGATAACTATCCGTTGTAAAAACACGGGTCGCACCTATAAAGTGCCTAATGGCTTCAACCTCGAGGAAGTCTTCGAACTCCTTGACCTCAATATGCCCCACGGCGTGACGAGCGCTAAGGTCAACAATAAAGTGGAAGGACTGCACTATACGCTCTTCAACGATAAAGACGTGGAATATCTCGACATCACCTCGCAGTCGGGACTGCGCACGTATACGCGTTCACTCTTCTTCGTGCTCTACAAGGCCGTGCGCGACGTCTACGGCGCTGAAGCCCGCCTGCGCATCGAGACGCCCGTCTCCAATGGCTACTACTGCCGGCTGACCCTGACTGAGGGCGCCGAAGTGACCGCCGAAGTGGCTGCCACGCTCAAAGCGCGCATGCAGCAGATCGTGGAAGACGACATGCCATTCCACCGCATCACCTGTCCCACGGAACAAGCCATTGCCCGATTCCGCGAAGATGGGCTCGAAAGCAAGGCAAAACTTCTCGAGGGCCTGGGCAAACTTTATACTACTTACTACACCCTGGGCGACACCGCCGACTATTTCTATGGTTCGCTCCTGGTGCGCACCTCGCAGATCACGCTGTTCGACCTCGGATTCTACCGCGACGGACTTCTCCTGCGCATACCCGACCCTTCCGACCCCACGCGCCTCAAGCCCATGACGGAGCAACCCAAGATGTTTGAAGTGTTTAGCGAACAGCATCGCTGGAACGACATTCTCGGTGTGAGCACCGTGGGCGGACTCAATGCGGCTTGCGCCAAAGGTTTTACCACGGAGCTTATCAATGTGAGCGAAGCCCTGCAGGAAAAGCGCATTGCTGCCATAGCCGACCACATCGCCTCAATGCCCGACGTGAAGCTCATCCTTATAGCCGGACCCTCGTCGAGCGGAAAGACCACCTTCTGCAAGCGACTCAGCGTGCAGCTCATGGCATGTGGGCTCAAGCCCCTCTCGCTCTCTACCGACGACTACTTCGTGGACCGCGAGAAGACGCCCCGCGACGAAGAGGGCAAGTACGACTTTGAACATATCGACGCCACCAACATTCCCCTCCTCACGGAGCATATCAACGCCCTCATCCGAGGCGAGGAGGTGGAGACGCAGCACTACGACTTCGTAAGCGGAAAGAGCCAGAAGAGCGGACGCCACCTGCGCATGGAGAGCAACAATATACTGGTGCTCGAGGGCATTCATGCGCTCAACCCGAAACTGACCGAGGGCGTGGACAACCGTCATAAGTACAAGATTTATGCTTCCGCCCTGACCACCATCATGCTCGACGACCACAACTACATTCCTACCTCTGACAACCGTCTGCTCCGACGCATCGTGCGCGACTACAAATATCGTGCTCGCACGGCACAGGAGACCATCGCTCAGTGGCCCTCCGTACAGCGTGGCGAAAAGCGCTGGATATTCCCCTATCAGGAGGAGGCCGACGAGATGGTCAACACTGCCTTGCTCTTCGAATTGGCAGCCCTGCGCGACCAAGCTCTACCACTCCTCGAAGCTGTGCCCGAGTCGGCGCCCGAATACTCGGAGGCTTACCGCTTGCGCAAGTTCTTGAGCTATATACGCCCGATTTCTACCCGCGGACTGCCACCCACCTCGCTGCTACGCGAGTTTCTGGGAGGAAGCACTTTCAAGTACTGATATCATAAGTTTGGAGTTTTAAGGTTATGAGGTTATAAAGTTACTTCACGTAGTCAGGCTACAGCATAAGGCAAAGCGCCTTCATAACCTCATAACCTCAAACCTCCAAACAAACTTTATAACCTCAAACCTCCAAACTGAGCGCACCGCGCTCTCAAACCCCAAACATAGCATGGAACACATTCACGGGCTCATCGACGCCCCCTTTACCCCCTTCTGCGCCAATGGCGACATTAATCTCGAGCCCATCCCCGCTTACGCAGCACTGCTCGCGCGCAACGGACTCAAGGGCGTGTTTATCAACGGATCTTCGGGCGAAGGCTACATGCTCACCGAAGACGAACGCATGAAACTGGCAGAAGCCTGGATCAAGGCTGTGCCCAAGGACTTCAAGGTGATAGTCCACGTGGGTAGTTGCTGCGTGCGCAGTAGTCAGCGATTGGCAGCCCATGCCCAAGAGATTGGTGCTTGGGGCATCGGCGCAATGGCTCCCCCTTTCCCAAAAATCGGTCGTATAGAAGAACTCGTGAAGTACTGCGAGGAAATAGCCTCCGCCGCTCCCTCGCTCCCCTTCTACTTCTACCACATACCCGCTTTCAACGGCGCTTATCTCTCTATGCTCGACCTGCTCAAAGCCGTAGACGGACGCATCCCCAACTTCGCTGGCATCAAGTACACCTTCGAGAGCCTCTACGAGTACAATCGCTGCCGACGTTATAAAGACGGCAAGTACGACATGCTCCACGGACAGGACGAGACCATCCTGCCCTGCCTTGCCATGGGGGGTGCCCAGGGCGGCATCGGAGGCACAACTAACTACAACGGACGGGTGCTCACCGGCATACTCGAGGCTTGGCAGGCGGGCGATCTGGAGCGTGCACGCGAACTGCAAAATTATGCGCAAGACGTGATAGACGTGATTTGCCACTTCCGAGGCAATATTGTCGGGGGTAAGCGCATCATGAAGCTCATCGGCCTCGACCTCGGCCCCAACCGCACTCCCTTCCAAAACGTGACCGATGAGGAGGAACAACAGCTCCGCGCAGAACTCGAAGCCATCGACTTCTTCAACCGGTGCAATCGGTAAGTAATTCAAGTAATAAGTAAAAAGTAATAAGTAATACATTCCTTTTGGGAAAAGTATAAAGTATTACTTATTACTTGAACCTCCTCTTATTCCTACTATGAAAAACCTATTCATCATCCTTTCACTATTTCTCTATACGGTTTTCGCTTCCATGGCACAAACGGGTGGCCGCACTCACGACAATGCGTTCAACTCCGTGACCTACCGCTCTCTGCCGCCACTCCGCGTGGGAGGCACGGAGGGCGTATCGGCACCCTTCGCGGGGAGCCTCGGACCCAACCTTATCGTGGCGGGAGGATGCAACTTCCCCGGTGTGCCAGCAGCACGGGGCGGCAAGAAGCAATTTTATGCCGATATCTACGAACTGCCACATGCCGCTCAATACACTAACGAGCAGTGGCAGAAAATCGGACAACTTCCCCACCCACTGGCTTACGGCGTGAGCGTCACGGTGCCCCACGGCGTGGTGTGCGTGGGTGGTACCTCCGATGGCAAGAGAAGTTCGGCACTGACCTATCTGCTTCATACCGACCGCCATCGCAAGTTGGTGGTAGACACGCTGCCCTCACTGCCCCAAGCTCTCGACAATATGGCGGGAGCCTATGGCGGTGGCTATATCTACGTGGCGGGTGGACTCTCTGATGGCTCTCCCACGAACGCTGCCTATCGCTTGCGCTACCCCGGTGGCAGGCAGTGGGAACGTCTGCCCGACTTCCCCGGACGCCCACGCGTACAACCCGCGGCAGCGGTGCAGAACGCCGCTACCACGCAGTGCTTCTATCTGGCGGGTGGATTCGCTCCTGCCACCGAGACGCTCCGTGCCGAGGCCCACACCGATGCGCTCTGTTACAACCCACTGACCCGTCAGTGGACGCGCACAGCTCCAATCCTCCCCGAGGGCCATGAGCCGCTCACGCTTGCAGGAGCCTTTGGCACGGCTTCGGGCTGCGCCCACATTGTCTTTGTCGGTGGTGTGAACAAGGCGCGCTTCGAGGCTGCCGTCAATCGTCCGCAACGCTTGGCAGAGGCGGAGCTCGCCTATGAGAAATACCGCACGCAGGCGGCTCTGGCCTACCTCGACTCCTTGCGCGAGGAGGCGGCTACGTATATGCTCCATCCCGCGGAGTGGTATCAGTTCAACTCCCAGCTCGTGATCTATCACACCATCACCGACACGTGGGTCACGGAGAGCCAATCTCCGCTCTTGGCGCGTGCTGGAGCAGCCTTCATCCCCTGTGGAAAGGAGTGGATCGTCGTAGGTGGCGAGACGAAGCCTGGCATACGTTCGCCCCAAGTCACGGCCATCGATATGCAGGTGCGCCCATCCTTTGGTGCGCTCAATTGGGCGGTGCTCGTGGCCTACCTCGTGGCAATGGTCCTTCTGGGCTACTACTTCATGCGTCGCGGGGGCGATGCCGACGACTTCTTTAAGGGTGGCGGACGCATACCTTGGTGGGCAGCAGGTATTAGCATCTATGCTACAATGCTTTCTGCCATCACCTACATGGCTTATCCTGCCAAGGCTTATGCCACGGACTGGACGTACTACCCGATGCTCGTGACGATACTCATCGTCTCGTTCCCCGTCATGAAGTATTACCTCCCCTTCTTCCGCAGGCTCAACGTGACGAGTGCCTACGAATACCTTGAGCGACGCTTCAATGCCGTGACGCGACTCATGGCTTCGGCCTTGTTTATCGTGTTTATGGTGGCGCGCATGGCATTGGTGCTCTACCTCCCATCCTTGGCGCTCACCGCGGTGACGGGCATCGACCTCTACATCTGCATCGTGCTGATGGCGCTCGTGACCATTCTTTACTGCACGATGGGCGGTGTGGAAGCCGTGGTGTGGGGCGATGTGGTGCAGGGCTTCATCCTTGTGGGCGGTGCGCTCTTTGCTGTGGGCTACCTCATCTGGGGCACTGAGGGTGGCGTAGAGGGCTTTTGGCATATCGGTCAGGAGGCCGACAAGTTTCGCCTCTTCTCTTGGAGCTTCGACTATCGCACGGCCACCTTCTGGGTGATCCTGCTGGGCGGTATGGCCAACAACCTCATCTCTTACACCAGCGACCAGACCGTCATTCAGCGCTACCTTACCACACGCGATGAGGCAGCCGCTCGCCGCAGCATCTTGCTCAACGGCGTGATGAGCGTCGTGGTGAGTGTAGCATTCTTTGCCATCGGCACGGGGCTTTATACGTTCTATAAGACGCACCCCGCCGAACTCGACTTTACGATGGCGAAGCCCGATACCATCTTCCCCTTCTTCATGATGAGCCAGCTCCCCGCGGGCGTGGCAGGACTGCTCATTGCTGCTATCTTTGCTGCCACGATGAGCACCATCTCGTCCAACATCAACTCCGTGGCGACTGCCTTCAGCGTAGACTTTTACAAGCGTTTCCGTCCATCGGCTTCGGACAGACAGATGCTCCGCGTGGCGCGCCGCACGTGTATCGTGTCGGGCGTGGTGGGCATGGGCATTGCGCTGCTTATGGCCACGTGGCACATCCTCTCTCTGCTCGATTTCTTCCAGGAAATCCTCGGTCTGCTCTCGAGCGGTCTGGGCGGACTGTTCCTCATGGGCATCTTCTTCCCCCGCATAGGCGGACGCTCAGCCTTGGTGGGCTTCATCTGTGGTGTGGTGGCAGTCTTTCTCACGCGCTACCTTACGGATGCGAGTTTCCTGCTCTATGGCTTTATCGGCATGGCCACATCGGTCATTGTCGGTCTGGTGTGCTCCTGCTTCTTGCGCGAGGAGCGGGCAGAGAAGGGGCTTTATTGGGAATAAATGTTGCAGCCATTTTCCCTCGCTTCGGTTTCCTCCCCACGCAGTTCTGTGGGCGACGCGTCTCGCGTCGGCATCCAGAGCAAAGCCCCCACGCAGTTCTGTGGGCGACGCGTCCTCGCGTCGGCATCCAGAGCAGTCAAGAAGTCTGCTCAAAGTAAGTCGGGGCGAAGCGTCTTGATCCGTGGTGACGCGCCGACGCGGGACGCGTCGCCCACAGAACTGGGTGGGGGCTTTCTCTCTCATGCCGACGCGAGGACGCGTCGCCCCCAGTACAGGCTGAGATTTTCTCTTTTCTCTAAAAAAAGAAAAGCCCCCGACACGTGCTTGTGTGCATGTGTCGGGGGCTTCCCGTCTTGTGCTTAGGCGGCTATGGGTAGATGTCTATCCATGGGCGCCGAGGCAGCGTCCTCAGTGATTAGAGGTTGGGGTTCATCTTGCTCCACTCTGCTACGGGAGGTACGATGCCGAGCTCTACGATTTCGTCGCGCATCTTGCAGAGGTGTTCGTATGACTGCTTGAGCGAAGCCATTTCCTCTTCAGTACCAGTGGGCTCAGTGAAGTGTACGCCAGTCTTGTCGATAGTGGTAGGCATGGCCATCATCACGTTCTTGAAGCCACACTTGTCGCAGCTTACGTAGCATCCTGCGGGCAAGGTGAACTTTTCGCCACCCATAGCGGCTTCGATCATCTTCACTGCGTTGTAGGCAGGGCTCTGGAATGAGCTACGGCCACGGAGCTTGATGATGTTAGAACCACCCTGTACGGTGTGGTGCTTGATTTCTTCCCAACGCTCAGCAGAGAGACCCATTTCTGAGAGGGGCTTGCCGTCGATCTTCACCTGTGAAGCGAATACGGCCATCTGCTCGCCGTGACCACCGTAAGTGTGTGCGCCGGTCACCTTGTCCTGCTGTACGCCGAACTCGTGGGCGAGAGCCTGCTGCAGACGAGTTGAGTCCAAAGCTGCGAGTGAGGTGAGCTGGTTGGGCTTCAAGCCTGAGTGGATCAATGCGGTGAGAGCTGTTACGTCGGCGGGGTTGAAGATAACAACCACGTGCTCTACTTCGGGGCAGTACTTCTTGATGTTGTCGCCAAACTCGGCAGCGATCTTGCAGTTACCCTTGAGCAAGTCTTCACGAGTCATGCCTTCCTTACGGGGTGCACCACCTGAAGAGATGATGTACTTGGCACCGGTGAAAGCTTCCTTGGGGTCAACAGTGTAAGTGATGTTGGCACCGGGGAAGGCGCACTGCTGCATTTCGTCGTATACACCGTGTACACCCGGCTCGAAGATATCGTAGAGACAGATGTTAGGAGTGAGGCCGAGCATGAGAGCGCTCTGTACCATGTTAGAACCGATCATACCGCCGGCACCGACGATTACAAGCTTGTCGTTAGTTAAGAATGACATAATAGTACTTATTATAATAGTTGTATAGAATGTTTCTACCTGAGGGGAGAGCCCCCTCGTTTCATCCGCAAAATTACAAAACTTCGCTGATTGCAACACCCTATAAGGCTTAAAATTTGTTTTTATTTCAGCGAAAAGCGGAGGCTTTGTGGAGCGTGTCAGAAGAATATGCCCTCATTGATGAGTCGGCGTATGGCGTCGGGGTCTTTGTTGGGGCATATCATGAGTATGCCGTCGCGCTCTGCCACTACGTAGCCGTCGAGTCCAGCGATGATGGCTTTCTGTCCTTGTGGCAGACTTATCATGCAGTTTTGTGTGCCTTGAAGCATCACGCGTGCACCTGGTGTCACGGCATTGTGGTCGGCATCGAGGTGGGAGGAGTCGTGAAGTTCTGTCCAGCAGCCTATGTCTGCCCATCCGAAGTCACACTGCTGCACCATCACGTTGTCGCAATGTTCGAGCACAAGCAGGTCGATGCTTCGTGGCATGCCTTCGGGTATGATGGTGCGCACGTAGTTCATTTCCTCTGCGATGGTCACCATCTGTTGTGCGAGTTTCTCTACGGGTTGGTCGGGGCGTCCCTGCATTTGTGCTAATTGGTGGCCCAGGGTGTTGCCTTTCCAGAGGAATATGCCCGTGTTCCAGAGGAATTCTCCGCTATTGAGAAACATCTGTGCATATGATAGTTCGGGCTTCTCGCTAAACGACTGTACGCGGCTCAGTGCTCCTGGAGCGTCTACCTCGTCGCCCATCTGAATGTAGCCGTAAGCCGTGTTGGGCTGTGTGGGGCGCACACCGATGGCGAGGAATTGTGGGTGAGTGCTGACGTAGTCGAGTCCTTGTAGTAGCTGTTCGCGGAAGCGCTCATCGTTTTGGATGAGTTGGTCGGCAGGAGTGACCACCACGTTGGCTTCGGCATCGGCCAGTACGGCGTGCCATGTGCCCCATATGGCTGCGGGAGCGGTGTTGAGCTGTACGGGTTCGGGCAGGATGTGGTCGGTGGGCAGTGTGGGCAGTTGTTCGCTGACGAGGCTCACGTAGCCCTCGAAGGTGGATACGTAGATATGGTCTTGGGGAATGAAGCGTGCGAATCGGTCGTAGGTCTGCTGTAGGAGTGTGCGGCCTGTGCCGAAGAAGTCGATAAACTGTTTGGGCAATTCCTTTTGGCTGGCGGGCCATAGGCGGCGACCCACGCCTCCAGCCAGAATGATGCAATAGTTGTGGTCTCTTGTTTCCATCATCAAGGATTAGTTTGGTTAGTTGCCGCTCATGGCTTTGGGGCGGCTTTCGGTTAATTCGTGGCTAAGATAGGGCTTTTCTTGCATAAGAGGCGGAAAGCAGTCCTAAAAAAGTTAAACGCGGCGTGTTTGGCTCTTTTAGAACTGCTGTTTATAAGATTGATAGGATGACAGCCTGTGATATTCTATTATTGCAAGTTCTATTGATCATCACACGGAATCCTCACGGAATTTACTTTGTTCTTGGCAATAGGTTCGTTAGGCTGTATGTCTCTGTAAATGCTTAAATATCAGTACTAATATAAGAATCTGAGATATAGCAAGTGCATGTTATCTCACGGAAAAGAACTTGTAAGCTCACGGATTTTTATCCTTTTTCCGTGAGATGCCATACGGAAGTCACTTCGTTTCTTTCGGTCCATATTATCCCTGCTTTCCTTAATCGTTTAAGTAAATAATCCAGTTTATTGTTTTTCTGTTTGTCGTCCAACTGATCTGGCAGAACGTCCCAAAGCAGATGTACTATTTCAGGTTTCGTCAAGGTGCCATGATCCTTCAGTGAGTCGAGCAACAATGCCTCACACTTCTTGTCGTCCAATCCCTTGTGCTTGGAGTATTCTATTTTTTGATCTGTGACTTGGGCTATATCTTTTGCTATGAAGATATGTGGCAGTCGACCTTCTATCAGTTTGCGCTTGCGGAGCATAGCTACAGCTTCAGACGATATGCGTTTGCCTTTCTGTACAGAGTCTAAGAGTACAGCGTCTGTAAGAGACAGATTTTTATTTTCCAACAGCAAGAGGCTATAGTTCTCATCAATAACAGTTCCCGGCAAGGTTAGTACAACTTCCGTTGCTGTAGATTTGTCATAATCAGGCATCGGAAGATAACGCTCCTTTTGGCTTACGAACATCTTATGGATACCATAACCTTGAGTATCAATCTCCAACGTCTTGTCAACAACACCAATAACCAAGTGTCCGCCTTCCATATTCGATAAGGCGGAAACATAAGAAATGACATCATCCTTTTCTTTGCCGTTGAAGTCATTCTTCATGTTCTTGAACTCTTTCCATTCACATTCCTCGTTTTCTTTTGGATATTTGGAAAGTAGATATTGTTGTAATTCTTGTTCGGTCATACTCTTAACTCATAAACTGCGCGAAGCGCATAAACTTATTAAACTTCGTGTGAGTTTGCTCGCTCATGCGAGCAAGCCTCACACGACCTGCACCTTCGCGCTTCCGCTTCCTGGCTGTCGCACCAGTCGGATTTGGGGCGAGAGCTGCGAGCGAATCTGCTCCGTGTGGCTGATGATGCCCACCTTGCGGCCCTGCACATTTTCGAGGTTGGAGAGGGCCAGCATCACGAGGTCGAGGGAGTCGCGGTCGAGGTTGCCAAATCCTTCGTCGATAAAGAGCGAACCGATGTTGAGGTTCTTACTCGAGAGCGAAGCCAAGCCAAGGGCCAGGGCGAGCGATACGACGAAGGTTTCGCCGCCCGAGAGCGAGTTGACGTAGCGGTGCTCGTCGAACATGTCGCGGTCGATCACTTCGAGTGTGAGCGTGCCCGGCACGTTGTGAAGCTCATAGCGGGGCGAGAGCTGCCGCAGGTGGAGGTTGGCTTGTGCCACGAGGTAAGAGAAGGTGCAGCTCTGGGCAATGGTGCGGAACTTCTTGCCGTCTGCCGAACCGAAGAGTGCGTTGAGGCGTTCCCACTCGCGAGCATTGGCTTGTGCCTCGTCGAGGCTCTTCTCCAAGGTTGCTGCACGCTCTACGCTACCCTTGTGGGCAAGGAGGCGCGAGTTGATCTGCGTGAGTTCTTCGCTCAGTTCCTTCAGTCGGTCGGCATAGGCAGCCTGCTGCTTCTCCAGGTCTTGGTGGAGCTGCGAGTATCGTGCAGTAAGGTCTTCGAGCGGAGAGTCGACGGCAGGCACTCCAGCGGGTGCGACGTTCTCCTCAGACTGTGCGAGAGGCGGGCGCTGCGGCGAGGCTTGGAGCGCCTGTAGCTGCTCGCGTGCCTGCTTGAGTGCGTTGTCGGCAAGGAGGCGTGCATCGGCGAGCGAGGATATGCGCTGGCGCAGTGCATTCCAGTCGGTCGTGGCGGTGAATACTGCACGAAGTTCGGCAAACTGTACGGGCGAGTGTGTGCCGTTGAATCGGAGGATCATGAGGTCGAGTTCCTGCTGCTTCTCCTGCTGCTGGCGCTGACTCTCGAGTCGGCTTCGGAGCAAGTTGTCGCGTTGTCCCTCGAGCTGTCGCAAGCGTCCCTGCAGAGTTTCGAAGTCTTGTCGTGTGCGCTGTTCTTCGGCGCGAGCTTGCGCGATAGCGGTCTGTAGCTGTTCGGTGAGCTTCTGCGGTGTGGCATTGCCCAGAAGCCGGCGCAGCTCCTCGTGTTTGCGCGATAGCGTTTCGCGCACGGAGTCGCGGCTTTGTCGGCACTCCTCCGTGTGGTGAGTGGCCTCGTTGAGGTGAGTCTCAGCACTCTTAATCTCCTCTCGCAGGAGCGCTTCGGAGCGTTCGCCATTGTCGATGGCGAGGCAGGTGGCGGTCCAGTCGGTATGGAGGTCGGAGAGTCGCAGACGGAGTCCGTCGGCATTGTCGCGCCAGAGCGAGAACCATCCCGAGAGGGTGATCATGCCGTCGAGGTCGGTATAGAGTTCGGAGCAAGCGCGGTCGCTCTCATTGATGGTCTGCTGCAGCTCTTCGGCGGTGGCGGTGGCGCTGTGAGCTTCGGTGCGCACCTTGTCGAGGAAGGTATGATTGTCGTCCATCTGAGTGCCGAGCTGAGATATTTCCTCGTTGAGTCGGTTGATGTGTTGCTGATGGAAGTTGTAAGTTTCGAGTTCGCGTTGTGCCTCCTCTGCCGTACGTGTAGTGTTCTCTATGAGCAACTGAATCATGGTGCGTCGTGCATCTCGATTGACGGTGGCGGTGCAGTCGGAGAAGGAATTGTCGAGGAAGGCATAGTCGGCCCATTCCTCCACGTCGGCCTTCTGTCGCTCCTTGAGTTCGGCGAGCGAACGTGCATCGGCCTCCAGTCGGGCAGTATCGGCAGCAGCCTCTTCGCGCAGTGCAGCGAGTCTGTCGCGCTTGGTCTTGAGGTCGCTCTGCAGGGCGGCATACTCCTTGTCCATGTTGCCCAGGAGTTCTCCCAGTTCGCGTTCTGTCTCCGTGTGGTAAGGATGGTGTGTGGCGCCGCATACGGGACATGCTGTGCCCTCCTTGAGCTGCTTGCGCAGGTTGACGATGTTTTCGCTTTGGCTCAGCGTATAAGCCGTGCTGAATCGGGCGAAGGTCTCCTCGGCAGTGCGCACCTCGATGTCGAGCTTTTGCACGGCAGTCTGCTTCTGTGCCAATTCGGTCTGTTCGCGCTTTTGTGCTGCCACCTTGTCGGCTATGGAGGCGTATCCCTGCGATATGTGTTGCCAGAGCTGTGCGGCACGTTCCAGAGCCACGAGTCGTGTCTGGCTCTCTGCTGCGGCACGCTGCAGGTGGGCAGAGTCGATGCCCTGGTTGGTCTGCTGATGGATGAGGAGTTCGCTCTTGAGCGTGTTGAGGCGCGCCTGCTGGTTGTGGCGCTCCTGCTCAGCCTTGTCGCCCTGCTGACGGAGTTCGGCAATGCGCTTCTGCAGGGCAGACTGCTTATTGTGAGCTTCGGTGTTGCGGTGGGTCTCGTTGTAGAGTGCCGAGAGCTTGTCTTTGATAAGGTCGAACTTATCAAACATATGTCGGTGCACCTCGAGCGACTGCTTGTGGAGCTGCTTCTCCTTAAGCTGAGCGCTCACGCTCTTGTGTTTCTCTCTGACCTGCTTGAGCGTCTCCTGACGCTTAAACTGCACCTGCGAGGCTTGCTGTAGCTGTTCGTCGAGGCGCTTCTGCTGGTCGGATGCTACGCTGATCTCGCCCATGAGCGAGAGTCCGCGGTCGATGGCGGGACGCTGCACCTCGAGCTGCTTCTCGGCATCGGCCGTGCGCTCTCGCATCACGTCGAGCTGTGTGGTCTTGGCTTCGAGTTCAGAGCGCGACTGTTCGAGCAGCGTAGCATTCTGCGCCTCGTCCGTCTTGATACGGTCCACGTCGGATCGGCGCATTTCGATGGCTTGGTAGAGCGGCTGCATGGGTAAGAGTGAGTCGTAGCGCTCGAGATGGAGCTCATCGCCGCGAGCCTCCATACATGCCTTCGTGGCGGCTGCGTACTGTGCTTCTCGGCGGCTCACCTCGGCTGCACCCTCGGTGAATCGGTCGATCCACTCCATCTGTCGCTCTGCGCGGTGCATCTCCTGCTCCGTGTTGAGCTGTGAGGCGGTGAGCAGCTGAGAGCGCTCCTGCAGTTCTGCCAAGTCTTGTGGCTCCAGTCGGTCGTGGAGCATGCCCTGCATCTCGTGTTGCAGACGGTCCACCTGAGCCTTGGCCTCGGCGGTAAGGGTGAAGATGCGCTGGCTAATGGTGGAGTAGACCTCCGTGCCGGTGAGCTTCTCGAGCAGTGCTGCCTTGTCGGTAGAGCGAGCACGGAGGAAGTTGGCAAAGCTCCCTTGCGCCAGGATGACGGTGCGCGTAAACTGGTCGTAGTTGAGGCCCACGGCCTGCTCTATGCGTTCTTGTAGTTCCGCCTTGTCTATGCGTTCGTGGCGGGGCGCGAGCTGCTCGAGGGTGCGCTCAGCGGGTGTATAGTTGCCGCCTCGGGTGAGGCGAATGCTCCACTTCGCCAGATAGCGTTCGCCCGCTGTGGTGGTGAACTCCACTTCGGCGAATCCCTGCTTCTGTCCGCGACGCAGGATGGTGGCAGTGCTGCTTGCCTGCACCTGTTGCTGCTTCTCGGCTGCGAGTCGGAGGTCGTCTTGTGAGATGCGTTCGATGTTTTCGAATCGCGGTGCTTTATTGTAGAGAGCGAGACATACGGCGTCGAGTATGGTCGACTTGCCCGACCCCATATCGCCCGTGATGGCGAAGAGTCCGGCAGAGCGCAGCGGCTCTTGCGTGAAGTCGATGGTCTGCTCGCCTTCGATCGAGGTAAGGTTGCAGAGGGTTATCTTGTCTATCTTCATAGGTCTTGTGCCTGTTCAAATCGTTTAACGAGTTCCTCTGGCATATCCTCTCCAAATCTTGACTTGAAGTATTGGCGAGCCATGTCGAGGGGCGCGGTGGCTGCCAGGGCATCGGGGGTGGCGGGTTTTTCAGCATCGGCCTTGCCATCGGCAGCGGGACGCACGCGCGTCATGCGGCAGAAGCATACGGCGCGATCGGCGAGTGCCTGCATCACGTCGTTCATGAGTGAAGGCTCGGGCTGTCGTTCCTCCACGTGGATCTCCAAGTAGGGCCAGGCCGAGCGGTCGGTCTGCTTGCTTGAGAGAGGGAGTGAGGCAATCTCGTCGAGCACCTGCTGAGCCGAAGCTGCACGGCCGTGGGCGGGGATGGTCAGGAGGTGGCGCAGCGGCTCGTAGTCGACGAACGATACCTGTGCTTTGCCATCCTCGTCAATCTCTACCCACTGCGCTCCATGCCTATAGCCCTTCTCCGAGAACGACATAGGCAGTGCGCTCCCTGCGTACCATGCTGCGGGGCCTGCCTGCTGTGCCTTGTGGATGTGGCCCAGAGCAGTATAGCTCACGCCCTGTCCCACCACGTCGGGGCTGACACACTCCTGTCCGCCTACGACGACGCGTTCCGAGTGGTCGTCAGGGCAGATGTCGGCCCCGTTGGTATAGAAGTGGGCAGCGGCTATGACGGGCAGTCCGTCGAACTCCGTGTGCTTCAGTTCGCGGCGAATCTCGCGGAAGAAGAATCGCAGTCCCTCCTCGGGTGAGAGTCCGGCGGGAGCATCAGCGCTTCGCAGATAGGGCAGTGCCATACATACGCAGGCCGCTTGTCCGGTGAGTCGGTCGGCCAGTGGCAGGAGATAGTAGCCAAAGTCGGGTTCCCCTTTGGGCAGATAGTGTATGGTGCCGCGCACGTAGACGTTGTGCGTCTTGAGCAGATCGGCTGGAGCTTCGAGTCGGCCAGCCGAGTCGTGATTGCCAGCGGTGATGACCACCTGCAGTCCGGGCAGTAGGGAGGTAGCCTGCAGTAGAAAGTCGTAAAAGAGTTCTTCGGCTGTGGCAGAGGGGTTGGCTGTGTCGAACACATCGCCCGTGATGAGCAAGGCATCGGGTTGTCGCTCCTCGATGACCGAGAGCAGCCACTTGAGGAAATGCCTATGTTCGTCCGTGCGTAGATGTCCGTGGAAGACATTTCCCAGGTGCCAATCAGCGGTATGGAGTATCTTCATTGCTTCGTTAGTTTGTTTGATGGTGCAAAGTTAGTGCAAGGCGAGCGCAATGAGAAGAAAAGACGCAGTTTTTTCTTCTCATTGCCGAGCCGCCGCCTAACTTTAGATAGTTCTGTGGGCGACGCGTCTCGCGTCGGCATGAGTCAGTAATCAAGAGAAGTTTTCACCAGTACTGGGGGCGACGCGTCCCCGCGTCGGCATCTCGAGCGGGCAAGTGGTTAACTTATGGGGAGGGTATAACTTATTGATTCCAGGTGCTGCCGACGCGGGGACGCGTCGCCCCCAGTATTGGCTGAAAAGTCCTCTTGCCCGCAGGCAGCGCCGACGCGAGACGCGTCGCCCACAGAACTGGTGGAAGAGGTGAAAAACTATCCCTTGGAAGAAGAAAAATTAATGGTGGGAAGAGGAAAAATTAATGGTGGAAAGAAGAAAAATTAGTGGTGGAAAGAAGAAAAATTAGTGGTGGAAAGAAGAAAAATTAGTGGTGGGAAGAAGAAAAATTAATGGTGGGAAGAGAAAAAACTCTTTCATGGGATAATAATTTGAAAAATATGGCTACCTTTGCTCACCTTAGAGCGCTCGGCGCCTCCAGAGGGAGGCAATGCACGAAAAGCTCCACGGCCTCGTAGCTTAGCTGAATAGAGCGTCAGATTCCGGTTCTGAAGGTCCAGGGTTTGAATCCCTGCGAGGTCACATATTGAAAGCGGATGTCTCCTGTGAAAGGGGGGCGTCCGCTTTTGTTGTGGAAATCAGCGGGTTATCGCGTTGGGGATAGGCGATGGAATGAAGAATGGATGGGGAAAAGGGCTTGGCTCGGTGATGGGTAAATCTATGAGATCTGGAGATGTATGGATAGATGCGTTTTCCAAATGTTTTCCATATGATTTGTAACTTTTGGATATACTAACTGGCTCGGTGAGGGCTGTAAAATGGATTATTGATTATGGCTACTTTTAAAGTGATGGTGAGAAAGGATAGACGGAAGGTGGATAAATCGTATGTGGTCTATATACGGTTTACGCATAATCGGAGGACTACGTACCTGCCGACGTCGATGGTGGCGGAGAGGGGGGATCTTACTTCTTCGCTGAAGATTAAGAATTGGAGGATTCTGGATCGGGGGGAGGAGTTGATAAGGGTGTATAGGAAGAAGATTGAGGGGCTGTACTTGGAGATCAATGATGTGCCTTGGGAGAGGATCGTTGATACGCTGAAGAGGAAGGGGGAGGCGGAGGAGATTGACTTTGTGGGGTATGCTCGGAAGTGGTTGGGGGAGAATGAGGGGAAGAGGGGTATTAAGAATTATGCTACGGCGCTGCGGGCTTTCTTGCGGTGGATGGGGCGGGATGTGGTGTATTGTAGTGAGTTTTCGGTGGGGATGATGCGGGATTTTGAGCGGAGCTTGGCGGGGAAGGCTCGTGCGCAGTCGCTGTATACTTCGGCTATTATGAAGATTTATAGGGATGCGCGGGATTGGTATAATGATTATGATGAGGGGGTGATTAGGATTAGGGCTTCTCTGAGTGGGTATCGGGCTCCGAAGCAGAATGTGGCTGTGAAGAGGGCTGTGGGGGTGGAGGTGATTCGTAAGATGATGGGGGTGGAGTTGGTGAGTGGATCGAGGGCGGAGATGGCGCGGGATTGCTTTTTGATGTCGTTTTGCTTGATGGGGATGAATGCGGTTGACTTGTATGGGGTGAGGGAGTATGATGGGCGGAGTCTGACGTATAATAGGACGAAGACGAGGGATAGGCGGAGTGATGGGGCGCTGATGGTGGTGGATGTGCCTGATGTGATTAGGCCTATTATGGGGCGGTATATGGTGGGGGCGAGGGGTGGGTGTGTGTTTGATTTTTCGGCTCGTTATTCTACGCCTACGGAGTTTACGCGGGCGCTGAATATTGGGCTGAAGCAGGTGGGGAGGGTGATTGGGGTGGATGGGCTTCAGTTTTACTGTGCTCGGCATTCTATGGCTACGATTGCTGTGAATGAGGTGAGGATTCCTATTTATACGGTGAATGATATGCGTTGTCACGTGGATGAGGGGCTGAGGGTGACGAATTTGTATGTGAAGAAGGATTTTTCGCTGGTGAATGAGGCGAATGTGAGGCTGATGGAGTATGTGTTTGGGGCTAATGATGTATAAAATGAAAGCCCACCAACGATGGGGCTGGTGGGCTGGTGTGTGTTGGGGATTAGTTGATTTCGTAGAAGTAGCCGGTGCGGATGGGTTGTAGGGTGGTGGGTGTGAGGGTGAGTTCGATTTTGTGGCAGGCGTAGCGGCGGGAGTGGATGATGTAGATGGCGGTGGGGTCGATGGGGATGTCGGTGTCGAGGTATTGGATGGTGTGCTCGGCGCGGGTGTCGATGGTGGAGGGGGGTTGTGCTGTGGGGCGGATGAGGGTGGGCTGGTCGGTGGCGAGGAGTGAGAAGGGGTGGAGTGTGGGTAGGCTTCCGGGTGTGGTGGGTGTGAGGGTGATGGGTAGGTAGTAGTTGGTGGTGGGGTTTTGTAGGTAGTTGATGCCGATGGGGGTGGGGAGGGGGAGGCCGCTGGTGACGTCGGTGGGGATGTTTTCGGCGCGGATGTTGCCTCCTTCGGGGTAGAGGTCGGTGGATAGGATGGGGCGGAGGTTGTAGGTGGCGGCTGTGTTGAGGGCTATTTCGAGGGTGTCGGGGGCGGTGATGGTGTCGGTGGTGGTGTCGGTGGAGTTGATGGCGCGGTCGATGGAGTAGGGGAGGATTTCTCCTGCTGTGGTGGCGGAGAGTAGGTGGGGGTAGTCTTGATCTTGGGTGTATTGGCGGGTGGAGCCGTCGGTGGAGGCTCCTGGATTGCGGTAGGTGTAGTTGAAGCTGACGCGAAACTTTTCCCATTGCATGCGGGCGGGGATGATGCGTAGCTTGATGCTGATGTCGCGGGAGGCGGTGGGGCTGTAGGGGTCGGTGGTGGATTGTAGGAGTGGGCCGAATTGGTTGACGGGGGTGAGCTGGAAGGCTCCTTGGGCTGTTTCGTCGGCTACGGAGGCGTCGCGTAGGAGGGTGTAGGTGTTGCCTGTGGCGAGGTCGACGAAGAGTAGGTCTTGGTGGAGGCGCCAGGAGTCGCGGCCGAGGCCGAGGGCGTAGCCTCGGAGTGCGGTGTAGTTGTCGAATCGGAGGATGGTGGCTTTTTGCCAGACTTCGTCGGGTAGGTGGATGGGGTCTGGGATGTTGGTTGTGTCGTAGTCGATGTTGGCTGTGGTGGGGTCGAGTGTGGTGTCGGTGGCTTTGGATATTTCGGTGGTGTGGGTGTGGAGTGGACGGCGGATGTGGATGGCGTTGGTTGTGTCGGTGCGGGTCTGTGGTAGTGGTTGAAAGGTGATGGTGTGGCGGTCGGTGGAGAGGGTGTAGGTGAGTGAGAATAGGTTGCAGATTTCGGTGAGGAATTCGGTGACGGTCCAGTGGGGGAGGATGTCGGCGATGTTGGTGTTGATGGCGGTGTTGGTGATGTAGATGTCTTTGCGCCAGTCGGTGCGGGTGGGTATGTTGATGGTTTGTATGCCTATGGCGTGGAGTATGCGGTCTATTACTTCGAGTAGGTAGGGCTGGGCTGCGGTTGGGGTGTTGGCGGAGAAGCGGATGGTGTTGTCGTAGTAGCGTTCGTGGCGGTTGATGACGGTGCCTTGGGCGTCGTCGAGGAAGTGGAGGAGGAAGTGGGTCTGTGGGTAGAGTCCCCAGGTGTAGGTGTGGTCGGACTGGGATTCGTAGACGTCGGAGATGTATTGGGCTATTTCTTGGGTGGTGGGCTTTGATTCGGCGTGGGGTACGGATTGGATGAAGGGTGCGTCGTCGTACATGGTGCCGAGGGGTAGCTTGTCGATGTAGTAGGGTGTGCCGTCGGCTTTGTAGCCGAAGGTGGTGGTGAGGGGTGTGGATGTGAGTTGTACTTTGACTTCGGCTTCGGTGATGGATGTGATGCGTGCTGTGCCTTGCATGTCGATGTGGGGTGGGACGATGAGGTGCATGGGGAGTTCTCGGCCGATGAGTGATTGTAGGGGCATGGAGGGGTGGTGGAGTGGGCCGAAGATGGCTTGGTTGTCGGGGCAGCCGAGGAGGGGTAGGGTGACGTCGAAGGTGTAGTCGGCGGTGTCTTCGTAGAGGGGGTTGACGCGGGTGAGCTTGAAGGTGGTGCCTGATTTGATTGTGGCGGGGAGGGTGGATATGAGGAGCATATTTTTTTAGAAGTATTAAGTATAAAGTATTAAGTATTACAGCCTTGCTGAAGCTAAGTAATAAGCAAGTTATTCAAGTAATAAGTAATACAGCCTTGCAGGAGTCAAGTAATAAGCAAGTTATTCAAGTAATAAGTAATACAGCCTTGCAGGAGTCAAGT
>CALEKA010000074.1 GCA_937898715.1 uncultured Prevotella sp.
ACAGATGTCGCCCACCACCAACTCGACCCTGTCCTCGGGCAGGCCCGCGATATTCTCCGGATTGCCCGCGTACGTGAGCTTGTCCAACACGGTCACATGCACGTCCGGATGATGGTCCACCACGTAATGCACGAAATTCGACCCGATGAAACCGCAACCACCGGTCACGATGATGTTATGGGGAGTAAACAATTCTTCAGCCATAGCTACAACCATACTTGCCGACATAGAAAATCATCCGCGAACGGTTTTTCCACAATATGGCGTCTGCCCGATAATGACTCCAGTGCCCAGTAAAAGCGCCGTAGCCATCATCGGTACGGTAGCTCCAGCAGTATAAAAATAGACAACATAAGGATTATGCACATACTCGGCGAACCAATTTACGCTAAAGCAATACGCCAATGGATATAGGACCAACAAGAGAGCCAGAACGAGAAGATCCTTTTTTACGGCATTCCGCCATTTTCTCCTGATAATGCGGAATCCAAGCAGACAAATAATCATTGCAAGTGTGGCGCCGTTGAACAGCGTATATGCTTTCGCCATAATAGTCGCTACCTTTTGCGCATCCTTGAATGTAAAGAAACGGAAATACTCTGGATTCGGTGAACTCGCATCAATATGCAATTGATTTAGCCCACTACGCAAATAACCAACCAATCGTTGAGAAGGACTACTCTTGGCATAAGAATCGACACTCTGATTACGATTTTTTGTCGCATCAAACTGATCCGCAATATTAATGCCCCATGTCCAAGACACAAATGTGGGCTTGAGCAAAGCGCTGATTTCTTCGCTCGATCGCGGAACGGCAGAAGGGAGCATCATGATCTTTTTGCTCTTATGAAGCTGCTTCCATTGAAATGCGTCGTCCAAGTCTTTATTCACTTGTGCAAAATACCGTTGCACATCCTGTTCCGAAGACCAACCTATGGATTGTGAAACCGCGATCCTCAATTGCCATGCGACCAAGTCACCTCGAATAACATAGTCGGCGTCCTTTCCCGTCTCAAAGCCCGAAGTCTTGAATTTCTTAAGGAACTTAGGGTTTCTACGTAAAGTAGGAGATGCTTTAACAGCTTTTTCAAACGCATCGGAGCCCACACATGGCTAGCCGATTGTTCTGAATTATCTATGGAATACACGCGTCGCAGAAAGCCATCCAGCTCGCCCTCAGTACGGGTATTAAGCATACGCACGCCAAAATATTGGTAATTGACATTCCTTGCGCACTCTACGCCCGCGCAAGCGACGAGCAGCGGAAACAATGCGAGAACCGCTACCACGCATCGCATGCTTGTTTTCGAAAAACTTCGAATCGCCGTGCAGGCTGCGTAGCCTATGCAAAACAAAAACATGGGAATCATCCATGCGGAATCTTCCTTAAGAATGTATAAGAATGCGAATAATAAACCAGTGGCGATTCCGATTACCACGAATATGGCCATCATGCACACCGCCGATTTCCCTGATCGGCCTTCTCACCACGTAGCGCAGATTCGAACCAAGTCATATAAAGAACAAGCATTGCAAGCAATATGAAA
>CALEKA010000075.1 GCA_937898715.1 uncultured Prevotella sp.
GATACCCAGGGCGATGCCCTGGGCTATGAATATCATTGGGCTTTCAGCCCGCCCAGTCTAAATCCGAAACTTGAATAAGTAATAAGTAATACATCCTTGCACATAGGGTTGCGAATTGCTGCAAACTCAGCATTCTTCTTGTAGTACTTTCTTACTATTTATGGCTTTATTTCATTAAGGAGTAGACGATCGAAGCTACGCCCACGATGGCGCAATAGTAGGCAAAGTAGATGAGTTTGCCTTTCTTGACGATGCCTATCATCCATTTACAGGCGGCACAGCCCGAGAGAAATGCTGCGACAAAGCCCACGATGAGTGGGAGCGCACCGATACCTCCAGTGGCTTCTTCGCCCTTCACCATCTTGAGCACATCGAGCAGAGCTTCGCCCAGAATGGGAGGTATCACCATGAGGAAGGAGAACTGTGCCAACTTCTCCTTCTTATCGCCGAGGAGCAAACCTGTGGCGATGGTGCTGCCCGATCGGCTGAGGCCGGGTAGCACGGCTACGGCTTGTGCCAGACCGATGATGAAGGCATGACCTAAGGAGATGTTTTCGCGTTGGCGCGGACGAGCCAGGTAGGAGAAGGTGAGCAGGGCGGCTGTCAGGAGCAGGCAGATGCCTACCACGAGCAGACCAGAGCCAAAGACCTCTTCCACCTTGTCCTTAAAGCATACGCCCACGATGCCGATAGGGATCATCGATACGAGGATGTTGAGCACGTAGCGTTGGTCGGGGTTGAGGCGGTTGAGGAATGTCCCGTTGCCCTTTACGGCAATGGGATTGAGCGGAGCAAATGTGCCCTTGAGAATTTTCCATATTTCGCCACCCAGGATTACGAGGGTGCTGAGCACTGTAGCCACGTGGACGGCGATGGTAAATGTCATATTGCTTTCGCCATCTATGCCGAAGAGTTCGGAGGCTATGGTGAGGTGTCCGCTGCTGCTCACCGGAAGGTATTCCGTGAAGCCTTGCAGCAGGCCCATGAGGAGGGCTTGGAGGGTATTCATCCTTTTTTTTTAGTTTATGCGCTTCGCGCAGTTGAGAGTTGATAAGTTTATGGGGTCGGTTTGGAGTTTTGAGGTTATGGGGACAGTTTGGAGTTTTGAGGTTATGGGGTTATAAAGTTACTCTTCATGGCGAAGAAGTAAAATGCTAATCTTCTAACATAAAATCCTATTGCACCTCATATATTTCCCTATTTGCACCTCGTTTCACGTATTAAGCCTCAGTCTTTGTGATTTCTGTTTCGTCTGTGCTCTGCTTGTCGCGGGGGCGGCGCAGGATGGCGTAGATGATGAAAAGGTAGCCAAAGAGGGATACGGCGGGAGCCACTTTGACATGGCGAGCGTCGAATATGGCGGGATTGAATGTAGTCTCGTCGGAACCAGAGCCCGACATCAGAATCATGCCGACGATCACCACGGCCATGCCGATGGCCAGAAGGATGAAGTTCGTGCGGTCAAAAGCGAATACTTTCTTGGCAGTAGTTTTCATTGAGTGTGTATATGTTTTTTTGTTTTTATTTGCTTGTAGGACTATTCTTCTGCTCTGTGGGCGACGCGTCTCGCGTCGGCACAATCAGAGTTATCTTTCAGCCGATACGGGGGGCGACGCGTCCTCGCGTCGGCATGAGAAGATAAGAAAATCAGTTTTTTTGGAGCAGGCTATCAGCGCCGACGCGGGGACGCGTCGCCCCCAGTACTGGCTGAGTAGACTGGTTGAGTCAGTGGTAGCGCCGACGCGAGACGCGTCGCCCACAGTTCTAAGATGCTCCTTTAGAATATCAGAACACCGTCTTGTTTCGCAGATGGCGATTCACCGAGAGAAATGCACAGAGCACCGTCAGGACGATGCCGCAGGCAAAGATGGTGCCGATGGTGTAGATCCACACTTCGGGTGTGACGAGCTGATTGAAGTAGATATTGCCCGTGCCCGCTTCGAAGCGCAGATAGTAGAGTGCTCCGGCGAGCAGTCCGCCCGCTATCACAGCCGCCACGATGCCGATGCGCAAGGCTTGCCAGATGAATGGACGGCGGATGAAGCGCCAACTGGCCCCCACGAGTTTCATCGTATGAATGCTATATCGACGGGCGTATACGCTCATGCGGATGGTATTGTTGATGAGTGAGAATGATACCACGCCGAGCAGGGCTGCCACTACGAGCAGGATGATGCTCACCGAGGGTATGGTTCGGTCGAGCTTCTCCATGATGTCGCGCGGATAGTTGATTTCCGTCACACCGCTGATCTTCTGCATATCGCCCTCGTAGCGCTTCAGGCTGTCGAGGTTGGCATAATCAGCCTTGAGATACACTTCAAACTCTGCGGGGATGGGACTTGACCCTTGAAACTCTCCCATATCGCCCCCGAGGGCCTCGTTCATCTCGGCTATGCCCTGTGCCTTCGATTTGTAGCTCACGGCTCGAGCATAGGGCGCTTGGCGTAAGTGCGACTGTGCGGCAAGCAGGTCGGTCTGCGAAATGCTATCGTTGAGCATCACCTCCACGAAGAGCCCTTCGCGCAGCTGCCGGCTGAAGTTGTTGCCGATGCTCACAAAGAGTACTATCAAGCCTAAGAGCACGAGCACGAGCGTGGTGCTTATGCATGTGGTGATGGTGGCAAATCTTCCTGCCGAACGTATCTTTTTCTTCTTGCTCATTGCTTCTATATTGTTTGGAAAAGGGCCTATTAGGGCTAATTTCGTACAAAAGTACAATAAAATCGCGCGCGTTCAAAGCGTTCTCTCTGTTTTAATGAAATGTAACAATTCTGCGGTCATCGTGCTGATATGATTTTGCTTCTCGCGCGCGCATTACATCCAATTTTCTCTGAGACATGCCCTCATTCGTCACTCTCCGACATGAATGCGTTGATAATCAATTGAACTATGTGATTATTGCCGTTGCACATTGCTTGCACTCTGCTTGCACTCGCTTGCATGAGGGAAGATGGCGCATGGGTTAATAAAAGTTATCGTGACGGTTTACTCCTTCATTCAGTTCTGTGGGCGACGCGTCTCGCGTCGGCGCAAGCAGTAATGAAGAGAATTATCCATTGAATATCAATAAAATTAGCCGACGCGTCTCGCGTCGCTCACAGAGTTGGCAGAAATTTTTCCTCCTACAAAGCTGCATCTCCACCCAGGGATAATTTTTCCTCTTCCCATAGGTAATTTTTTCTCCACCCATAGGTAATTTTTTCTCTTCCCATAGATAATTATCATGAGGAGGAGTGCTATCAAAAGTGCAAGCAAAGTGTAAGAGCATGATGCGCAAAATCTGCTGAATATCAGAGCATAGCTACAGTAAAGTGTAAGCGTGAAGTACATTCTCCTCTAAAATTCGCTGTAATACGTGCGCGCATGCAAGGCAAAGCCGCAGAAATAGTGAACAAACTGTACACACTATTTGCCCGTTATCACAAGAAAAGCCACCTTTGCAAGAAAGAACAGCGATAACGAACGAAAAATTTGGGGCTTTCGCCTGAAAATCCTATATTTGCAGATAAATCACCCTCTATGGAAAAAGACAAGGCATAAAGCCCAAATAGAGTGTGATGAATGCCACCTAAACAACAAAAGTATTAACCCGCATTATTGCCAAGAAAAACGAATTCCTATGATTTTTGCAGACCCTATGGTTATCGCCGTCATTGTGGTGGTAGCTATCGTAATCCTTAGTATTTTCTTCCACTTCGTGCCCTTCTTCCTCTGGCTTAGCGCCAAGGTGTCGGGCGTAAAGATCTCGCTCATTCAGCTCTTCCTGATGCGCATCCGTAATGTGCCGCCCAATGTGATTGTGCCCAGCCTCATCGAGGCGCACAAGGCAGGACTGCGCACCGTGACGCGCGACAATCTCGAAGCCCACTATATGACCGGAGGCCACGTACAGCGCGTGGTGCATGCCCTCGTGTCGGCATCGAAGGCCAACATCGACCTCTCCTTCGAGAAGGCCACAGCTATCGACCTTGCCGGTCGCGACGTGTTCGAAGCCGTGCAGACGAGTGTCAATCCTAAGGTGATCGACACCCCGCCCGTGGCAGCCGTAGCGAAGAATGGTATTCAGCTCATCGCCAAGGCTCGTGTGACGGTGCGTGCCAACATCCATCAGCTCGTGGGTGGTGCGGGCGAAGATACCATCCTGGCACGTGTAGGCGAGGGCATCGTATCGTCCATCGGTTCGGCAGAGACTCACGAACAGGTGCTCGAAAATCCCGACTCTATCTCCAAACTCGTGCTCTCCAAGGGTCTTGATGCTGGTACAGCCTACGAGATTCTCTCGATCGACATTGCCGACATCGATGTGGGTAAAAACATCGGTGCTACCCTGCAGATGGACCAAGCCAATGCCGACAAGAACATTGCTCAGGCCAAGGCCGAGGAGCGTCGTGCCATGGCAGTAGCGACGGAGCAGGAGATGAAGGCCAAGGCTCAGCAGGCTCGTGCCGAAGTGATTCAGGCCGAGGCCGAAGTGCCCAAGGCTCTTG
Source organism: uncultured Prevotella sp. (assembly GCA_937898715.1). Taxonomy (GTDB): domain Bacteria; phylum Bacteroidota; class Bacteroidia; order Bacteroidales; family Bacteroidaceae; genus Alloprevotella. The sequence continues at coordinate 4,488 of CALEKA010000075.1, forward strand.
CCCAAGCTCTGCGCGAAGGCAACATGGGCTTCATGGACTACTACAAACTCGAAAACCTCAAAGGCGATACCGCTATGCGCGATGCCATCTCCAAGATCGATCCCAGCGCCGTGCTGGGAGGGAAGAAGGGGAAGGGATGAGAAGGAGTTTACTCAGCCATAGGCATCGAGCTTATGGCTGAGTAGCCGAAGCGAGACACTTCGCCCCCACTTCCTATGAACCCCTACTTTCTGAAAAGTTACCACTTCCTGTGAAGAGCCAACACTTCTTATGAGCTACTTCTTATAAGTGAATATAGCACAGATGTATACTACACAAGGAGATCTGCCGCATTGGCATCGGGATGGGAAAATATTCTTTGTCACATTCAGACTTGCTGACTCTATGCCGCCTACGGCTGTAGCAGAATATAAAGTAGCAGTGGAGAGATGGACTAAAGAGCACGGAATGATAGAAACGAAGCAAGATGCAGAAGAGTTAGAAAGATTTAAAGTAAACTTGCTGAACAAATTGCTTGATAAGTGCTTGGGAAAATGCGTACTCAAAAATTTTACGGTTAGGGATATCGTAACAAAGAGTTTGCACCATTTCGATCACCAACGCTATCACATACATGATTATGTAATAATGCCCAATCATGTACATTTGCTTATAGAACCCTTAGAAGAATGGACCATACAGAAATTAATGTATAGTCTCAAATCATATACGGCCCATATGATAAATAAAGCTATTGCAATGGATGGTGCTTTGTGGCAACACGAATCGTACGACCGCATTATCCGCAATGAGTCTCACTACTATAAAGTGGTCAACTATATAGCGCGTAATCCGCGAAATTTCAAAGAAGGAGACTATGCTCTATATCTGACTAATGGCCGTCCAGACTTTAAGCCTATCCCCAATTATGCATTAGGGGAAAATAATTAGTAACTCATAGGAAGTGGGGGCGAAGTGTCTCGCTTTATCTACGCGAAGGCTCGATGCCGAGCGTAGATAAAAAGAAATAATAATGAACGAACGACGTATCGGGGCATCTAACCCCTCACGTCGTGCCGAAGCGAGACACTTCGCCCCCACTTCCTATGAGTCACTAATTAATTATCCCTCCCCTCCCCCTACTCCGAAACATCATCCAACAAATACCAACATTCTATGAAGAAAAACTACTTCAAGGCACTTGTTGCCACACTAGCCCTGACAGGGCTCGGCGCTGCACAGCAAGCTCTGGCCGACGAGGTGCAGGCTTCTACAGAAGCAAGCCCCAAGTGGTATCGTATCTTTACGCCAAACCGCTCTGGGCTCTCCATCACCTCCAACGGCTCGGGACAAGGCATCACCAATACCAAAGATGCTACCACTCCCTACGACGAAGCACTCCTGTGGCGCTTCGAAGCTGGTGCCACCGCTGGCACCTACAAGATTATCAACATGGATGGCACCTCCATCTCGGCTACCACCGTTACGGGCAATCCCGCACAGTATGTCAGCGTAGCTGCTGCTCAGGGTAGCGACTGGACCATCAAGGCCATCGATGGAAAAGACGACCTCTACACCATCGCGTGTGGCACGGCACAGTTTAATACCAACCAGGACCCCCCCGCCTACAAACTCTACAACTGGGGTAGCGGCACCAATACGAACGACGGGGGTTGCCAGTACCGCTTCGAATACGTGCCCATGGACGCCCTCGGACAGGCACAGGCAAAGGCCCTCAGCATGCTCAAGAACACGCAAGAGGGTACCAACCCCGGCCAGTACGCTAAGGCCGACCGCGAAACCTTCCAGACTGCCGTCAATGCTGCTACTACCGAAGACGAGGTAAATGCAGCTATCGCAGCCTATACCGCCAAGATGATCCAGGTACAAGCCGGCAAGACCTACTACATCGTATCAGGTCCCTCAGCCGACTATTGCCAGGGAAGCTACATCTACAGCAACGGTTCGAAGAGCCAGCCCATGTGGGGCGAAAAGGTAGTAGCTGCCCCCTATGCATGGACCTTCGAAGATGCAGGTTCGGGTAAGTTCTACGTGAAGAGCTATGCCACAGGCGAATACATCGAGCCCAACTCTACAGGCATGACAGGTGCTACCACCACCTCTGCCACAGCCAAGACCGCCTACACCGTGAAGTCGCTCGGCGAGGGTGCATTCAATATCACCCCCGACGGCAAATACCCCCTCCATGCACAGAATGCGGGCAAACTGCTCGTGATGTGGGATGGTGGCCTCAACACCGCTTCGGCATGGAAGTTTGAGGAAATCACCGACGCTGAACTCAATGCCGCCCCCACCATTGCCAGCGCAAGCGTGGCATCGGGCTCGCAGATCTATGCCCCCGGCAACAAGGAGCAAGTATTGCTTCGCTTCGAAGCCGTAGTAGCCAGTTTCCAAGGCTCTATCCCCCTCAAGGGCGTAACGCTCGACCTCGGTGCTACCAAGGTGAATGATCTGAAGAACATCAAACTCTTCACTTCTGAAAACTACGACTTCATCACCGCAGGCGAACGCAAAGCTACTCTCGTAGGTACCCTCGCATCGCCTACTGCCAACGAAGTGACTATCCCCGTGAATACCAACGTAGAGATGGCTCCCGGCAAATCTATCTTCTACGTGACTGCCGACATTGCCGACGAGGCTGAGATTAACGACCTCGTTGACGCCTCTGTGAAGAGCATCAGCTATGGCCTCGACCCCGACAATGGCACCAACGATCATGAGAACTTCGCCGTAGCCAATGGCAATCCCGAAGGTGCAGCACGCATCTGGCCCATACAGTCAGCCCCCTTCGAGCCCTACACCCTCGGTTCACACTTCTGGCGTATACCCGCCATGGTAGTACTTCACAACCAGAAGGGCGAGAATGCTAAGAAGAATGGCCGCGTAGTGGTGATGGCCGACAACCGCTTCAACCACAACGGTGACCTTCCCAACCACATCGACGTGTACGAGCGCCACTCCGACGACAATGGTAAGACTTGGAGCGATAGCAAACTCGTAGCTGGTTCGGACGCCGACCACAAACTCATCAACGTGGCCAACAACGGCTTCGGCGACGCTGCCCTCGTAGAGACCAACGAAGGACGCCTCATCGCCATCATGGTGGCAGGTCAGGCCTATTTCTCATCCAACCCCAATAGCCCCAACATCCCCGTGATTATCACCTCCGACGATGCTGGCGAGACTTGGAGCACTCCCCGTACGCTCAAGGACGAACTCTACAATGGCACTTACGCCGAGGGTCAGGTACAAGGATCCTTCGCAGGTTCGGGTCGTGGACTCGTACTGAAGCGCCAGAGCGATCCCTCACGCAACGGCCGCATCATGTTTGCTATGAGTCACCGATTCACAGGCAAGGCCATCCAGGAATACATCATCTACTCCGACGATGAAGGCGAAACGTGGCAGATGTCGCCCAACTCAGCCTATAGCGGTGGCGACGAGTCGAAGCTCGTAGAGCTGGCCGATGGCACCGTAATGATCTCTGTACGTCAGAGCGGAAAGCGTGGCTACAACACCTCGACCGATGGCGGTATGACTTGGGGCACCCAGGGCCGCTGGGACGACATTAATGGTAACGCTTGCAACGGCGACATTCTCTACTTCAACGAGAACGTACTCCTCCACTCTTATATCAACAACGGTTCGCGTAAGAACCTCACCGTGAAGGCTTCGTTCGACCAAGGTAAGACTTGGACCAAGAGCCTCGTGGTATGTCAGCCCTCTTCATGCTACTCTACGATGGACATCACGGCCGATGGTCGCGTAGGTATCTTCTACGAAGATGCTTCATCGAGCACAGGCTTCGTGATGAACTATGCCGTATTCCCCATCGACTGGTTGGCTCCCGGCGAAGTTGCCGTAGGCATCAACCAAGCTACTACCACAGTAAAGCAATCGAAGGAGGACAACACTTTTTTCGACCTCAGCGGTCGCCGCGTAAAGGCACCCACAAAGGGCGTCTTCGTGACCGCAAAGGGCGATAAGGTGATTAAATAGAGAGTTGAAAAGTTTAGAAGTTGAGGAGCTAAGAGATTGCTTCAAGGCTTCTTAATACTTCTGCTGAACGGCTCTTCTAAGCAGACTTACACTCACAAATAATATTGGAAACCCTGAAACTGACACAGAAAGTGCAAGTTTCAGGGTTTTCGTTTTGGCACATCGCATATTACGTATTAACTTTGCACAGATTTGGGCTTGCCCCATTCTGAAGAAAACAATCAGACAACCACATACACACAGATACTTATGAAAGTAATCAACCTTGGCGAACGCAGTTCGGTGATCAACTCCTATATGGCACAGCTGCGCGACGTCAATATTCAGGGCAACCGCACCCTCTTCCGCCGCAATATGCAGCGCATAGCACGCGCCATAGCCTACGAGGTGAGCCGCACACTCGACTATAGCGATAAGACCATCACCACGCCGCTCGGCACCAAAGACGTGCCTACCTACGACGACCGCATCGTGGTGGGCACCGTGCTCCGTGCCGGACTCGCTTTCCACGAGGGCTTCCTCGACACCTTCGACCAGGCCGACTCCGCCTTCGTGGCAGCCTACCGCGAAGAGGGCACACGCGAGAATATCAAAATCCACGTAGAGTATATCGCCGCTCCAAGCCTCGACGGGTGCACCTTCCTCATGGTCGACCCTATGCTCGCCACAGGAGGTTCGCTCGAACTCTCTTACAAGGCATTCCTCAGCCACGGCACACCCAAAAAACTCCACATCTGCTGCGCCATAGCCGCACAGGAGGGCATCGACCACCTCTGCCGCGTGTTCCCCGACGACGATATCACCCTCTGGGTGGCAGCTGTAGATCCCGTGCTCAACGACGATGCCTACATCGTGCCCGGACTTGGCGACGCTGGCGACCTCTCCTTCGGACCCAAGCTACCCCGCCACTAAAGGCGCACTGAGCGTAGGTTTACACTAAAAATCCATAGGACAGACCGCAGAAGTAGAAATAAAAGTGTAACTTTGTCTGTCCTAAAGGAGCCCCCGTAGTTCAATGGATAGAACACCGCTCTCCTAAAGCAGTGATCTGAGTTCGATTCTCAGCGGGGGTACGAATGATGGATAGTTTAAAAGTTTAGAAGTTGAAGAGTCTATGAGGAATGCTTTGCAGGGCGAATAGCTCTCTCTTCACTTTTCGACCTTTCTATTCTCAAACCAACAAGGACGAAGATCCATCCTATTACAGATTATTATGCGCTTGACAAACTGATGCGGACTGATCCGATGAGAGTTGTCAAGCGTTTTCCCATTCATAAGATTCCCCATGGCTACAGATGCAGAGAAACTCACACCGATGATGAAGCAGTTTTACGACCTCAAGGCGAAAAACCCCGACGCGATACTGCTCTTCAGATGCGGCGACTTCTACGAGACCTATGCCAAAGATGCCGTAACGGCAGCACAGGTGCTGGGCATCACCCTGACCCGACGAAACAATAAAGGCTCTCAAGCTGCTACGGAAATGGCGGGCTTCCCCCACCATGCGCTCGACACGTATCTGCCCCGACTCATCCGTGCCGGCTACCGTGTGGCCATCTGCGACCAATTGGAAGACCCGAAATTGGCGAAAAAACTGGTGAAGCGAGGCATTACCGAACTCGTCACTCCGGGTGTGGCCATGACCGACAATGTGCTCAATGCTCGCGAGAACAACTTCCTCGCTGCCGTCCACTTCGGCGCGACAGCCGTGGGCATCTCTTTCCTCGATATCTCTACGGGAGAATTCCTCGTGGCAGAGGGCACGACGGAGTATGTAGACAAACTCTTAGCGGGATTTGCACCCAAAGAGATTCTCGTGCAGCATGGCATGCGCGGTCGATTTGAGGGACTTTATGGCACAAAAAACTTCATCTTCGACCTCGACGACTGGGCATTCACCCCACAGACCGCTCATGAACGACTGACGAAACACTTCCAAGTGCGCAACCTCAAGGGATTCGGCGTAGACCACTTGAAGGACGGCGTAGTGGCAGCAGGTGCCATCCTCTGCTACCTCGAAATGACGCAACACACGCAGACTGCGCATATCACCGCCCTGCGACGCATCGAAGAGGATAGCTACGTGCGCCTTGACCGCTTCACTACGCGCAACCTCGAACTCGTGCAGCCCATGAATGAGGGTGGCACTTCGCTTCTCCAAGTGCTCGACCGTACGCTCACGCCGATGGGTGCCCGCCAGCTCCACCGCTGGATCATTTTCCCCCTACGATCGGTGGCGCAGATTGAGAGCCGACAGGACGGTGTGGAACACTTCTTCAAGCATCCCGACTTCCGCGAACTTTGCGAGATGGAACTGCCCAAAATAGGCGATATGGAGCGCATAGTGAGCCGTGTTGCCGTAGGCAGAGTCAATCCGCGCGAACTCCAGCAACTGCGCGCTGCGCTCGAAAGTACAGCTTTGCTGAAGTATGCTTGTACGCATGCTGAGGGTTGTGAAGCCATCCACCATGTGGGCGAACAGCTCGATGCGCTCACCCCGCTTCGCGACCGCATCAAGTCTACACTTACTCCCGAGCCACCGCTATTGGTCAACAAGGGCGGTGTGATAGCCAGTGGCATCAGTGCTGAACTCGACGAATTGCGACAAATTTCCTCTTCGAGCAAGGATTTCCTACAGAAGATTCAGCAGCGCGAGAGCGACTTGACGGGCATACCGAGCCTGAAGATTGGGTTCAACAACGTGTTCGGCTACTACATAGAGGTGCGCAACACGTATAAGGACCGCGTGCCCCAGACGTGGATTCGTAAGCAGACCCTTGCACAAGCCGAGCGCTACATCACGCAGGAACTCAAGGAATATGAAGACAAAATACTCGGTGCAGAAGATCGCATTCTCGACCTCGAGATGCGCCTCTTTGCCGAACTCGTGCAGGAGGTGAGCCACTACGTGTCGCCGCTGCAGAAGGACGCCATGGCGCTGAGCCACCTCGACTGCCTGCAGAGCCTTGCCCATGTGGCTCGCGAGAGGCACTACGTGCGTCCCGTAGTAGACGAAAGTCTTACGCTCGACATCCGCGAAGGCCGTCACCCCGTGATCGAGACACTCATGCCGCCGGGCGAGGAATACGTGGCCAACAGCGTAGAACTCGACACCAAACAGCAGCAGATCATCATCGTGACCGGTCCCAATATGGCGGGTAAGAGTGCCTTGCTTCGTCAGACCGCACTCATCACGCTCATGGCACAGATGGGTTCGTTCGTCCCAGCAGAATCAGCCCACGTAGGCATGGTCGACAAAATCTTCACCCGCGTAGGCGCGAGCGACAACATCTCCGTGGGCGAAAGTACCTTCATGGTAGAGATGAGCGAAGCCTCCAATATCATGAACAATCTCACGGAGCGCTCTCTCGTGCTCTTCGACGAACTTGGCCGCGGCACTTCCACCTACGACGGCATATCCATCGCCTGGGCCATCGTAGAGTATATCCACGAGAATCCGAAGGCGCACGCACGCACGCTTTTCGCCACACACTACCACGAACTCAACGAGATGGAGAAACTCTTCCCCCGCATCAAGAATTGGAACGTATCGGTGCGTGAGGTCGACGGCCGCGTAGTCTTCCTTCGCAAGCTTCAGCGCGGGGGTAGCGAGCACTCCTTCGGTATCCACGTGGCACGCATCGCAGGTATGCCTCAGAGCATCGTGAAGCGTGCCGAGCAGATCCTCGCCGACCTCGAAAAGGCGGGCGCACAGGCAGGCACAAGCGTGCCTCACGCCGAGAGCAACACGCAGACCACTGAAGAAGGCATGCAGCTGAGCTTCTTCCAGCTCGACGACCCCGTACTGAGTCAAATCCGCGACGAACTCCTCCATCTTGACGTCAACAATCTCACCCCCCTCGAAGCCCTTAACAAGCTCAACGACATCAAGCGGATATTGAAGGGGAAGTGATAAATGTATCTCGGACTATAGTTGACTGAAGCTTAAATAGTTGACTGAAGTTTAATAAGCTGATTGAAGTTTATTTAGCTGATTGGATTTTAATTAGTTCCGTGAGCGACGCGTCTCGCGGCTTCGAATAATACCCAGACACTTGGTGCTTTGCGTTATTTTGCTGGCAAAAAGTTGCAACTTCGGGCTCAAAAACCTGGCAAAAAGTTGCAACTACAAGTCAAATTACCTGGCAAAAAGTTGTAACTTTGCCTACAAAACATTGGAAAAAAGTTGCAATAACAATGCTTAAACGTAAGATTATCAGAGAGTTAACAAAGTGGAAGAAAGAGGCTACAAATAAGGCTCTCCTTATAAAAGGAGCACGACAAGTAGGAAAGACCACCATTGTGCGACAATTTGCAAAGGAAAATTATAAGAATTTCATTGAGATAAATTTCGAGCAGATGCCTTTGGCAAAACAGGCGTTTGATGGAAATCTTGATGCCCGTAGTATTCTTATAAACCTTTCCGTTATGGGGTATGGACCATTGGAGCCAGGCAAGACCTTGATATTTTTCGATGAGATACAATCTTGTCCTAATGCAAGAACTGCCATAAAGTTCTTAGTGGAAGACGGACAATATGATTACATTGAATCGGGATCGCTGTTAGGCATTAACTATAAGGATGTGTCATCATATCCCGTGGGATTTGAGCATGAACTATGTATGTACCCACTTGATTTTGAGGAGTTTCTATGGGCTTGCAATATTGGCGAAGAGGTGATTGAAATGTTGAGAAATTGTTATACCAATCTGTGTCCAGTTCCCGATTTCCTTCATCAGCAGATAATGGAGCGATATAGACAGTACTTGATTGTGGGAGGTATGCCAGAAGTTGTGGCGACCTACTTATCCAATGAAGATTTTAACAAAACTATTACCAATCAAAAGGATATCCTTACAGGCTATCGCAACGATATTTCTAAATATGCTGGAAAAGACAAGCTATTGGTGAAATCCATATTTGATGCTATACCCGGGCAATTAAGCAAACAAGATAAACGCTTTGTTCTCGCATCAATAGAGAAAAATGCATCGCTTCGTAAATATGGAGCTCCAACCCAGTGGATAGTAGATGCGGGTATGGCATACTATTCCTTCAATGTGGGGGCATTTGAACTGCCATTCCCGAGTCATGAAAATCTAAGACTGTATAAATTATTCTTTGTCGACAGCGGGCTGATGTGTGCAATGATGCTCAACAATATACAAGCCAAAGTGTTGACTGGTGATATATTTGTAAACGAGGGTGCTATTGCTGAAAACTATGTAGCAGGAGAGTTGGTTAAGCATGGCATATCGTTGAACTATTACGACAGAAAGAGTAAACATGAACTTGACTTTGTATTTCCAGAAGGTAATAAAATATCTATTATAGAAGTAAAGTCGGGTAAAGATTACAAAAAGCATCCTTCACTCGATATGGCTCAAAGTATGTTTGCCGATAAGATATACCGTAGAATCGTCATGAGTGGTAACAATGTTGAACGTGAAGATGGCACATTGTATCTTCCCTTTTATATGAGCATGTTTATACGATAATGCAACAATTCTATCCCTAAAAAAAGAACAAGTCCAAGAGACGGCAATTAATCATTGCTCGCTTCTTGGACTTGCTGTTTCGTTGCTTCCTTTTATCACCCTGACAGATTTCAAGCAAATTTGACTCTGCTCCATAGGGCTTAACGAAGAGGTTCATAGAATCCCCATTATCACCTATTCCCTCTCTACAGCTTCTTTCCAGCAGTAGAGAGGGGATAATTTTCGTAAAAAAACGTGCAAGCCGCTATGCATACTGGCGGTAAAGTCTTGATACGTAAATAAGCTATTTTACCCCCCCATTTTCTTGCGCGTTGCTCTCAGAATTGTCGTTATTTTTATCCTTTATGCTGAATTTGATGCCCTTATTCAGTCCTGCGCGATAACAAAGATTATCTTTTCCACCATGCGAGAGCTTATACAGACTAAGCACTTCATTTTCGATAAAAGCATCACATGAGAACATATCGCCTACATCGAGTTTAGAATTTCGGTTCTCTATCACCTTGAATCGTTTGTCACCTAAATAGCGAAACACACACTCTCGATCGGGCAACCAACTTACAGTAATTTCGTCGCCTTCGTCTAAATCTTCAGCATAGCATCCCGTGCCAAAAAACAGTTCACTCGAATTCCCCTCAGCACGTGCACGTCGCTCGCATCGCTTACAAAAGAGTTTGTAGCTCTTATAGTTAATCGCCTCAGCTATAAGGTTCAGCGTATGCATACTCGGGTTGCACTGCTGATCTGTGACAACGCCCCAAAGCCGCTTCAGCGTAGTAGGGCTTATCGTCTCATGCGTCTTCTTAAAAATAAGCTCGCTCAGCGCTACGAAATCGCGATGTCGGTCCATCTTCAATCCCGTGATGTGCCTCACTTCTTTCAGTAATTCTTCTTGCATATGCTTTCCTATTAATAAATATTCCTTAGCACAAATCCTTATACTATTTCTGCTGCAAAATTAAACAAATTAAATAGATAATAAGAACCATTTTGAAATAGGAAAAAAAGGACAAGAGGAAAGTGGGGAGAATGCTATATATTTGCAAACGTAAGTAAGGTACAATCTTAAATATACTTTTGCTAAGAAATCATATTTACATAAATACATAAACGTTATGAAACTTAATGTAGTTCAGTTCCTTCATCCAAGTGGAGAGCATGGCGTTGATGACAGGAAAAAGATGATTAAGTACTGGAATCAAGGGCCACACAAGCGAAAGTTTATGAAAGTGCAGGGTCAGTATGTGACTGATCAAGGCACACTTTCGGAACAAATGTCACTCCTATTTTGGGGCGAGTGGGAACCTAATTCTCACGTAGTTGAGACATTCACCCCTGCCAACAAGTTATGGCCTCGCTATCTGCATGAACCCTATTTGCCATCAAGTAAGCATGCAGCCATATCGCCTTCTGCTTCTGCTCCGACTCCATGCAAAGGGTCTTGTAGTGAAATCATGAAGAAACCCAAGGGTGGTTGTTCAACTGATTGGGACAACGATTGTTGCCAGAATACCGATCCTTTCGTTTTTGGCGAAGCGTTTATCTATAGCCTCTGTCAGCAGTGGAAAAAGGATACAAAAGGATGCTTGCATACAACGTATCTAAGCCGGTTGCCCGTTGGTAGCCTCATCCTTTTCGGCTCGAAAGTGACACTTGATACGGGAACCACCACAGAAGAAGCTTTTGCTCTTGATACTGTCTTCGTAGTAGGTGAGAGTCGTCCTTACACCATTAAAAGCTACAAAAATGATTTGAATGGCTTTATACCCAAAGACTACGGCTACATCATGGGATTTGACCACGCACGAGGTGCAGGAGTGGGCATAAGCATAAGATGCTACAAGGGCGCCACACCATCGAATCCCGTGAATGGCATGTACAGCTTCTCACCTTGCCAAGAGGCTGATCCGAATGGAGGAAAGTCTTTCCAGAAAGTGTTGATTCGGAACTCTGATGGTTTAGGCAGTTATATCAATGTGTGTCTTACGCAAGGCTCAAAAGGTAAAATTGCAATACCCGAGAGTGAAGCCCATGAAGTGTGGACAAAAATTTGCGAGATTGTTGAAAAACAAGGCTGCTTGAAAGGTGTTAATTTTCAATACAAATAACTTGTGGCTGGTATAAATCTCTAACGTAATCTTATTAAAGATCGAATACGACTATGAGTGAGAATAATGGTACTAAGATGAAAGATGACGAAGAAATGCAACAAGAGATGGAGTTGCAACTGCATGAACAATATGCAGTAAATAATAATTCAAATATGGGCAGTGTAATAACACTGCTTGTAGCAATGCTCGCATCTGTTAGTGGATATGGTTATGTTTACATACATTGTATAACTGCTTTCTCAAGTGATTGGGGTAATTTTTGTGCAAGCCAAGATACTTTCTATATGGATGCATTGCTCGTGACAGCTATCGCGACTATAATCGTTTTACTAATTATGGCATATCTCTGCGTTTCAATAGGGTGTAGGCAGAGAATGGAACAATTTGTAACATATGCCATAAGGAATGAGTACTATAGAAAAGAGGAAGACAAGTACAATAGAATATTCCCGAAGAGTTATACTCCTTTTGATAAAAGAGGATGGGATATTGTACAATCTCCATATATAGAATTGATATGGTGCATAAGAGTGATAATGATTGCGATCGTTTTAAGTTTGTTATTGAGATTACCAATAGTTAATATTGATATGAAAACTCTTATGTTGTTTTTCTTAATAGTGACCATTATTATAGCATTCATAATCCTTTTTAGTAAGGATAGATTTTCATTTTTACACATGTGGAATGAAAAGATCAAAGAAAGAGAAGACTATTATAAATCACAAGGAAAAAGTAGTTTATTTTAATAAATCTTCGAGTCCATTTGAAAAAGAGCCTTCAAAACAGAAGGTGTTCAAAATGCTTACAATTTAAAACTAAAAAGTATAAAAAGAATTGTTCTGGATGCAGTAATTGGCATTTACAAGTCTATTTTCTGATATATAACTTTTAAATTGATAGTATTTTAACTTTTTCAAGTGGACTCATGAATAAATTTCTAAGAAAAATATGAAGAATAAAAGAAACTCAATAAGCATATACCATGCTTTAATGTTTATAGTACTCCTATTGGGATTTCCTTCTTTAGGTTATGCTAGTGGATATTATTATTATAATAACGTGAAGTATCTCATAGATGATTATAATGCTGCCTTTCTTCATGTGAAGGGTCCTTCTAAAGAAGGGATTTCTGGAGATCTGGTAATCCCAGAATATGTAAATGGACGCAGAGTAATTAGTATAAGTAATAACGCTTTTTTTCGTTGTACAGGTCTGACTTCCGTCACTATCCCCAAAAGTGTAAGTTTAATAGAATTTGGGGCTTTTAGTGGTTGTACAGGTCTGACTTCCGTCACTATCCCCGAAGGTGTAACTTCAATATATGAAGAAACCTTTAGTGGTTGTACAGGTCTGACTTCCGTCACTATCCCCGAAGGTGTAACTTCAATACGTAGAGAAGCCTTTAGTGGTTGTACAGGTCTGACTTCCGTCACTATCCCCGAAAGTGTAA
>CALEKA010000076.1 GCA_937898715.1 uncultured Prevotella sp.
TGCAATAAGGGGCATGAAGTCATGAGGCTTGGAGGACAAGGGATAGCGCAAAAAATTTTCACCCTTCACGGGCTTGGAAAAAATGAAACAACGCGCCATTTTTTCTGAAAAATTTTTGTGATAAGAGAAACGCGCCCTTGCCGCAAAGCCGCTTCATGCCAACTTTGCAAAGGAAAAATAATGGGAGCACCTTGCTGCCCCTTGTAAAAAATAAGCGAGAGTATAAATATGACACACACTGCTCATTCCGAGTGCGTCAATGGGTGGAAATCGTAGCAGAGGAGACTTTCCTCATAACATCTATTAGGTGGTTATAAAACCCGAAGAAGACGTGCCGAATGTGATGACGAGGCTGACAGCTATGCCGGAGCTATCGGTATGGCCCAAAAATCTCTGCTGACAACGTGATGAACATCTCATCGAAGACTGCCTCTGTAAATCCACATCGTCACACACATAAAATCTAAGAAAATGAGAGAAAGCGACCATCTCGTCCTCATCACCAGTGGTAAAATCTGAGCCAAGCCACCCCACAGCTGGGCCGTATCAATGAGCGGTGACCATGCTGCGAATACTGCAAAAGTCCAAGGCTATGTGCTCTGCCTTCCGACAAAGCGCATGGGGTGATAAGAACATCTCCGAGAATTGCTTCTGCCACGTCACGAGATTGCCGAAGCAAGGCTCTCGCTACCGCCCCACCACTTCCCCAGCCGTTCCCATGCAGCCCGACTCCACTCCTGCCACCACACCGAAGCGCACGAAAAAACGCCCTACGCACAGCAAGAGAGCCAATGCGTAAGGCGGCTGAAAGAAAGGATTGCCCGAATGGGTGGGCTTGGGAAAATATACGAACTAAACCTTGATTAGACCACTTATTTTAACGGACACGAAATTATCGAAGATTCCCATTTTTTCTGGTTCACATTGAACGTACCCATTATCCTCAAAACCTGTCACTTTGTAGATTTTTCCATTGGATTTTAGTTTCACTTTGTCTCCAATCTTTAAGTCATCATCCCAAGGAATATCTGAAGGACTTTGAACAAGAGGAATACCTTCTTGTCTTTGATGAGTTTTTCCCTGCATCTTTCCTTGTTCAAGATTTAGTTTAAGTTCATGAACTTCCTGCGTAAGTTGTTCCACATTATTTGTCATACCCCAAATCTTAAAGAAAAGAATGAGGCAGAGAATGCTCCAAACAATAGCCAATAAGTAAACGAATATTTCCATAAGTAGATGCGTTAGATTTTATTTTGGTTTTATTTTGGATAACGATGCAGATTAGAAATCACTATCATTTTCATCTTTTCCAAAAGTGGATTCTTGTTCATCGTCCAAACCTGCCAAATATGACAAATACACGTTGATGTAAGTAAATGCAATCATTCTGTTTTCAGGTACACCTGGTATATTTATAGTGCTATAACCAAAAACTAAAATATTGCGATTATCTGTGTAAACACAAGGGTCTATATATACGGGTAAATCTATCTTATCCTTCCCCGTATTGTCATACGTCAAATTTGAATACTTGCTATCTATTTTGTTTTTTATGTAATCAAATTTACTTTTAAATTCAGTTCCTTCCATAGGGCTAAACACAATTGAAATAGCTGCAATCTTATCATCATAGAATTGGAAGCAAACGGTGGAGCATGCTTCTCCCATAAATTTGAGTCTATCTGCGGATAACATGCCATCTTCATCTATTTCATAGGGACAATCCAAACTTTTCAGTCTATTTTTTACCTCGTTTAGTGTGGATTCTCCTAATGTGAGCCCCCAAAATTTATTTTGAATGCTCTGTGCTAATGCGCTGATATTAAAACCAATACAAAGGAAAAACGATAGAAGTAAGATTCTTAATGCTTTCATAATTTAATTATTTTTCTGCAAAGATAGCTGAAATACATAAACAAAAGAATATTAAGCATAATGTTCTTTAGCATATTATCTCACTCCTCCCACACTCACACCCCCATAAAAATCATGCTGCGGAAACTTCTCACACCCAATATACAGCGTATCAAAAGCATCTGTGCCATCGGTGCGATGCTCCAATAAGTCCTCCTCTGATTCGGGATTCTTCTCTGTGGACTTGTTTTTGCGGAAGCCGTTTCTTCCGCGCTCCACTCCTGCACTTTGGATGGCAAGAATAAGGTCATCGTTGTTTTGGCGGTTGAAGTAAGGCATGAGGCGCTGCTTGCCTGAAAATCCTTGGTTGATGAGCAAGTATTTCTCATCATGGCGCATGGGGTTGCCGAGGTAAACATCGTTTACACTCCAGCCGTGGCGCTCAAACTCATGGACGACTACCCAATGAAAGTCTTGGTCGTTCACGGCATAGTTTGAGCCAAGGGCAGTGGCGTCATAATAGAAGATGACACTATGGTTTGCATGGGGCGCATAGTAGGTGCAGAAGTCTGCAACGAGAGCGGGGATTTTGCGCTCGAATTTCACGTAGAAAGATTTGAGCACATTAAGGCGGTTGCCACGAGGCTGACCGCACACAATCCAGTTGATATTGGCATTGTAGTCCATGCCAATGCACAGCGGAGCGAGCGGGTCGAGGTCCGCATCGGTGCGGCAGTCAAGGGACGAATGCAATTCACTAAAGCCACTCAGCGAGCGTATGGAATACCGCTCCTGCTGTGCTTCTTCGATGATTCGGTCATAACCGAGCGAGTCGAGGTAAGAAAAATCCGAAGCATCGTACTTATGCCACTCCTGCATGGAAGAGTAAAAGCCATCGTGCGAGATGCCAATCTTCTGGCAGAGAATGGAGGTTTGGAACGTTTTGGGCGTAAGGTCGCGCTTCATTTGGCGGATATATTCTTCGCCAAGAAGCTGAAGGTTTTCTAAGGTAGAATACTCCTTGTAGTAAACCGCTACCGAGCGCATCTTGTTGAGCGATTGGTCGAGCCATTTCAAGTACGATGGCAAGTAAGATGGCACAGTTTGATGAGCTGCTTTGAGCGAAGCAATCCTTTCTTTTGTTTGCCAAATCTTGAAGATCGTGCCTTTGATGGTATCAATGAGTTCCTTGTCCATCTTTTGCTCATAATGCAGGAACCACGAACCCTTCGTGGTCTGCGGCATATCCGAAAGCACCATCATCGAATGGTTGAACGAGTGATGCCCGAAGTACGAACGAATGCCGCCATTGGCGGGGAGCGTTTCGTCTTTCAGCTTGTCGTAATCAATGAACTTGGCTTCATCAATGAGAAGCCAGGAAAGCGTGAGCGAGTTCGAAGAACCCGGGCGGTCTTGGCTGATGATAATCGCCACCGAACCATTATAGAACGTCACCACATGCTCATAGTCCGCAGGTTCGGTGATGGGCTTCGCAAACGAGCGAGGCGGTTTGCGTCCCACCACATAATGCACACCTTTGAGATACCCCCACCGCTTCCAAGCAGCAAAGAGACCGGGAAGCGTATTGGTCAGTCCATGCTTGAAAGTAGGCACGACTATCCCACCCGTGCTGCCCGGCATTCGCTGCATATTACGCAGCACGAATGGCGAGGCAATAGAGTCCGTCTTGCCTGTACGTCGCCCCGCCACAATCACCGTAGTCTTGGCGCCAATGTATTGCGTCAAGAGTTGCGGTTTGTTGAAGTACACGCGGTTTGCGTGTGCCTTCTTCTCCTCGTCCCAAAGCGAAGTGTCCACATGCTTGTCATTCCTTTTCTCCATCATCTTCCTCCTTAAAGATTTCGTCCAACGGCAAATCCGCCTCCTCATATTCCACATTCTCCGTATCGGGGTGCGTATCAGAAAGTTCCCGTGTGAGTTTGCGAATACGCTCATCAATATTCGGCACAGGATTGATGCCCACCACACGCGGGTCCGTGGTGGGAAAGAAAGGCTGCACCACGATCATGTGGTAAGGCACGGACTGTTCGTCCTCAATGTCAATGCGGTTGAACTTCGCATACGAAGTAGCCGCCTTCTCCATCGTCTTCGTATCCTTGCGTTTCTTCGCCATCTGATACGTTTCGAGAATCATCTCGTTGTAGCGCCACCGATGAAAATCACGTGAAGCCTCGCCCATGTTGGGCAGAACGGCCTTCACGATTTTCAAGTCTGCGTATGCCGTGACGAGCGACAACCCATAGCGGGTTCGCTCCTCGTCCACAAACTGGCGGTCTTTGGCATCGGGATTGGCAATAGACCATGTGACCATATCGCGCAGGCGCAGGATATGGTCCACTTGGGATTGCGCATATTTTTGGAGCAATTCTTCTTTGGCGGTGTAGAGGTCGGCTTTAGCCGCCTCTACAATATTCGGTAAGCTCATTCAAATCAAGTAATAAGTAACAAGTAATAAGTAATACAAAGCTCATTCATCATCTTCCATGTCGAGTAGGTTGTTTCGTGTATTCTCAAGCGCCAACGGACTGCCCACGTAGGCAAGCTGCATCTCCTGATGCAAGAGTTTGACACGTGAAGCCGCCTTGCCCCGATGGTATCGCTTCGATACCTCCGTGCTCTTGTCGGCAATGTCCTCTCTTAAAGTACTTGCCGACACACCGAGAATCACCGCCATATCGGAGATTTTGAGATAGATGGAAGCATATTGTTCTATTTGCGTAAGTTGCTCTTCTGTGTAGTCCATGATGGTAATGTGCTAATATGCTAATGTGCTAATGCTCGCTGGCTGAAAAGCTATCGGTTGAATATGGGAAAACTTTGTCCACGACTAATTTCTGTTGTTCGCCCCATTGCTGTTTAGCCGCTGTTCAAAGAGGTCGTTGAGCGGTACAGCATGATTGCGAATAAGGTCTGTGACCGCAGCGTGCAAGGTAGTGAATATTGCTTTGTCTGTAGAGATAAAAGTAGACTCATGGCGGTTGCCTCGCGTCAAGTTTTGCGAGGTGACCACAGAAATGGTGTCGCCCGCTTCGCTCTCCACCAACAAGATTTTAGAGTGGTTGTCCGCCAAGTAAGTACGTTTCATCACTTGGCAGATGAACGACCAGAGTTTCAGCGTTTTGTTTGTCGCCTTGTGGTCCAATACCAAGTTGAACTCAGAAACCATTCCTCCCTTCTCAATAAAGAAGAGTCTTCGCAAGAACTCTTCCGAGATGGAAAACGAAGTTTGCCAAACCTTCGCCTTACCCACCTGCGATAAAATCCACTCCAAGACATCAGCCACCTGCAAGGCATTTGTCAGGTAGGCTTGATTGGGAGTCGTGGCTAAAGGCTTTAGATAATCGCTAATACTCTCACTCCTTTTCATTCCTTCTTGCTCTTGGCCTTGGTCTTAGAGGACGTTTTCTTGGTTTCTGCCTTTTCTGCACTTTCTGCCGTTTCTGCGTTTGCCACATAATGGTCATAAACGTTCCAATTGTCGTGCAGCTTTTTGTCCAATTTGATGAACTCTTTCAAGAAAGGATAGCGGTCAGAGTCCGCACAGGTGGAGTCCGTGGTGCTCATCGTGCGGAGCTTCAGGTGAAGCTCTCGCATACGATGCACCAAATCAAGGTTCTCTACATAGAGCGCTTGGATTTCCTCGGGAAGTTTATCATGGTCAGCACGCTTACCCGCTTTGAAGTCCTTGGCTTCATTGTTGTCACTCTTAAACTCGGTATGCGCTTTCACAATCTCATCCACCGAGTGCTGCATTTCCTTGACCTGTTCATGCGTCAGTTCCGCCAAACGGAATTCCAAGTATTGCTGGAGTTTGCCTTCGATGAATTCAGCCTTTCCTTCGGGATTGATAGAAAGGTTGCGGTACATAATCTTATTGCCCGAAAGCTGGAGGAGCATGAGTGCGCCCTCATCCCAATCGCGTTCCTCGCGTGATTGGTTGAGCCAACATTTTAACTTTTCAGTAAATTCATTGTTCATAGGAGTTGAGTTTTAAGTTCGGAGGTTATGAGGTTATAAAGTCAGCATTACAACTTGTTGTTGATGCCCGTAAAGAACACACAATTCTTGTGGTGTTCAATGAGCAGGTTCTTCATCGCTTTCAATGTAGAACCCGTGGTGACGAAGTCGTCAAACACGATACAGTTCTGCTCATGGGGCAGCACATTGAGCGAGAATACTGCTCCAATGCGCTTTTTGCTATGGCAATGCGCCACATCTTCGTAAAAGGGAATGGATAGCAGAGCTGCTATCTTTTCACTAATCCGTGTGGCAAAGTTCTTGACCAAGTGCCTACGCTTGGGCGTGGTCACGATACACCAATTGCCTTTTTGCAACTCGTTTCCGAGAATATCTGCAATGAGCGGAGCCACATTGTCGGCAAAGAAGCCCACCATAGAGTCATCGCCCTTGATGTCTGTCAGCGTTCGCCCATAAAGCGATTTCTGCCAAAGCGAGATGAAAAACACATCCGCCCTTCGCGTGATGCGCACCTTACGGGAGAAGTCGCAACGCGCTTCGACCGACTTGTCCCAAGCATGACGTTTTTGCTCAGCAAAGATGTCCTTGCCTTGGGCAAACTTTGTGTCCTTGTTTTCCAAAACAAGCGGAGCAGAAAGGTCTGGGACGTTGATCTCTTCTAAGATTTCCCCCAAATCAATCATGATGAGTTTTAAGTTTTAAGGTTATGAGGTTATAAGATTACCATTTGCTGCAAGAACAAACTTTATAACCTTATAACCTCAAAACTACAAACTAACTAAGCCGTTTCGATGTCGCCATCGTCCGTAGTGATTGTTCCCTCATAGAAAGGCGCAGGACATTCGTCCGTAGCCTCTACCGAAATCGTGGTCGAGGTAGTGCCTGTGGCACCCTGACCAAGGTCTTGGGCAACTGTGGTCTTGGTAGTCCAAGCCTCAGAGCCTACCACACGGTATTTGCCCTTCATGTCCTCCACGATAAATACGTTGTCGTTGTTATTAAGGTAGGCAGCAGCGGCACTCGCCTCTGCGCCCACACCCGGGTGAACAGCAGTCAGCTTGTTCAACTGCGTTTGACTCGGAAGTTCGCCTTGCGCTTCCGAAGTCAGTTGCGACTTCTCGGGGAGAATGTCAATGTACTGCCACTTGGCATCCGCCTTTAGCGTAAAGCTGCCCGTATAGGTGGCAGCCGTTACACGTCCGTTTTCGTCACGGGGAAGTGTGGGCCATGTGACCACATTCCCCTTGGAAATATAGTAGATACGGCGACGAACGCCAGGCAACTCGGGAGTGCCTTGGCACCAACCGAGAGATTTTTGTAAACTGGTACAAGCCATAAATGAAGTATTAAGTATAAAGTATTAAGTATTACAAGCAGGCAAGGACGTGGCAAGAATAGGTATCATTCTTTGCCACCACACTTGCTGCTTTCTCCACTGATTATCTTTATTGATCAGCCAATTCAATGACCTTCAGTCTGCGCTTGTCAATGCTCTCAAACTGCACACCAAAGAACATGGTGGCAATGTACGAAAGCACGAAAGGTTCAAAGCGTTCCACATCAATGCTCTCGATGTCGCCCATCTGGTCGTAACCATAGAGCATATTGATCTTGGGCGAAACGTGCATGAACTTCGAGTCCGCCTTGTTCCACAAGGGACAGAAAGTGAGTTTGCCGTTGGAACCCTCCACTGTGGGCTGGTTGTACTTCGTGTTGTACGGAATAGCCGAGTGCGTGAGGAGGTACGATTCGTTGTACTTGTCCACAAAATCCTGTGAACAATACAAGAACAACTCCTGCGAACGGAGACGCGGATCGAGCGAGAAGAGAATCTGTTTCGCCACATCCACCGCATTAGCCGTGGTGATTTCCTTGGGCAACTTCAGATAATTGCCATTATCTGCCGAGATCGAACCCGCGGTGACCTCCTTCTGCGTGATGGTATCAAAGCCATCAAAGAGATCCATCGTGGTGTCGCCCTCACCATTGCGCACACCCTTCCAAATCGCCATGTTCAAGTTTTCAGAGAGCGACTTGGCAATGAGACCCAACACTTCACGTGCCGTGGGTGTAGACTTCTGTCCATCCCCCTTGGTAGCACCAGTGCCGAGCAAGGTAGAGATGGCAGTATTCGGTTCAAAGTTGGCCACCACCGAACCGAAGAACGTTTCGAGGGTGCGATAGTCCAACTTCAAGTTGGCATCCACCTTACGGGAGGGCTTGTAAGGAGCGAACTGAGCACCAGCCGTGAGCGTACCCACACTTTCCTTATAGCGAATGCCCGGGCGACCTGTCATAAACTTGAGCGTTTCCTCGCAACCAATAATTGGGAGGCGGAGGAAGTCGGAGCGGTACTTGCGTGCCGCATCCTTGTATTCTTGGAGGGTGAAAGAGAATTTTCCTGACATGAGAATGAGTTTTAAGTTTTGAGGTTATAAGGTTATAATGTTAGTTTGGAGTTTTAAGGTTATGAGGTTATAAGTTTACTAGGGTAAACTGTCATAGAGCTTGCGGGCGGTTGCGCCAGCGTTGATGAACTCCTCGTAAGCAGTTGGCTCATGCTCCGCTTGCTTCTTATCATCCACGATGGCAGTGGTTGAAGCTGCGGGGAGGTTGGCGACTTGGGCTTCAAGGGCTTTGTTGGTTTCTTCAAGCTTTGTCTTCGCCTCTGAGAGTTTCTTGTTTTCCTCCTCAGCCGATTTTACTTTGATAGAAAGTTCCGCAATCATGTCGTGACTGGCTTGCATCGTGCATTCCAAATCACTCAGTTGCGCTTCGGTGAGCGTCACCTTTCCCTCTTCTGAGGCAAGATGTTCGCAAGCAAGCGTCTTGCAGATGTTCTTAAAAATGATGTTCATAGGTTTCGGGGTATGTTGATTGTTTACTTGTGTTGGCTTAAAAACGGCAGCAAAAGCTTGCGCCATCTTTTGGAAGAACGTTTCCTCCGATTTGCTCTTGGGAACGTTCGGTAGCGGAATCCCATTCGCCTGAAAATCGGCAGCAAGGGAAGCCGTCAGTACAGGAGCAGACTCGTCCTCAAAACTCGTCAGTTCGTCCACAAAGCCCCAATCAAGGGCTTCCTGTGCGGTAAGCCAGCCACCCACCTTCATGAGATCAAGTAGCGCCTTAGGTTCCTTTTTGCAGCGCGTGGCATACATCGTAGCCACATTCGCATCCATCTTTTCCAGATCCGTCTTGGCTTTGCCGAGATTTTCGATGAGTTGCTGCATGCCCGAAGCATTCAGACTGCCATATTCGAAGAATGGCAAGGCACATTGGTGAACAAGGTACATGGCCGAGCGGTCCATCGTGATGTGCTTGGCACCCATCGAAGCGATGGTGGCAGCACTGGCGTTCATGCCCACAAAGTGCGCATGGACATTGCCATGCCGTTTGAAGGCCGAAGAAATGCTGAGTGCCGTACTGAGTTGTCCGCCCGGACTATCAATCAGCACCGCCACCTCCTTGTCCTTATTCTTGCCCAGCACATAGTCCACGTAGTCAGCATCAAAGTCCCAGCTGCCCACATAGCCCTTTAAGTGAAGTTGGTAATTGTTGTTTGCCATAATCGTGTGCGATTTATTGGTCAAAAACAGTGCAAACCGAACGCAATAGAGCTTGCTCTAATTGCTGAGGTGAAGCCTGTTTTCTGCAAATGTAGACGTATAGAGAAAAAGCAAAAAAGACAGGTGCAGTTTCACAACTACACCTGCCCATCATTCAAAAAGTATAAATTTATGAAATATGCGATAGAGAGAATTTTTATTTTGCGCTCGCGCGAGACCATTTTCGTTGTAACATTTGTAACATCTGTAACATTTTCTCAACTGCTTGATAACCAATCGTTTCAAAAACGCGAAAAAGTTACTCGTTGTTACAAATACCCCCAAAAAGTTACAAAATCAAGGGATTTTAGCCCGAAATTGGGATGAGAGCCACCCGATTTGAGTATGAAACGGTGTATTTTGTGGTGTTGGCATCCCCATCGGGAAGTCCCATAGTTTGTTCTTTTTTAACAAATGGATAGGGCGTTTCTCTCGTTCCGATAAGATATTGCTCCCCATTCACGCTCGTCACCACAAAGCAAAGGTTGCCCGTAGGCAGTTCCTCAGAAGAGTAGAAAGTCAGTGTAGCCGTTTCAAGAGTAGAGTTGTTATCAAACTCCGTTTCCGTTTCGCAAAGCGCAGTGCGCTTGTTGAACGGAAGAAAAGAAAGCTGGGCAAAGATGCCCACTGGCACCTTCGCTATCGCCTGCAAGGTGATGTGCGGTGTGAGAGTTTCAGCGCGTGCGTAAGCTATGCGGCTGATACCCGGCAATCTGTTCATGTTCAACTTTGGTTCAATTAACGGTAAATCTACAATCTTTCTACTATTTCGGACTTTTCTTTGCGTGTTCTTTTGCGGCTCTCATTGCTGAGATAATTCTTGCGAAGTCGCTGGTAAGCCTTCGCAATGCTGTCCCAACAAGTGCCATCCTCCTTAATCCCTCGTTGCTCCATGAACAAATAAATCAGTTCCTTTTGTTGCTGACCGATATGCCCGAAGTCGTGCAGGAAGTTCCAGCAATCCACAGCAAAAGCATTCTTGATATGATCAAGCAATGCCTTCTTGCCCGTGGGCGAGATATAGTTATAAGTTCGCGGGTCGCGTGCCTTAGAGTAAGGAATGCAAATCGCCACCTCGTCCTCCTTTTGGAGAGCGGGAAAGCAATTGTCAGGCTGACGACTCTGCGCCAACTTAATCAGTTTCGACTCCACACTACCTTGCCTAAGCACCACAGGTTCGCTCCCGCTATGGCGGTGAACGAACCATTGGCGCAAATACGATGGCATTTTTATGTAGACAAGGTAGTCACTCATGGAATACAAAGGGTTTGAAAGCGTTACAAAGATACACGATTTGCGTCAGTTCTAACAGACGTTCACGAAGTATTTGTGTGTATGTATTAAGCATTTAAGCTTATTTAGTTGGCTCTGTTGCACCACTTTGCAGCAAAAGTACAAAGAAGCGAGAAAAAAAGAAAGTGAAAACCACTTGCCACCTCATTTTGAATAGATAGATAGACGAAAAAAATCACCAAAGAGGGTTTCAAAAGGAACGGGGCTTTCACCCCGCTCCCGTGTTGTTAGTAATTGCTGAACACATGTCCATCGCAGAAGGTGTAGTCCGTCATGAACAAATCCCTTGCATAGCGTTCGTAATCGAAATAGAAGGAGAGATCGCCCATCATGCGGTCCAAATCGTAGCACTCGCTGATGATGTAATCGGCAAAGGCTTCCTCCGATTCAAATTTTCCCATGTAATGGTCCTTGGCGTGGGCGAAAGAATCGTCACCAACATTTTCGTAGTAAGCATCGAAGACCTCGCGCTCATCCTCAGACAGCTGACAGTATTCGATAATCTTGTTGAATGTATCTTCTCCTGGACAGCTCTCGCAATATCATGCTTCGGGGAAGCCTTGATAATCTTGAAACATAAACTCGGGATCATCTTCGTCATCGTGCAGCAGGGTACAAATTTCAAGGAACTCGTCATAGCTGTCGAATGCTTCCAGCTCCAGCCAAGCCCCATCAAGGGAGCCATTGTTGTACTTCTTGTACGTGCCGCAATAAACAGCGGGCTGATCCCATAGGCGTTCAACGAGGTACGGCTGCAATTTCTCTTCGCGCTCTGCTGAGCCGAGCTGCAATGTTTGAAGGGCTGATGTGGTGTTTGTAGTGTCCATTTCTTGATAGATTTTGAATGTGAAACATTAAGTGATGTCCTCCGGGTGAGGACTTTTTACGATGCGAAAAGAATGCGAGAGGAAGTGAACATGAGGGACAAGTAATTCCAAAGAAAAAATCTGAAATACCTCCTTTTTGAGAAGCATGAGCAAAAAGAAGGAAAGTTGTCGGATTTTTTGTGCAGGAATAGCGCAGCGGTACTTGCCCGTTCACGCTCGCATTACCTTTGCATCAGGAAAAATCTCTCCGCCCGAAGGCCATTACGTGTAAACATTCAAATCAAGAAATGGACACCACACCACAAGAAGCCCCAAACATGGAAGTTCGGCACGGCAGACCGATGACCGCAGCCTTACCTCGGGGAATGCCTATGGGTTCAGCCTCCTATGAAAGGCACGTACAAGAAGTACAACAATCCCGAAAAAGGGCTTGGCTGGGGGCGAGTTGGAAGCATTCGGCAGCTATGAGGAGTCCATAAAAAACCGCCCTGCTGCACGATGATGAAGATGCTCCCGCCACCGCTTTTAAGACGAAAAGGCCTCCCCGAAGCATGGTATTGAGTGAAATGTTACAAGAAATTACATGAAATTACAAGATAAGAATACTGTTAGGTGTCTGAGAATGAGAGTGTTACAAATGTTACAAATGTTACAACGATTTTTCGCCCTCGCCACGCAAAAAAGAAAATTTGAAACGGAGGAAGCTTTTGCCGATGTCACCACTTTGTGCTACGATAGGGTAGTGTGATGGGCGTGCTCTCCTCCGATTACGAATGCTGTGCATGGGATTTGGACGGACTACACCTTTTGCGATGGTCATGTGTACCGCTGAACAAAAAACACGGGAGCGGGGTGAAAGCCCCGTGCCTTTTGTCATAAACGGAAGTTCCGCTGAAAAAAAACATGGTACAATCACCTAATTCAGATGAGAGTACCATGTTCTTTATTCCTTTGGAATATTAGTTCTTGTCCAAAAGTCCGTCAAATGTTTTGATGAGTGCAAATGGGTCTGCGTAGAAAGACTTAGAGTCAAGTTCCTTGATAACAGGTTTCATTACAGGGAAATCCTTGAAGACCAATTTGAGTTCAGCTCTCCAACCGACAGCTGCGCTCATCCAAAAAGCGCGAGCCACATCTTCGTTTTTCAACTTGAAGTAGAGCATACCTCCTGTACCTGTCAGTTGAAGAGTCTTGGTGTTGGTTTGCGTGGAAATGTTGTGAACATATCCCGTGACGTTCTTACCTTCATACACAACTTGTAGGAACACGGGATCGCTGTAAGGTTTTGGTTTCTTGTTCCACACATTGGGCAATGCTTTTTGCGCTTTCAATACCTCAAAGGTATACCATTTTTGGCTCTTATCATCATAGGCGCGAAGACTCTTGACCTCAGAAGTTTTATAGGTCAGCTTTTCTCCCTTGGCATTCTTCACTTTGACAGCATTTGCATCATCTACCGAGAATAAGGTCGTGGTAGTACCTTTCACCACCTTGCCATCTGTAAGCGTGACCTCTACTTTTGTCTGCGCTTGGGCAATGATGCAGAACATACAAGCAAGAAGCATGAATAGTGTCTTTCTCATATCATAAAAATTAGTAGTTAAACATGTAGTTGCAAATATAGAGATATAATTTTACCCCCCCCAAGACATAGAGGTATATTTTTCTATCACGTGTTATAAAACATCTTCCTCCTCATCCGTGCCACCCGTTTCCAGGTTAATGCCGAATTGATCCACCAACTTTTGGTAGTCAAAGCAATAGCTCCGTGCCGATTGAGAGAGTTTAGCCGGGTTGCCATACTTATCCTGCTTGGCAGAATCCAATACAGGATAGCCGTTTCGGAACACAATAAAGCGCACCACCTTCTGCCCAAGGTAAGCCGCACTATTGGCAAGGTAGTACTTGAGCGCATCCGTTGGCAAAGTCTTCTCGTCCGTCTTGCGTCCCTCCTTACGATAAAGGTTGAATATGCGCGAAGTCTGCATATACAACACCGCCCGTTTGTCCAACCAAGAAGTATCAACGAGGTCCGTTTTGAGTTTGGTAAGGTAACGAATCACAAAGTCGCCCGTATCATTGATAATTCCCTCACTCGCCAAATACTGCACCACATTCCAAAAGCTGCCCAATTCACCATTCGTCTTACACTCCGCATTCTGCTTAAGAATACCTTCAATCGTAATATTGAAAAGATCCTCATATTGCAAGGTAGGCACCGCCTCTTGCAACACCTTGAGAGCTGCCAACGGCACACACCAGTTGTTCACGATACGATCCTCACATTGCTTGCCTTGCAAAGCAATACCCACCTCCTTGCGCACCTCTCCCAAGGCAGTAGAGAAACGTTGCTCAAACCGCTTGCGGTATTTGAGCAATTCAATGGTAAGATGCGTCAGTCCGTTAGACCGCATCTCCATGAGTTGCATATAGTTTTTCTTTTCCTCTTGCGTGAACGTGGAACGCGGGAACTGCAAGAAAATGAGTCGCGAAAAGAGCGCAATATCCGCCGTTGGCATCTCCTGCCCCGACAAGATAATGCCCGCATCCACCGCAGTCACCTCCTTCTTCTTGTCCAAGTCCATGTTCATGCGGCTGCGCCCTGTCCCATCCCACAGACCTTTTAGGAATTCTATCACCTTGGGATCAAGGTCATTCTTATACTCATCAATGTGCGCCAAAGCATTTGCCGAAGCCGCCACCGTATCATTAAGAGCCGAGATGGTAGAGTTCTGAATGTTCGGGGCCTTATACGCTATCGTGAACAACGATAAAAGCGTATGCCCCAACTCCGACTTACCACTACCTTTCGGGCCAAAGAGATTAAGAATCGGAAACCAATGCTCAGCCGATGCATTGGTCACCACATCACGGAACAAGGTGGCGAGATAGAACGCGAAGCCTATCCGCCCATTGTTGCCAAACACCTTGAAGAGCTGGTTTGTAAACTCTTTAAGGGTAACGGACGAGTAATTAAGATGTACGAACTGCTTTTCAAACGTGAAAAGCCGGGCATCATCCTTGTATATCTTCGAAGAAGAAGGCAAGTAGAAATTGCCCAAGTCGGGCAAACGCACGATGCCATATTCATCAGCCGTGTAAAACTTATTCTTGAAGAAGACCCCGTTGCCAAAAGCATAGAAGCCCTCACGTTGCCAGCCCATCTGCTTGATCTGCGAGGCCGTTTCCGTTTTCTCATAGAGAAACGATTTGAGTTTGGTCAGCTCACGTTCCGTGGCTTTCCAAATAAAGTTGCCCTGTCCTTCAATCTTCTGCTTGAATTTAGAGATGCTCACCAAGTCCTCTTGGTTCAATTCAATCAATACCTTCATATGTAGTTCGTTTGTAAGTGTATATAAACGTTTCGGATTGAGATTATCCTTGATGTGGAAAAGCGGTTCCATGGTGAAGTTCGACCACTCATAAACGTTTCCCTTTTCCGTAATAGAAAAGTACTTGCCCTGTTCCACATAAAAGCCAAAACGTTTATAGAGGTCGTCCACCACCTCACCCCGTTCCCGTTTCCTTTCCTCCTCCACACGTTTCTTCTCCGCATTGATAGCGTCCCGCCAAAGCGCTTTCTTGCCCGCAATGTGCACTAACTCCTCAATGTACATGGACACCCCCGTTGGGTCGTCCAACAGCGTGAGCAAATAAGCAATCTCGCGCACCACCGCACTCTGTTCCTCCGTGGTGGTGGCAAAAGCAAAAGCCTTTTCAGCCCGCCACAGAATAAAATCCACCTCCTCCACAGCATTAAACACATTCATATTCTGATAGAACGTGTCGGGATCCTGCTTGCGAGTGTTCTCCGTGTCAGGTATCTCCTTAATGGAAACAGAAAGTCCACACTCCATAGCCAGCTTGCCCGCCTCAAACACCACCTGCACCCCATGCCCGTAATGCTCGCCCCGCTTGGGCGGATCATCATCGGGCAAGAAACAAACCCTGCTTGCACTCCGCTTAATGATACCAAAATGCTCCTTGTTCCAGGCAGAACCCAAAGCTGCCACCGTGTTCAGCACCCCGATGGACTGCAACCGCATACAATCGGGCGCACCCTCCACGAGAAACATCTTATCCGCCTTGGCAGCCTGTCGCCAAGCGTCCTCCATGCCAAACAAAACCTTCGACTTATGAAAGAGAATCGAGTCCGCACTATTCTTATACTTGGGTTGCTCGTCTCCCAAGCAACGAGCGGTAAACCCTATCACATGCCCATATCGGTCATGGATCGGAATTACCACCCGGTCTTGGTACTGATCATACCCACCCTTGTTCACCAATCCCAACTCACTCAAAAGCTCGCGCTTGATACCCAAGCCCGCGAGTGCTTTGCCCACTTTCGGAGCATAACCAATCCCTTTGAGCTGGCAATATTCCTTGCCCCATCTGCCAAAAGCATAGCTTTGTGCAGCAGGCGATTGCGCAAACTGCTCCACATAGAACTTCGCCACCAATTCATTAGCCGCCATCAGCGCCTCCTTGTGCATGCGTTTCTGCTTTGCTTCGGGATCCTCCTCCTGTTCCGCCACTTCGATATGGCACAACTTGCCCAACAGCTTGACTGCTTCCACATACGAAAGTCCATCACGCTTCATCAGAAACGCAATGGCATCCCCACCTTCCCCACAGCCAAAGCACTTAAACGTCCCTGTCTGCGGAAACACAAAGAAAGAGGGAGTCTTCTCTCCATGGAACGGACAGCATCCCACATACCGAGGTCCACTCTTCTTCAGCTGCACCGTCTGTCCGACAAGCGCCACCAAATCCGTAGCCTCCAATATGCGTTCTTTTATATCGTCTGGTATCATTGTTATCGTTTAGAGATTGAGATTAAAAAGCCCCGTCTGCTCGCCTTCACAGCGACATGACGGGGCTGCATCCAAAAGTATTTGAAGTTGAAAGTGGATTTATTTCTGCCTCAAATTACTGATATACTCGCTCTTGAGAATGTACCATGAACGGCCTTCTTTATGAGCGGGTATAACACCACGCTGAATGCGCTTGCGCACAGCGTCTGGACTAAGTCCAATCTCATTGGACAAGTCCTTCACGTTCCAGACCTTATCTCCGTTGTCTCTTACGGTTTTGATTATATCGGTCGCGGTACGGTTGGGGTATCTTCTCAACCCATTCGTCTTGTGTTCCATTTTCGTAATTTTTCAAATAGGTTTCACGAGTTTCGCAAACAACGATGACTATTATATACTCATCGTAGAAAATTCGAGCTGCATGGAAGAAAAGGTTGCTATCAGCCTTATAATTGTTGAAGCGATATACAGTATTCCGTATACTATGTGCTTTGTTATAGGTGAGAACCAATGTCCCTTTTACATCACCGACATGGAATGATGTAAGCCATTTGCTTGTATGCCTTACCTGTTCCAAAGTAAACTCTTGTTTTTCCATGATAATAAATTCATGAAGGTTCGTAATCAAGTCCTATGGAAGTGTAAATGTCGGGTAAGGCCGTAGCTTTTCTACAAAATTACTATCTCAATCCCTTACAAAAGAGACAATAATTTCGTAACTTTGCAACAAGTATTTGAAGTTGGACAATCGTTATAAATCATCGAATTCAAAACTTGCAGCAAAGAGCTCATTTGCTTTTCCGATTGCAAATTTAGATGCGATAAAATAGCACAACGAATTTTTTGTTTCATAACCGAGCCAACAAGCCAACAAATTAACACGCCTACATGCGACATGGCAATAAATACCATGTACAAGTTAAGCGTGTTTCAAAAATATAAGTTCTAACAATAAGGGGCTTTTGGCAGAAAGATACTTGTGAATATCGGTACGAGAAAGCAACAAAACATAAAAATGCGTTCCAAATGCGTTCCAAGGTTGCAAACCGATAAAACCGACTCTTGTCGAATACGTTGTGATTGCTTGTGAAATTACTGATTATCAGTAATTTGCAAGATTAAATCACTAAGGAAATATCAAGTTCCAACAGGATCACTTATAATTCCAGCGGAATCACGAAAGAATTTTCGATAAAATTTTGATGAAGAGGTTTCTGTAA
>CALEKA010000077.1 GCA_937898715.1 uncultured Prevotella sp.
TACACCGACCGATGCTCGTGCGTACACCGACCGATGCTCGTGCGTACACCGACCGATGCTCGTGTGTACACCGACCGGTGCTCGTGCGTACACCGACCGGTGTACGATGACATGGGTGGGCTTTTTTAATAATCTGTGGGCCGCTGTGGATGTCGCATCCTGTACTTTTGTGGAAATTGCTAAAGTATTACGAGGATGATGATTAATTGAAGTTTATGAGTTGTCCGTCAAATAAGATGCAGAATTGTAGAATAACGATAGTTTTTTACGGATAAAAGAAATATTCTCCGTCGGAAACTATCACTTTTTGAAGGTAGAATCGTATCTTTGCACTGATGAATATATAATAGTAAGGTGACGATATGGATAACATTATACACAAGGCAACCTCGCAGGGGGGTATCATAACAACCGCAGAACTCTCAAAGCAATCCGATTATCTGAAGATTGTTAGAGCCAAGGAGCGTGGCGAATTGATTCGGGTTCGTCATGGGGTATATGCCGTTCCCGATGCTCTCTTTAATACAATGATTGATGTGGAACGAGTGATACCCAATGGGATAGTATGTCTTTACAATGCTTGGGCATATCATAAGCTATCTACCGTCATTCCGCCTTCTTTCTGCATCGCCATTGAAGCCAAGCGTAAGGTGGTCATCCCACCAACCTTGCCTGTAGAACTTTATTATTGGAAAAAGGAAAACTTAGAGTTTGGGGTAATGAATGCTGAAATCTCTGGGTATCATGTTTGTATAACGGACTTGGAACGCAGTGTGTGTGATGCAATCAAGTATCGTAACAAAATAGGAATGGACGTATGTTCTGAGGTGATACGCAATTATCTGAAAAAGAAAAACCGCAATTTGACTTGCCTGTCGGAATATGCCAAGCGACTGAGAGTTGCCAACATATTGAAAAATTACATAGAAATAGCAATAGAATAGAATGGGAAAGAAAAACTATGGCAAGTCTGTAAAAACACGTCTGTTCAACTTGATGAATGAGACAGGCTATAAATATATGTATCTCCTTGCGAGATACTTCAACGAACGATTGCTCTATAGAGTGTCTGTAAGCCAGTATAAGGACAACTTCTTGTTGAAAGGTGGCTCCTGCTCTATGCCATGGATGGGCTAAACGCTCGTCCAACAATAGATGTGGACTTTATGGCGGAAAAAATCAATCGTGACCGTGAGTTCTTAACCAAGGTGTTTCAAGAAATCTTAGAGATATCATGCGATGAGGATGGTGTTACGTTTGATACGGAAAACATAACATTTGAGCCAAATACCATGGAAAAGAAATATCCTGGTACAAGGTTCTTCTTCACGGCACACATGGACAGCATTGTCCACAAGATGACAGTAGATATAGGTTTCGGTGATGTAGTGACACCTTGCCCTGCATCCATAGACTTTCCTCTTTTGCTGCCGAATATACCATCTGTCAATCTACAGGCATATTCATTGGAGACTGTTGTTGCGGAAAAATTCCACACGATGATAGATCGTGACGAGTATAATAGCCGAATGAAGGATTTCTTTGATTGTTATCAGTTGTTGACCAAGCGTTCTTTAGATGATAGTATGCTGTATGAGGCAGTCAAGGCAACGTTTGACAATCGCGGGCTTGAATACAATCCCGAACGGAAATTGTTCACAGACGAGTTTATCAATGATACATACCGACAAATGCAATGGAAGTTGTTTCTAAAAAAGATTCATTGGAAAGAAGAACTAAACTTTGGTGAGGTGATGCAAATTATCACAAATCGACTAAAACCTATGGCTGAAAAATATTGGAACAAATAAAGGAAAAATAGTATATGTCATTATAAAATATGGGCGAAGTGCATGTCTATAGGTAACATTCAAATTACTAAGCACTACAATATTCCTCTATGCAAAAAATCCCCGCTTCACAGATGATAGTGAAGCGGGGATTTTGCTTGTGAAGAGACTTTTATACTTTCTTCTCCAAAGCTCGCCATACATAGGCAATGTATGCCAGGACGAATGGGATAAGCAGGCTCACAATCGTCATGGTGCGAAGCGTGAATTCGCTCGAACAGCTATTCGCCAGGCAAAGTGACGATTGTGGTGAAGTGAGCGAAGGATAGTAAGCCGTATCGTTTAGTCCTGCAATGAGCAGCAATGCCCATACCGCGAGTACTGTGCCTACAGATACGGACCAAATGCCGCATTTGCTTGAAGCACATAGTCCTGTGCGACCAATGCCCCATAATACGCAGACCACGCCTACCAAGAACATTGCACTGACAAGGGGAAGCGACAGAAAGTTGTGCAGATACTTGTTGCTCTCGCTGACAAACGTCTGTGTGGCTTCTTGATAAGTGAGCCCATTGAGGGTGAGCAGATAGATGACGAATGCTACGAAGAATAGGAGGAAGGGGATAGCGTCGATCACAACTTGCCGACGCAGTTTGGGCAGCAAGGCAGCGTCGTCAGTGCGATTGATCAGATAGAGCGAACCCAGCACGCGGGCAAGGAAGAACACTGCTAAGCCCAATACCCAGTTCCAGGGCTGAGCCAAGGCTTCCAGTCCGTGCCAAGCGCTGTCCCATTGGCTGATGACGGGCGAAGCCAAAGCTGCATCGGCATGCCCCATAGCCGCCTGACTCACGGTGAATGCAGACCCTGTGAAGAAAGTACCAACCGCTGCACCCAGTACAAACGGACCTACAAAACCATTGAATACTAAGAATGCTTGATAGACTCGAGCGCCCAGCAGATTGCCCGGCTTGTCTTGATATTCATAGGCCACAGCTTGCAGCACGAAACTCACGAGGATGAGCATCCATACCCAGTATGCTCCGCCAAAACTCGTGCTATAAAACAGGGGGAAGGATGCAAAGAATGCGCCTCCGAAGGTGACGAGCGTGGTAAAGGTAAGCTCCCATTTGCGGCCTGTAGTGCGGATGATGATTTGCCGTTCTTCTGTACTATGTCCTAAGCGGAATATCAAGGAATTGGCTCCTTGTACAAACATGAGAAATACCAATAGGGCGCCCAGTAGGGATACGAGCACCCACCAATATTGTTGTAAAAATGCGTAAGTTATCATGATCGGAGAGGGATGGGGTTAGTTGTCGTTGTGAGATGAAATGGCTTTACACATGATGCGTACCTCTGCAATAAGTAGCAAGGTGAAAAGCACGAGGAAGAGGAAGAATGTGGTCATTACCTGCGTAGGGCTCAACTGTGATACGGCTACGCCCACAGGCAGCAGGTCTTGAATAGCCCAAGGCTGGCGGCCTACTTCTGCCACGATCCATCCTGCTTGACCTGCAACGTAGACCATAGGGATGGCTGCAACACCGAGCCAAAGCAACCAGCGCGGATACGCAAACGAGGGCTTGCGTCCTGTCCAAACCATCACTACCATAAGGAGCAATAAGAATGAGCCAAAGCCCACCATGAGACGGAACGACCAGTAGACGATGCCTACGGGAGGTACCAATTCTGACTTATCCTTCAGATACCCGTAGCCCATGAAAGCCTGGTGCTGATTGAGCGTACGGAGGGCTTGTTGGGCTGCTTCTGGCTGCTTGTCTTTCTGCTCACGATATTGGCTGAAAGCCTGAATGGCTGTTCTTCCGCGCTCCATTTTCTCGTCTGCCGAGGGCATGCGTGTACCATTGGGTAGGGTGTATCCGTTGAGCAGGTCTTGTATGCCTGGCACGTAGCCTTGGGCATCATGCGTTGCCAAGATAGAGAGCACATTCGGCACTTCCACTCCAGGCACGATACTAAAGGCTGCTCCCTTTCCGCCTTGCTGCAAACCTTCTGCAGCAGCAAGCTTCATAGGTTGCTCGCGAGCCATCGTGATGCCGCTCTGATCGCCAGTGCCCATCACTACGATTGTCGCTACGATGCCCGTCAGAGCTGCCACCTTGATGGATCGTCTTGCCAACAGTTCATTGCGCTTGCGCAACAAAAACCAACAACTTACGCCTATCACGAATACGGCGCCCGTCATCCAACCGCTCGAAACGGTATGGAAGAACTTTACCACTGCTGTGGGAGAGAATGCCACAGCGAGGAAGTCGGTCATCTCGTTGCGCACCGTGTCGGGATTGAATGTCATGCCCACAGGGTGCTGCATCCACGAGTTTGCTACCAAGATCCACCATGCCGAAAGCGTTGCGCCCAAGCCCGTGAGCCAAGTAGAAGCAAGGTGGAAACCACGGCTCACTTTGTTCCAACCAAAGTACATCACAGCAATAAAAGTGGCTTCCATAAAGAATGCCACAATGCCTTCGATGGCAAGTGGCGCACCAAAGATATCGCCCACATACCAAGAGTAGTTGCTCCAGTTTGTACCAAATTCAAACTCCAGAATGAGGCCTGTTGCCACGCCGATAGCAAAGTTGATACCGAAGAGTTTCATCCAAAACTGAGTAGCACGTTTCCATGCTTCGTCCTTCTTTACGTAGAAAAGTGTTTCCATAATCCCCACGATAAGGGCGAGTCCCAACGTAAGGGGCACAAACAGCCAGTGGTAGCATGCTGTCAGTGCAAATTGTGCCCGCGACCAGTCAATGGTCGAGGCATCAAGAGCAGTGAGAAATGTTGTCATAAGGGATATTTGTATTTAAGATTAGTGTTTTCTGAAAAGACGCGTTCTCTTTCAAAATCTCAATGTTTCATTGAATGCTGAAAGCTTCTTTGAAAGTAGGGGAGTGCAACTTCTATATAATATAGGTAATGCACGTAAGAGGAAGAGCTCATCGTCCGTGTTCTAATTGTTGTCCCACGCATTCAGTCTTTTGTGCATCATCCATCCCGCTCATAGCAGGTTTGAAGAAAAACACACGAAGCACCACGAACATCACAAACAACTTGAGCAGAATAATCGCCCAAAGCGTCCTGCCCCAAGTCATCTGTCGGAATCCATCGTGGTAGAATCGCCACGCATTGCCCATATATGTTCTTATCCTTTTCATGACGCAAATATACACTTACTTTGTAATGATTACAACTAAACAATCTATATATTTAGAGAAAGATGTTGTAGAACATAAAGGAAGAGGGGAATATCTAACAGAAACAGTAATTTGGATAATTCCTTATAAGCTTTGCGTGTATCGCAAATGATAGATGACGTTGTCCATTACTGACTATTATAAAAACTTCGCATTCGCTTTGCAATTTTAGAGATAAAACTTTATCTTTGCCTCCGAATCCACGCCGAGGGAATTCTTCGAAAGAATGTCTGGGGCTTGGGTTTCATATATAGAAAGGCGTTTATTTGCGCTTTGTTCTGAACGTGACCGAACTTCGCAACTTCATCCCCGTTAGGAACATTGCAACGATAGATGCCCATGGGTATGCATACTTGTTATAGGTATGATAGCCCTTATTGTATTCGTGCCACTTGTGGCGCGGATACTTTGGGCGTATTGTATTTCTATAAGCCGCATATCGGCGTGGGTCTCTCAACGTTGCTTGTCCTCGGGGAAAGGTAATGCGAAGACCTGGTTACGTGGGACGAGTAGCGGATGCAGACTCCCACGCTTTTTTGTATATAGACTTAAACCATTTATTACCAATACAAAAGTCGGGGAGTGGCTGGAGTGAAATTTAATGAAATGATAGAAAATCGTCTGATTTTTGAGCACTTAGTGTGTGCAGCTATGCATTGCAAAAGAGCAGATTACTCTTTCGCCAATGCAGACTATTATGATGCAGGACTGGAAAAACATCCAGAAATGAAGGAATGTATTGTGTTTGCCTTGATTGCATTAGCGTATGACGAACGTTATTCGTCGTATGCATCGGATCTGATTGGGTTAGCCAAGCAAATCGATAGTTCCCCTGAATTTACAAGTGCAGATCTTGACTCTGCGTTGGAACATGTTAAACAATTAATCTTGGAATTATGAAAAGTAAAGAGCAACTTATTGAGGAAGGCAATGCCTTCCTGACTTGTGTGAAGAAAGCGTATTTGCATGGAAATGATACGCCACAAGAAGATGTAATGGATAAGGAAAATATTAAAAAAATAATAAAGTGGCAAGAACAAGTAGAGGACTTTGTAGAAAAATACGGGCTAAATACTCAGCGCGAAAGATTGACAGATTGCTCCTGGTTGGCCAATGGAAGTAGAGTTAGTGTTGAGCGTATAAAGCGAGTGATCGAAATCCTAGATAGCGTAGGAATAGATTAAATCTATGTGGTTATAGGGACTTTTTCCCTGTAGCCACTTTAAAACAATAAATTATGAAGCGAACAATTACATCTCTTTTAGTTTTGCTTGTTTGTGCTTTTGCTTATGCACAGCGAACTTCTTTGATGATTGATAATCAAACGCCTGGCTGGTTGTCAAGTAGAATCAATTATGGGGATCAGAAAACAATAAAGAGTCTTGTGGTCACTGGTTATATAGATGACTCAGACTTGCAGTTTATTGGGACGATGATTTCTAATCATCAACTGCATGATTACGTAGACTTGACAGATGCGAATTATACGTCTAGTACCACTTTTGATGTTTCTAAAATTCGTATAGCAGGTGATGGAAAACTGAATAAATTCCTTACGCCATTAAATATAGATGATTGCGTTTCGAATAATGATGCCACTGATACGTTAGTAACTGGAAGTAAAAGATACCATGTAATTAAAGGGGATCAATATGGAGATTTCCATGTAGGATATGCTAAATGTCTCATACTACGAGAAGGTGTAGATAGTATTATTGGTTATATAAGGGGGGAATTGAGGACGTAATTATGCCTTCCACATTGAAATATATTGGTAATTACACTTTCAGCGTGTGTAATCGTCTTAAAAATGTAAATCTTCCAGATAGTGTGGAATATATAGGGGATTTTTCCTTTAGTACAAGTCGTGGACATGCATTGGAAAACTTGCAGATAGATTCTTTGTATCTTCCAAAGAATTTGAAAACGTACTATTATAATGCTATAAGAGAGGCTAAGGCTTTATTTTTTCCAGAAGGGGTGAATTATGAGAATAGTGGAAAAGATTATTCTATAAATTATTTCCCTGGTTTCATAAAGGAACTTCATTTTAAGGATAAAATTCCTACATTTGGATATAATTCTAAGCCTTTTCGACACGCAGATCAAATCGTTTATGTTCCCAAAGGGTGTGCTGAAGCATATCGAACTTATGCAGAAAAGTATGTGAGAATTATAGAAGAAATCCCCGTGACAGCAGTTATTTTAAATGGAGAGGATATGCATGTGGGAGAAAAGAAGAAAATTAATGGTTACGTAACACCTTCAGATGCAACAAATTCCAAAATTATTTGGAACTCGTCAAATCCGAATGTATTAAGTATCGATGAAGAAGGCAATGCTCTGGCATTATCCGCAGGAGAATCAAGAGTAACCATAAAATCTGTAGATGGTGGCTATACTGCTTCAGCAATAGTCAATGTTTATGATAAGACAACAGGTATACAAATTTCACAAACAGATTGTAAACTCTATCTCGGAGAACAAATAGTACTATCAGCTCAAACATTGCCTTTGAATACGTCGGACAATAAAATTGAATGGAGTAGCAGTAATAGCGAGGTCGCTACAGTTGACGAGCAAGGCAATGTTTTTGCAAAAAATCAAGGGAAATGTATGGTTAAAGCTAAAAGTCTTGATGGAGATTTCATAGCTACATGCAATGTCGCCGTTCTTCAGCATGTCACCAACGTGCGCTTGAGTACGCATTCGCACAACATGAATACAGGTGAAGAATTTCAGTTGCAGTGCACTGTTACACCTGCTAATGCTGATAATAAGGACGTGATTTGGAGTAGTTCTAATGATGAGATAGCATCGGTAGACCAAAGTGGTAAGGTCAAAGCTTTAAAGCGTGGCCAAGTGAAGATTGTAGCAACATCAAAGGACGATATTAGTATTTCAGATATATGTGAGCTTAACATTACGCAACTTGCTACGGCTATAGAACTCGATAAGCATGAAGCACGCTTAGCTATTGGAAATAACGTAGCCTTGAATGTAAAAGTTTCTCCGCAAGATGTGAATACTGATAGGGTAACATGGAAATCTTCGGACAATGGCGTGGCACGAGTAAGCGATGATGGCATAGTAACTGCTGTAGGTAAAGGTACGGCTAAGATTACAGCTACAACTTCCGATGGCTCTTATCTGTCGGATGTGTGCGAAATAACAATATGGCAACCTGTAACAAGTGTATCGCTTGAAAAGCATGAATGCTTGATGAAGGTAGGTGAAACTACAACTTTACGTACTTCAATCTTGCCAAATGAAGCTGACAACAAAAACTTGGTGTGGACATCAAGTAACGAGAAGGTCGCAACTGTAGAGAACGGCGTTGTAACGGCTCATGCGAGTGGTAAAGCGCGCATAAGCGTAGCAACGACAGATGGATCCGAACTTTCTGATGATTGTGAAGTAACCGTCTCTCAACCCGTGATAGGTATAAACGTTGATCCACGTACTTTGACTTTGAAATCAATCGGTGCTACCAAACAATTAACGGCCAATGTATTGCCTGAAAATGCTGACAACAGAAATGTAAAATGGAGTAGTGCCAATACTTCAGTTTGTCTCGTAATGGATAATGGAATGGTTGTTGCTGTAGGCGAGGGATCTTCTGTGATAACCGCTACAACCGTTGATGGTGGCTTTACGGATTTCTGCGTCGTAAACGTGGATTTAGCTAAAGATGATAAACGTCCTGTTACGGGAATCAAACTAGAACAGAATAGCGTGACACTTTCAAAAATAGGAGAAACCATAAAGTTGAAAGCAACTGTGTTGCCTGAAGATGCTGATAATCCCAATGTACAATGGGAAAGTTCCGATCGTAAGGTTTGCTTGGTAATGAATGATGGTACGGTCGTGGCTGTAGGTGAGGGCTCTTCCATTGTTACAGCTACGACTGTGGATGGTGATTTCTCAGCTCAATGCGTGGTGGTTGTGAAGTCTGCACCATCTGCTATTACAGAAACAAGTAGTGATGTAATAGTTGTTAGGGCTGAAAACCATTACATTTGTGTTGAGGGGATGTCTAAAGACGATAAGCTTCAAATATTCTCTATAGATGGTACTAATATCTATCGTGGTACAGCAAACAGAGTCTATGTTGAAGCAGGAGTTTATCTTGTAAAGATTGGAAATGAAATTGTTAAGCTTGTTGTGAAATAACTCCTTCTCATAGAGAATGAAAAAGGCTGTACTAGGCGTATGTGCTTATGTACAGCCATTTTTGTGCAAGTAGAGATGTTTGTGAAATACTGCAATTCATGAAAACATAATATTTCTCTTACTTTATTAATTCTTCAAACATCCGATTGGAATAACGTATACACCATCTTTTCTTTGATAGGCATATTGACCTATCCCAATAATAACGGCCAAAAATGATGGCGCGGGCATTTTGTCTGTATCAATTTTACGAGATAATGCAATTAAATTTGCTGCACCTTCTTCAATACGTTCCTTGCCGCCTAGTTTTACTTCAAGCAAAGCATAATTCCCATTCCGACGGTGAAGTACTGCGTCGCATTCTAGGCCGTTGCTGTCACGATAATGATAGAGAGAACCATCTAGTGCTTCGGCATAAACACGCAGGTCGCGTATTACGAGATCTTCAAAAAAGAGACCGAATGATTGTAGGTCATTAATCAAATCATTGGGACCAAGACCAAGCGCTGCAGTGCCGATACTAGGGTCAACAAAATGGCGCGTGTCGCTTGTGCGTATAGATGCTTTACTCCGAATATTGGGATTCCATGCAGCTAGGTCTTCGATGACGTAAAGCATCTTTAGAGCTTTGATGTAATCGACAATAGTGCCCTCGTCTAGAGTGCTAGCATCGTTCGCAAGCATGTCTTTTCGGATGGTTGCTAATGAAACTTGCTGCGAAATGTTACGAGCATAGGAACGTAGCAAAAGTTTGGCACGTTCTGTGTTGCGTTTTACTTTATCTACACGTTGAATATCGTAGTTAACGACAGAGTCGTAATAGTCTATAGCTTGGTCAAGAGCTACTTCTTTGGATATAATTGTTGCCCATGGCCATCCACCACGGCAAGTAAGATATGCAAGCGTTTCAATGTCTAAACTATTGGTTTGAATATCAAATTTGTTTTTGTCAAATAAGTCTTCCAAACTTACTTTCCCCGTAGAATCTTCTGATTCGAAGAGGCTCATCGGGCGCATTCTTAGATGAGCAAAGCGTCCCGTACCGCTATGAATTGTTTCATTTGCTTCGGGCAAAACGGAAGAGCCTGTAAGAATAAATTGTGAGGGTTCTCCTCTTCTGTCTACTTCACTTCTTATACAATCCCATATAGGAGGTAGAGCTTGCCATTCATCAATAAGACGTGGCGTCTTTCCTTCAAGCAAAGTTTTTGGACTAAGCTCTATCATTTGGCTACTCTGCAAAAGTACTGCAGAGTCTCCTAAGTCCAACATGCTATTAGCTAATTGTTTGGCTGTTGTGGTCTTACCGCACCATTTAGGACCTTCTATAAGTACAGCGCCTTTACCAAGGAGTTTGCGTTTCAGAAGTTTGTCTGCTATACGATGCTTATACTTTGTCATATATATCTTCTAAGTGATTTGTTGCAAAAGTACAAGTTTTAAATTGAATATCAAAGTGTTTTGTTACAAGAACTTCATTTTGTTGCTAGCAAATTCCCGTATTTGTAGATGGTTTACTCCTGTATTTGTAGATGACTCACTCCTGTGTTTGTAGGTGATTTACTCCTGTATTTGTAGAAAATAGAATTAAAAGATACAGAAAAAGTCTGCTACAGAAGTTGATAGAGGAGTTCGCGTTACGATCTATTCTGATTGTCAGCTCGAACGCTGCCTGCGTGCTTCTCGCTAAATTCGCGGTTGATGTCGGCGAGTTCTTTAAGCCCGAATATGTAGTCGTCGTAGAGATCGTCCATGTCGATGCCTTCGCAGTCGGAACTGCCGAAGGAAAGGGAGGACTTTACTATTTCAATGCGCTCTTCTGTGGTGGTGTCTTTGATTAATAGACTTTTCATATGGTGTTTATTTTAGTTTTGAGTTTATCGTATTTTAGCATGGAGTGAATATACCTCACATCGGCATGGGCTGGCACAGATGAAGGAATCTTTTGTGCCTTCAATGATTGTTATAACATGCAAAGTTAATAAGAAATGCTTGTCAATGTATAAATATCGCGATTTACTCATCGGCAGTATCCGTCATTCTCCTTCATACTGAAACGCCATGCGTTCTCCGCCATTCTCGCAGTAGATGATGCCGCAGTATTTGAATCCCTCTTTGAGAATGGCGGCTTGCATGGGGCGGTTGTCGTGGTGTGTGTCTATTCGAATGTTGCGGTAATGGCGGAGGGCAAGTTGCACGACTATATGGAATATACCTTTGACTGCTCCTGTGCTTGCTATGCGATGAATAGTGGCGTAGGGCTGAGAGTTGAGCCATGCGCCATGATAGATGGTGGAGTAGGAAGGATCGGCCCCGAAGCGAAGCAAGAAGGTGGCTTCTATGCGTCCGTTGTGGAGAACTACGTAGCTGTCGCCGCTTGTGATATCTTGGCTGAGCAGAGTTGGGCTTGGATAGCTTTCGTCCCATTGATTGGGATTGCCCATTTGCACCATGAATTGCCGGGCGTGGGCGAAGATGTCGAGCAAGCGCGGCAAGTCGTCCTGCAGAGCCTTCCGTATGATGCACTGGCTTGTTATGGCTATGCTTTCTCCCTCATGCT
The DNA here is from genome assembly GCA_937898715.1 of uncultured Prevotella sp. Taxonomy (GTDB): domain Bacteria; phylum Bacteroidota; class Bacteroidia; order Bacteroidales; family Bacteroidaceae; genus Alloprevotella. The sequence continues at coordinate 11,739 of CALEKA010000077.1, forward strand.
TGATGCGCCAAAACGGAATCTCCTTTTCTTGGCAGAAAGGCTCCATGCGCCATGCCGATTCGAAACCGCTCATGACGAAATGCATGGGTACGAACATCCTCACTTGGAATCGGTCGATAAACTGCCTTGCTCCCCGTGTGTAGCCATTGCCTATGCGTCCGTCTACGGGAAACATGACGAGGTCGAAACTGTCGGCCACTTTCTTGACGTCTTTAAGTTCGCCAAGAAAGTGCTTCTCTTCCGCCACGGGGTCAATTAGCATGTCGAATTCTGTGCTATAACAAGGCCCATCTTTGGCCGAACCATCTGCCAAGAAGCGTGCGTACCAATTGCAGAGGTCGCCTGCATGGAATATGCGAAGTCCCTCGGTCTCAATCACCCAGCTCACCCCGCTATCGTTGCTCCCTGTGGCAGTCACTTTCAGAAGAGTGTCTTCCCAGATAGCACCTTTTGCCATCCACACGTCAGCATCCGTGCGTTGAGCGCGGCGGTGCTTCAAGATATCTTTCGAGAGAATGTAGGTAAAGCGAGTGTTGGGCCACTCGCTCTTCCACTGAAATATCTCTCGGTTGAAGTGGTCTTCGTGAAAATGACTTGCAAAGACGTATACAGGTTTGCCTGTGTTCTCTCTAAGCGTGCGTTTTACTACTCCGCTTGGATCCATCCAATAGTCGAACACAATCACGCATTCTTCTGCTACTAATGCAAATCCGCTATGGAATATGTAGGTGAGTTCTATCATACGATTTTTTCTTCGTGCGATTCTTTCTTGAAAGCTATGGTACAAGACTTGTACAAAGGTAGTTCCTCTTTATTGCATAGCCAAGCAAAATAGGGAAATGTCGCAAACATTTGTGGTATAAGTTTTGACTCTCTTGTTTTAAATCATTACATTTGCCTCTTATTAATTGAACCACCATTCATTATGCACACTCAAATAAAAGGATTAGATTTCATAGCCATCGATTTCGAAACGGCCACAAGCCGTAGAGCTTCAATCTGCGAGGCTGGTATAAGTTTAGTCAAGGATGGAATGGTCAGAGATACGCGCTCTTGGCTTGTACAGCCCGAGGGTAATGAATATTCTTATTGGAACATCCAGATTCATGGTATTCATCCCGAAGATACCGCTCAAGCGCCAACCTTTCCCGAAGTATGGGCTGAGATAATGCATTATTTGGACGAAGTGCCGGTCTTGGTAGCCCACAATGCCTCTTTCGATATCTCATGCATCCGTCATTCGTTAGCTCATTATGGACTCCCTACTCCTGATGTAGATTATTACTGCTCCCTCCGTGCTGCGCGCAACCTCTACGATTTTCCAAGCAATAAATTAGGCGACCTTTGCAGCCAGTTTCAGATACCAGAGGGCACTCACCATCGTGCTGGCGACGATGCCGAGATGTGTGCGCGCTTATTCTTGCGCGAGATCAAGGATGCAGGTTGGTGCGCCTTGGAGGACATGAAGCGCTTTGGCGGAAAATTGTGAACTGATGAATGTCTGCCGTAAAGCAGGGCACTTTTATTCATCTGTACAAGTTTTAGTCCTTACTTGGCCATGTCCTTACAATCGTTTGCACTTTATAAAAGCCAAAAGCTTCCCACAACTTATTATGGATATAAGTGTGGGAAGCTTTTGGCATCATTAGAGATGTTATAGCCGTTATCATTCAATCTTCCAATCAGAGATGTTGTGCTTCTCTACGTCGAAGTTGATGCCCACCTTTACGATGGGGAGTCCGCATTGCATGAAGCGCTTCGGATATTGCTTTAAGTCAATCTGGCGCATGGCGGTAGCGGCATCTTTGTTGAGTTTTAGTTCGAAGAGATATAGGTGAGTGGCTGTACGTAGTACCATGTCTACACGGCCGCGTGGTGTGCGCACCTCTACGTCTACAAAATGGTTGAGAATAGAGAAGATGACGTACATCATCTGCTGGTAGTGGCCCTCGGTATTAGCGCCTTGGCAGTAAGGCACGGTTTCGAGGAAGTCTTGTAGCATTTCCAAAGCTCCGTCCATGTTGTTGCGTCGGATGAGTGCAGACATCTTGGCAATCGTGGTTGTGCCTTTTACGGTGTTTGTGCCGATATAGTTGGGCAGCAAGCATCGGTACAGACCTACGCGAATTTCCTTGTTGGGAATGTCGAGCGTATAGAGTTCCGTCTCAGGATCGTAGGCTTTGATGGTGATGTAGCCGCTCTGATAGAGTAGGGGAATGATGGAAGTCATATTCTCCGTAGGTGCATCAAACTCCGATTTGTCTGCATCGCCTCCTCCAATCTCTGACGGCATGACATGAAACTTCCGAAGCATCTCAATCAGATAAGTGGGCGTGCCTGATGCAAACCAGTAATAATCCAATTGCCCTGCAGCCATAGCATTGAGCAGACTGTAAGGATTGAACACGTCTGGCGATTTTGCTGTAAAGTGATATCCATCATAGTATTCGCGCAATTTGTCAAGCGTTTCCTCTTTTGTCTTTCCCAATTTCTTAGCTAAAGCATCCACGTCGGCCGACATTTGCGTGCTCAATTCGTCCATCGTAATACCACAGATTCCTGCATAATCTTCCCACATGCTGATATTCGTGATATTATTCAGTTCACTGAAGATGCTCATTTGCGAGAACTTGGTGATACCTGTGAGGAATACGAAGCGCAGATAAGGCTCGCAGTCTTTCAGTGGACTATAGAAGTTTCGCATGACATTGCGCAGTACAGGAAGCTTCTCATCTTCATGTACGACATCGAGCAAGGGCGCATCATATTCATCGATGAGTACGACTACTTGTTTCCCTGTCTTGTGATGGGCGGTCTTAATGAGGGCTGTAAGTCTATCGTTTGTGTCTATTGCGGGGGCATCAATACCCCAAATCTTTTCATGCTCATACAATCGTTGTCCAAGATACCTTTCCAATTGCTCTTTCTCCATATGCTTGCCACTTGCCATGCTGAAGTGCAATACAGGATATTCTGTCCATTCCTTCTCCAACTTTTCTATAGCAAGTCCCTTAAACAAGTCTTTCCTGCCAGCGAAGTAGCTATGGAAAGTAGATGCAAGTAGAGATTTTCCGAATCGGCGAGGACGACTGAGGAAGAAATACTTTCCCGTGTTGGCCATACGATAGATATACTCCGTTTTGTCTACATAGAGTAAGTCTTTTCTTATGATTTCCTCAAATGTTTGTATTCCTATAGGATAGAGTCTCGTTGCAGTCATAGGTGTGGTATGATAGGGTTCAGATTCATGTTCTTTTTTCTCGACATGGCGGTGTTATGATTGCAATTCTTCAATCTTCCAATCAGAGATATTGTGCTTCTCTACGTCGAAGTTGATGCCCACCTTTACGATGGGGAGTCCGCATTGCATGAAGCGCTTCGGATATTGCTTTAAGTCAATCTGGCGCATGGCGGTAGCGGCATCTTTGTTGAGTTTCAGTTCGAAGAGATATAGGTGAGTGGCTGTACGTAGCACCATGTCTACACGGCCGCGTGGTGTGCGCACTTCTACGTCTACATAATGGTTGAGAATAGAGAAGATGACGTACATCATCTGCTGGTAGTGACCCTCGGTATTAGCGCCTTGGCAGTAAGGCACGGTTTCGAGGAAGTCTTGCAACATCTCCAGTGCACCATCCATATCATTGCGTCGGATGAGAGCTGACATCTTGGCAATCGTGGTTGTGCCTTTTACGGTGTTTGTGCCGATATAGTTGGGCAGCAAGCATCGGTACAGACCTACGCGAATTTCCTTGTTGGGAATGTCGAGCGTATAGAGTTCCGTCTCAGGATCGTAGGCTTTGATGGTGATGTAGCCGCTCTGATAGAGTAGGGGAATGATGGAAGTCATATTCTCCGTAGGTGCATCAAACTCCGATTTGTCTGCATCGCCTCCTCCAATCTCTGACGGCATGACATGAAACTTCCGAAGCATCTCAATCAGATAAGTGGGCGTGCCTGATGCAAACCAGTAATAATCCAATTGCCCTGCAGCCATAGCATTGAGCAGACTGTAAGGATTGAACACGTCTGGCGATTTTGCTGTAAAGTGATATCCATCATAGTATTCGCGCAATTTGTCAAGCGTTTCCTCTTTTGTCTTTCCCAATTTCTTAGCTAAAGCATCCACGTCGGCCGACATTTGCGTGCTCAATTCGTCCATCGTAATACCACAGATTCCTGCATAATCTTCCCACATGCTGATATTCGTGATATTATTCAGTTCACTGAAGATGCTCATTTGCGAGAACTTGGTGATACCTGTGAGGAATACGAAGCGCAGATAAGGTTCGCACTTCTTCAGAGGACTATAGAAGTTTCGCATGACATTGCGCAACACGGGAAGTTTCTCGTCTTCGTGCACCACATCGAGCAAGGGCGCATCATATTCGTCGATGAGTACGACTACTTGCTTCCCCGTCTGTCTGTATGCAGTCGTTATAAGATCATCTAAACGATTGTTTGCTCCTTCTTTGGGCTGCTCAATGCCGAATTGGCACTCTTGCTTTTCGAGTTGGTAGCTAAGGTACGCATCCAGCTCTTCTTTGTTGAGGTGTTTCCCCCCCGACATATCGAAGTGAAGCACAGGATATTCTGTCCACTCCGTTTCTAACTTTTCTATAGCAAGTCCTTTAAACAAGTCTTTCTTACCTGCGAAGTAGCTATGGAAAGTAGATGTAAGCAGAGATTTGCCGAAACGACGCGGACGACTGAGGAAGAAATACTTCCCCGCATTTGCCATGCGGTAAACATACTCTGTCTTGTCTACATAGAGTAAGTCTTTCTTTATGATTTCCTCAAATGTCTGTATTCCTATAGGATAGAGTTTCGTTGCAGTCATAGGTGTGGTATGATAGGGTCCAATTTCACATTCCTTTTCTCGCCATGGTAGCACTCCTATAGCTTATCGAAAAGGTTCGAAGCAAAGGTACAAATAAATATGAGAATGCTCTACTCTCGGGCTATTTAAGTTGACGAGAACACTGAGAATGATGAGGCTTTCCTGCTATGCAAGTTGTCTCTCAATCCAGGTCATAAGCACAGATACAGCATATCGCTGTTCTTCTGCTGTCAGCTGCCTACCTGCAGGAATGTGATGCCATTTGTAGAAGCATCCTCTGCAACAACAGCCTGTAGCATGCTGTGCGATAAAGACAGGGTGGCCTCTCATCGGGGTTTGCTTGCCATCATTGGGAATCATAGCAGGAGCAAGCCGTTTTGCCACGAAATCTTCAGCGTGCTTGCGAATCGTATGCAGCCCCTTTTGAGCAATATACTCTTTATCCTTTTTAGATAGATGGAACCGGCTACGGAATGCTGACTGGGACAGCCTTTCGAACAAAGCCGTAAGATCGTACTCGTGACTCTCGGCAGATTCATGTCCTTCGTCTTCATCGTGGTCCGTATCCTTTGGAATGGAAAAGTCTTCCTCAGGGAATAGGCTCAACTCTACGTATTTTGATTGCTTGGCCATTCTTTCCGTTTTTAATGTCGAAGTTATAATAGCGGTATAAGATTTTCTATTACGCGCTTATCCGATCATCTTATTGAGTTGCTTGTCTGTTGCCTCTGGCAAGATGCGTCTCAAGTGTTCAAAGATTCTTTGATAAGATTCTTCGGGAGAACGGCTACACTTGCAAATTTCTTTTCCATAAAGAGCTTCAGGCGTGTTGAGCAAGGACCATCCCCAACCATATTCGCGGCCGTGCTTATCGTGGGGATAGACAAAGTCTTCTGTCACGATGTACGATGCCATTTCCAATCGTGTAAGGTAGCTATCAAACTTGCTTCTCATTCCTTTTCCTGTGAATCCGCAGGCTGTGCGAAGTTCTTTTGTGATGATACTGCCCGTTGTCTGAATTGTGTCAAGGATCGTACCTTCTATCGAGTCGTCGTCGGGTCGAGGGTATTTGCTTCTTCTGTAGTTGCAGAAGTCGGGCCACCACTCTTGACTGATAAATCCAGCTTTCTTGTTAAAGAACTTTCCGTACATACACGGCATTTCGGTAACGATCTCTCCTTTCCATTTCCACAGAGGCCAGTCCCAACCGCCCTCAGGGAATGTCACGTATCGACAGTCTTCGTCTACGATATCTTCGGCAGAGAAGCCTTCAATGCCGCTATCGAGTAGGGGAAGAAATCCTATCTTTTGGATAAACTCTATCATACCCGTTGCTGAGTATATTTCTGGAAATTCCATTTTCTTCTGAATCTTTATATTGTTTATCGTTAGAATCACTTTGTGGCTGGCGTTGCCGCGTTGTACTTAAACACTTTTACCATGCCTTTGCTGCCGCCCATAAGCAGACTGTTGGGGTTTAGCAATTCCGTATCTTCGAAGCCGCATTTTCTCAGTACTCTGCCCGAAATAGGATTTCCCGTGAAATAGTCTGCCCAGATATTGTCAAAGTGCTTTATGTGCAAGCAGTAGTCAAGCAGTAGCTTTAATGCCTCTGTACAAATTCCTCTGTTCCAATAAGGTTTAGCTACCCAGTAGCCCACTTCGCAGTCGTTCTTTCCCATCGGAATATTGCTCATCTCGTGCGTATAGTAACATATGCAGCCGATAGGTTCGTCGGTCTCTTTCAGCACGATGGCCCACGTTGTTCCGTTGTTGAAGTAAGTCTGGATGATCTCTATGCTTTCCTCTACCGATTCATGAGGTGTCCAGCCAGCGTGCGGGCCGATATCAGGGTCGGAGGCGTACTTAAAGAGTGCTTCTGCATCCTCCTTCCTCCAGTAGCGAAGTAGAATCCTCTCAGTTTCCATTTGCATGCTTCTTTGGGATTATTTCGTATCTTCTATTGTTACATCAAATTTGATATCTTGGTTTCTGCAGAGGGGTATCTCTGTATCATAAGTGATAGAGGATAGATCGTAGTACGCCCTACGTCCTTTAGGATCATGGTAGATGAACCATCCATTCATGAAGCCTCCATCAGGATAGATGCAGAGCCTCTTGCCATCACATTCCAATGTGAGCACTCGCCAATGCGTAAGACTCCTTCTGGGAGCAGATACTATAGGACAGAGCGAGCCTCTTATTCCGTCTTCGTGGTATAGCGCGTCTACCAATTCGCTTGCCAGATGTTTAAGCCAAGAGTCGCGGTCTTCAGATGTTGGCTGATTAGCTCCAAGGCTCTCGCTATTTCCACTCTCGCTGCTGTATCGCTCTATCAGGAACTCTAAGGTGTAGGCCGCTCCTATTTTCTTGACGAAGTGCTTGATAATCTGTGAGCATAGGATGATAGAAAGCACGCTCTTCAAGTGCTCGTCTTGGTAGGTCACCTTGACTATTTCGTCCTTATTTGCCTGACAATGTGCTACAAAGGTATCGACCACTTGTGAAGCCCTATTATCAATGATACTCGCAAGTTCCGACGTTCGGATGATTGTAGGGTCGGCATCCGTGAGTTTGAAGATCTTCGTTGTAGCGTCTGCAATGTCCGTCTGTATAAGCTTTGCTCTGCTTGCGAAGTTCTCTGTGCGGATATAGTATAGTGTGCCATTGCCCCACAGGTCGTTCATAGTGATGTGGTTGGGATTGTTGGTGAAGTACAATCTGCCATCTATGTATGCCAAGGGGTAAAGTCCCTTTTCAGCAAATGGGTTCATGATCTCCGCAACCTCGTCAGCCCAACCCTTTATAGAGCGTATCATGCTCAGAGCTGGTGTAGGTATCGCGCGGGCTTTATTCCTTGCTATGCAGAGCGAAGTCTGCTGTCCATGAGGTGCAAAATAGTTGAAGAACTGTCCTTTCCAGCAATGCTCCGTTCCTTCATATTCCCAATTCTCATAATCATCGTCTATGAAGAGGTACTTCTGGTCTATTGACAGGGCGAATGCACGTTCCATCATTGCGAGTGAGGTCTCTGTAGCATTTTCTCCAAACACGCTCATCACAGCACTTGGCAGAACTCTCCTTGCAGAGCGTTCCTCTTCTATCCAAGCCTTTGCCGCCTGGATGTCGATATGGTTGATATAATGCAGGGTAAACTTATCAAGCAGAGCTTCCTTGTTGCCCGACTGTATGGCAGTCTGCACGATTGCGTATGCGCGTTCGATAGCCGACTTCATCAGATCCATTGCAGCCAATTGGTTGGAGTAGCCAGAGCCACCCGGATTTGCGTCGAATATGCAAATGTGCCCATTGGGTGTAATGGTAAAGTCCAAGTCAGTGCGTTCCACGTTCAGTTCCTCTGACAGGGCTCTTACAAGGAGCAGTCCGAGCGTGATGAGCAAGTTCTCTTCTTCGTTACGATTATTGATCCAGTCTTTTTGGAAATGTCGTATTCTGATTTCGGTATAATCCGTTTGAATCGTATCGCCCAATACTACGTTGCGCTTGATATAATCCGTGCTGCTGCATCCCACACACTTATTGGGCTTCGTGCCTTTCCTCACGAGTGAGAAGTGATAGTTGGGCTTATCCGTATCTTTGGGCGCGATGGGGTTCATATCGTTCGGCAGCTTGTCTGGATCACTTGATGAGGCTGCGGGCCAACTTTCAAGAACGGTCTTGCCGCATTTCGTACAATGGCAGTAGCCAAATCCTACGCCTTCATTGTAATACAGTATCTGTCCGTTGCCACTTTCTCTGCTGCTTCGGGTGTCAAAGAGGTGTGGATCAATGCGATTTTGCTTCCATTCATCCGCTCCGATCAGCTGTGCGCTAACACGAGTGTAAACGTTTTGGTCGAGGATTCTGCTTGCTGATTCATTCATATCGGGTATGAACTCAGCGGGTTGCAGCAAGTCGAGTTCGGTACTTGCGCTCACCTTCCATTTCTCTAAAGAGCCGAGTTCCTCTTTCGTATCGATCACCACTTGTTCGCGGTTGAAGTAGAGTTTCTTAAATGTCACTTCGGGCTTGAAGAAGTTGGTATATCTGATGCCGCGTACGATTCTTACCATGCCGTCTCTTGCAATCGGATTGCCAGGAGCGTATTGCGACAAGGCTGTCCGAAGCGGATAGGAAGGGTTGGACGGTGTAACCAGTGAATAGCTGTTCTGTGTGGAAGCATTGATATCAAATTCCACCACATTGACGGGCATATTGGCATTGGGCGTAAAGCGATGCGTAGCCCAGTAGGAGAGCAGTCGTGAGGCTAAAGGTTCGATAAACTTCATTTCGAAGAAGGCTTGCTGTCTTGCGCTCTTGGCCTTTCTGTAAGGCTCAGCGTAATCCTGAATGCGCAGTTCCAGTTCGGAGTAGCATCTCTCGTTCATCTCACGAGCTTTTGCCACGACATACTGGGGCGGACGACTACTGAATATAGTGCCGTCAAGCAAGATCTGAATCTTTCTCCTTAAGTTATCACTGAGTGCCTCGCTGCATTTCTCGTTGAATGCCTCGTAAGGTGTGCCCGTCATATCTCCGAGTCCGTCTATCGGACAGATAGGTGCATTGTCTGCTTTCCTCTTGACTTTAAAGTGCTTGCTCTCTCCATCGGGCACGATCTGATAGTTCGTATAGTAACTGATCACTTGCTCTGTGACGCTTCCTCCAGCCATTCCGAACACGCCAAACTCACGAATCAAGAAGGAGTTGATATGGCGCTGAATCACCTGCGCACTATTTAGATCGACTGTAGGCGAACTCACTTTGCGCAGGATCACGCTCTCCATCGGGTTGAGCATGGTCCGGATGCCCACGGCATCCGATCCGCATAGTGTAACGCAGGCACTACGTATCTGTCCGCGTCGGCCGCTACGTCCAGCTCTTTGCTTATAGTTGGAGGGCATGGGAGGTACAGACGTCATCATGACCAGTTCCAAGTCGCCGAGGTCTACACCCATCTCCATCGTTGTGGAGCAAGCCAGGATATTGATCCTATGGTCTTTAAAGTCTGCTTGTACCTGTCGGCTAATCATCTTGTCCACCTGTGCCGTGTGTTCTGCTTGGATGAATAGCTGAGGAAATTGATGTATCTGGAGCAGACGATCAGAGAAAGTGCCATTCTCTCCCCAAAGATCGTTCTCCCAGAGCAACTTCCGATTGTCTATCGCCCATGCTTCGACTATTTCTTCGGCGGGATTCTGATGCGTGCTATGGTGGTGGTAGGGGTAGGGCGTCCATCTCTCATGACGGTCTTCTCTCACGGCTACGGGGTCTCCTCCTATGGTGTAGGGCGAGTAGCCATGAAAGGGCATCTCGACAGGTCGCAGCCATTCCACGTGGTGCTTGCCTCCCGCCTGATTCGTATCGCACAAGTATACATCTTCATAGAGCTTGAAGCCAAGTTTCGACAGATTTAGGCGGAAAGGAGTCAGGTGTACGTCGTCTACTATCTCGTCTCTGTCCTTTACTTGCTGATGCAGTTCTTCATCATAGTGCGTACTATGTTCGAGCAGGTGGTATCTCTGTGTGAGTTCTTCCCACATGCAGTCTACGGCGTCTTGTATTTCGCGTCTGTAGCTGCTTATAGCGTTTGTCAAGGAGATGTGTTTTTCCTCTGCTATGAGCTTAGCCAGTAGGCGTATGATGCGCGATCGATTAGCCGCTTTGTCCCTGACCATGGGCTTGCGTACCGGACGGCGAGTAGCCTTTTGGGTAGCAAATCTCACACACTTAAAGATGTCTATCGGGTCGTTCTCTTCCATTTTGAGGAACACCGATTCGTTGGAGCGTACCGTCAAGTCAAGGAATATCTTCAGCAGGGCATACCAGTCCTTCTTCGTAATCTGGTTGTGCTCTGACAGCAAGGCGTTGAATCTCTCGATCCCGTCTGGCAGTTCGTTTGCCAATGCGGGCTCTAAGTCTGTGTAAGTAGAAGTGAAGAGTCCCATCGTCTCGGGAGCAGCAGCTGCCAGAGGCCTTTTTGCTAAGTATTCCACCATGATTGAGAGTATGTACTTACGTTTTGTCTCGGGCTTAATGTGTCCGTCTTCGTCAAGTTCGGGACTTAGTTCGGAACGCTCGGCAAACTGCTGACAGAACGTGTCTGCCAGTCTGTCCTGCATAAGCACGTCGAGTATGTCTTGCCATGACAAGTGCGCTTTGGGCTTCAACTCGTGGAGCAGCGCTCGGATAGCCTCTTCATCGCTTCCTTCCAGCAGGTCGAGTTTCTCTTCAGCCATTTTGTGCTGAGGGTCTTTTCTGCCAGTATGGTCGTAGATGTCTTCGAAGTGCTTGATGGCCTCCTCCTTGGTCATACTCCCAGCAGTGGCCATACGGCAAAGCTCATGATACAGTGTGCCGTATACCCACAGTCTCTCTTCTTCCAGATTTTGCTTAATGGTGCTGCGGGCAGCCATCTGTCGGCTATCTACGAAGCTAATGTATTGTTGCCCTTTATGTAGACAGGGCTTGGTGGTGTCTTGGGGCTTTCCCTCTGTCATCAAGTCGAGTGTAGAGGGGGCTATCAGTCGGGATATGAAGTCTGCAGCTACGCGAAATTTCTGTAGCTTCTTCGTATCTTCTTCGTCCGTCTGTATGGCGTCGGGATTGTCTTCATCGGGCTTCGCCTGCTTGGTCAACTTCGTACCGCAGTAGGGGCACTGGCAGTGGGCATTGGCTATGATTCTCCACCCCTTAGGTGCGGGATGGCTTGCTGTGACATTCAGCAGTCTGTGTCCTTTAATAATATAAGGAATGTTGTTGTCATAATCAGCCTCTTCGCTTTGTGTTGTGCCAAATACGTAGAGCGTCTTGCCCGTCTCTTCGGTGCTGTCGAGGTCGAACATGTCGCTATCGTCCATCGTGATGGGTTGGTAGCCAATGCCATCGTCGTACTTCACTTCTTCTGCTATCGCCACATATTCGCCACAATGCTTGCAGCGGCTCATTTCCAATAGTGGAGCATCGTCTCTTCCTCTAAGTCCCGACTTATCTTCCAGATATACGCGGAAACTGCCATCTTCTCTGTAGTGAGGATCGCTTAGGTCTACGTAGAGTCCGTGATTGGGCACACGATAGAAGAAGTGCACTTTCACGCGCAGATCCTCCAGTCCCATATCTTCGGCTCTACAGCACATCTGGTCCAATCTCTTCAGCTTCTCCTCGATTGTTTGACCTTCGTGGATCATTTCGTCGAGTCTGATGTAGCCGTCATGATTCTCATTGATGAGTCTTAGCCAGCAGTCCTTGTCTTCCTCAGGTATCACGTCGATGCCTTTGCGCTTTCCATCTACGTATCTCACTTGGCAGGGCTGTAGTCCTGTAATGCCTGCAATGAATGCTTTCAGTTCTTCCTTAGCCTTCTCTCCGCCATTGCCGATTGTAGCCGATGAGGTAGCAAAGCGCACATCGTCCGTTGTCACCCCATAAGCCATCAGTACGCGCCTGATCAGCATGGCCATCTCTGCTGCTCCAGCTCCTGTATAGGTGTGAGTCTCGTCCAGTGCGATCCATCTGAGAGTGCCCTCCGCATCCTCTTCCTGCTTTTCGTGGATGAGATTCCTATCCTTTTCGCGCAGCAAGATGTATTCCAGCATAGTGGGATTGGTCAGTAGGATGTTGGCAGGATGCTGGCGCAGTTCCGCACGGGTAGCAATCACGTGAGGATACTTTTCCGCCACGACGTTGCCCTCCTCGTCTCGGGTTATTCCGCGGATGGCATCTATCTTGCGAAGCACTTTCTTGTAGTTCTTATCCTCTTCTTTGGGCAAGCACTCTGGCATATCACCATTGTACACGGCAAAGGTGAGGTCCGTCCCCGCCAGTAGCTTCTCCATACGAGCCTTTTGGTCCTCCATCAGCGCATTGAGCGGATAGAGGAAGATGGCCTGCACTTGTTCTGCCACGCGATGTTCTATCAAGTCCTGCACGAGCGGAAGCATGAAACATTCAGTCTTGCCCGATCCCGTTCCCGTGGTCACTACGATGCTCATGTTCTTACCCTCGGGAGTCTTCTCTCTCAGCAGGGTCTTCCAGCACTGGTATTGGTGCTCGTAGGGAGGATAGTAGGTGTCGGCATTGGGCATACACTTCTGCCAGAGCGTGCCTACAAGTTCTTGGGCTTCGGCTTCATGCTCTGGGCGGACTGCCTCATAGCTGTTCATGCATTGCACCAAGGGCATGGCATCCTGTGGAGCGAAAGCTTCGGTGATGATCGTCTTTAGCTGTTTGATATATCCCTTCTGGCTCTCGTTTCTTGCTTCTCCACACCACATGGCAGTGAGTGTCTTCTCTACTGCTGCACGGTTGTTATTGTAAAGTTCGGCAAATCTGAATCTTTGCTTCATATCTGTTATTCTTCAGAATTAATAGAAATAACCCGTTGGCGGAATTCTTGGTTAATGGGTTGACAAGTAGACAAGTTAACAAGTATATATTTAAGTTTCGGATTTAGTATAAACGGGCTGAAAGCCCAATGCTGTTCATAGCCCAGGGCAACGCCCTGGGTATCCTGTAGACAATGAAGTTCCGCCCTGAAAGGGCAAAAGTACAAATAAAATGTCCTTACTTCTGCCCTTACAGGGCGTATCATTCTCGCAATTCCTACCCAAGGCGTTGCCTTGGGCTATGGAAATCACTGGGCTTTTATCGTCATCATCGGCTGCGTCTCAGCAATTCAAGCAAGCTTGATTGCATTCGACTTGCACGATGATTCAGCCCGCTTTGCTAAATCAGAAACTTAAGTATATATGTCTTAGACTACTTGTTTCGTTAAGAGATGGTTGAGCTCGACAAACTTACCCGTTAACCCGTTCACCCGTTAACAAATACCGTCAACGCGTAGAACTACCCTGTGACTATAGCGCGGCTCATCTCGCTATATTTGTATCCACACTCGTCAAAGTCTTTGAGGAAATCTCTCATGCTTTCGTATTTTCCCAGTGCATCGGCCTCGCCCAGTATGAGCTTGAGTGCACGAATGGCTGTGCCATCTATCTTGTTGGGATAAGTGTCGAAGGTCCAGTATCTCTCCAGAAAGTCCTTTAAGCAGTCTGCTTCTCTCTCATCTTGGCTCTTGGGCGATCTTTGGAAGAAAGCTGTCGTAGCTTCTCTCATCTTGGCTGCCTCGCTCTCATCTGCTGCCGCAGCAGCTATCTGGCTTGTCCATGCCTCTCGGGCGAGGAGCATCCAGTCGAAGTGAAACTCTACAGCAAGCTGGTAGAGAGCCTTCACGTCGGCATCGGTCAGTTGGTAGTCGCGCTTCTTGGCGAGCGGTAGAAATATCTCGCCGATCTGCTTACCGGCTTTCACCGCCTTAATGAGCGGGTTGAACAGAAAGTAGTAGACCCCATGTTCAGCCACCGTCTCAAAGCAATAGAGTGCGTCGACGGCTATCTGCGATCTCTTGCCTCCCCAGCCTGCCTTCACTTTCTTTATGTAGGGTAGGGCATAGTGGCGGGGCGATGGGTTGTCTTTAAGGCTTTGAAACACGATGCCGTCTTCTGTGAGTGCATGAACGTTGGCCACGGGCACGGGGTCAGCCTTGTAGTTCCACGCATACAGGTCGGTCGGAGCGTTCAGAGCCTTTGAGATGTAGATCTTCAGATAGTCCAGCGGAAGTGCTTCGGTGAGTGCGGAGGCAGGCATCTCCAGCTTGTAGTTGTCTGCCGAGAGATTGGGATCGTTGAAGGTGGGAAAGCCATAGTACAGTCTATTGCTCTTCTCAATGGCATACTCCTTCACGCCCATCTCGGAGAAGTCTCTTACGGAGAACTGGTTGCAGGTGATGAGCGGTATGTGTAGGTCTTCCTCTTTGCCGGCATAGCCCACGATGTGGCTTTGTCCATGCTGATCCTTCTGAGAGAGCTCACGCATGATGATGGGGCGATATACGTCGACCAATATCTGTGCCCGATCATTTCCTATCTTCAGCTGCTTGGTGGATGGTTCGCGCACGTCCAGCAGTTTCTCGAAGCTATCCTGTATGTCGTCCACTCCGTCGAGCACGGTACATATGCGCATATGCTCAAAGTCGCGCCAGATGGGCTGTTGCCCTGCCGAGGATGGGGTGAAGGGCACGTAGTATACGTGGGGTTTAAACACGAGGCCTTTCACTGTCACTCTTAGTCGGATAGCGCCTTGCTCGGGTTCTTCGTCTTTCCAGTCCACGTAGCGATTGCCTTTCAGCCATTCCAGATCGTAGTCGGTCACGGGTTCGCCTTCTTTTGCGCTCCCGGTAGCATAGTGCCTTACTTCCAGTCCGCTCCGACCGAAGAGCACGGGCAGGGAGTCTTCCTGCATCTCTTCTTCATCGTAGTCGGTGTCGATGTACTTGTAGATCACGAACACATTGTCCTGATACTTGATCGTCTTCAGATATTTCTTCGTGAGCACCTGATATAGTCCGTTGCGATTGAAGAAAGGTGGCGATACCTCCTTGCCGTCAGGACCTATGAGGACTACTTTATCATGGATCGGACACCAGCTGTAGGCTTCGCTCTGAGCATCTCCATTCTTGAAGTGGGCGCTGACTATGGGCAGTTCTTTGTAAGGCTCTGCCAGGTGGTAGGCAGAGGAGTAGATCACCGCCGTGGCGGCTTGAGCGTTCTTCCGTGTGCTAAACTTATTGCTCGTCTTGGGCAGGGCATACACCTGCATATAGTCCTTTACAGATAGTTCCTGCACTACGCGTGTGATGTCCTTGTTCGTTCCGTCGGCTTGAGTCTCGCTGTACTTCATGACCATCTCCACCTTGTCGAAGTGACGCACGGGGATATTGGTACACGTATTCTCATCGATCTTGTTGACCGAGAGGAATCCCGTTTTCTCACTTCCCGTATTGTCGTACTTAAAGAGGGGCTCTTCCGTCTTGTCCTCCTTCTGTACGTACCGCCCTTGGTCCTTAAATCGCAGGTAGAAGCGTATTCTCCCCACTTCCTCTGGGTGGTCGATTCCCCATGCGGACTTTCGCAGTCGGTCGTAGCCTATGTATTGGCGTTTGCCTCCGCCGATTTCTTCGGGCTTGAGCTTCACTCTCAGGTGGCGCACCATCTGGCTGCGGCTTGCGGTATAGGCTATCACCCATTCGAAGTCAAACTTATCCTTCTTCGCTTCCTCGTCGGCCTCCAGTATTCGACTCAGCAACTGCGGTATGCAGGTCTCTTCCCGATTGATGTCTTCCTTGGCAAAGGGCGCTTCACGATCCTTGCTGAGTATGCAGTCCAGGTATTCGTAGAGACTGTGTTGGCGTGCTATCGATTCTTGGAATGCCACAGCGCGGTTGCGGTCTCTCAGATCGCTGAGTTCTATCTCTTCGCCATGGAATATCTTGCAGAGTAGGGGTAGGAGAGCATCACTTTGGTCGCGCTTCAGCTCTGCTTGTACAGCCAGTCCGCCGAGCACCTGTAGTGATTCCAACCATCTGAAGGAAGTCTTGTCGGGATTCTTCGAAGCATTGTATACGAAGGTGTTGGCATCAATCCCAGCCAGTTGGTAGAGCTTCTTCAGTTCTTCGGTGTTGAGGCTTATCACCTTATTCTCATCCATGGTGTCAGTCCCCTTATAGAAGCGCTTGTACCACTCTGCCAGATACATCACCACGACAGTGGCAAGGTCTTCGCTGAGCAGATGATGGTAGTCTCCCGAGTGTGAGGCTATGCTGTTGGCAAGGGCAGTCTCGAGGGTATAGTACTGCTCGAGTGAGAGTCGGAGTTCCCATACGTAGGGTCGGCCCTCACTTATCAGTTTCCTCAGCTGCTGTTGCTGCTTAGGAAGGCACGTCAGCAGTTCTTGATCCTCAGGTGTATAGGGTATTGTTGCCATGATGATTGTTGGTATTGTGTAGTGTGGGGGTATTGGGGGGCATTCAGTCAGCGAGCAAGAAGTGTACTTATAGGAAGTGGGGGCGAAGCGTCTCGCTTCGGCAAGGCTTGCGAAGGCTCAATGCCGAGCAAGGCTTAAAGTAAAAGGGTTTTTATCTATGTCATTTCGGGGCATCGAGCCCCTCATGACATGCCGAAGCGAGACGCTTCGCCCCCACTTCCTATGAACTTACTCTTACGCCGACGCGGGGACGCGTCGCCCCCGGTACTGGGTGAGAAGGCTTCTCTGTATGCTCTGAGCTTGAGGGATATTAGTGGTGCATTCCTCGATACTTCTCTTTTAGCTCTTCTAAGCTCATACATGCGCCTTTGCCTCCTTGGTGGTGATGGATCATGCGGTGGCAGTTGGCACAGAGCGGCACGAGATCGGTCTGAGCATTGACGGGATGCTCGCCCTCTGTCTGTGAGAAAGGATAGCGATGGTGCACCTCGATGTAATCGTCGTCAATATCGTAGGCCTCTCTGAAGTAGAAGCCGCAACATTCGCATACTATTCGTCCGCCGTGTAGCGTCCTGTAATAGTCTATACAGGCTTGTCGGAGCCGCCTGTTCCTCTTTCTCAGTTCTGCGGGTTGCGCTTCTCCTGCTTCGCCCTCCAGGTAGATGGTATTCTCTATGATGGGGCTTGGCGTAAGCTCAGACTCTGCTTTCGTCGGAGCTGATGAGAGGTCAGTCTTCTCTTCTGCTTCGCCTGGCACGGGAATAGGCATTGCGCCAGCATTGAGAGCCTTCACGAATAGCTTGTACCATTTCAGCACCTCCGTATATCGTGGTTCTGCGCGCATATCGAGGTCTTTGAGGATAGGCTGCGCCTTTATCCTATGGCGGAAAGCCTCTATGTCGTCTGTCAGGGTGAGGTCGTAGAGCGAGGTGAAGTGCGTGCCAAAGTATTCGTTGAGCATAGGGGGTACGACGTGCTCAGCCGTCTCAAGGATGGAGTCGGCCTCTTCAGTATCGCCGTCGAAGCGCTCCCGCAGATAGCTTCGGAATGCACGGCTCAGTTGCTCTTGTGTGATAGGTCTGTTGTTTGCCACTTTATTTTGCCTTATTATTGTCTATTCCCCCATGCTCAGTGCTTCTATCTCTCGCTGGTGAAATTAAATAGTAGGTGTAATGAAAAGTCTCCAGTTTCCATTTGATTGGGAAATTAGTCTTAGATGGTTTTAGGGACGTTGGTCGGCGTGGGGCTTCGCTTGTCTTTACTCCATGGGCTTGATCATTTGCTCGATGAAGGATATTTCATCGTCGGTAAGATTGTACTTGGCATAGAGCTGGCGGTCTATGTTTGCAATGCTTTGACTCCAATCAATGTCGCTTTGGGAGGTGAAGTCTTGGAGGGGAACGTTAGACCAGGTGTCACGAGGATTATGTTGAGTGGCTTTTAGAGTCCCTAATAAACATCTGGCAAATTTAGTCTTGACGTATTTCAAACACGCGGATGCCTCCTGGGCATTGGCAAATTTGCCGATGCTTAGGAAGGTATCCGTGTGTCCGATTACCGGCACGCCGATTACCGGCACGCCGATTACCGGCGTGCTGAGCACTTCGCCTATAGCCCCTGTGCCATTGGCTTCTGGAACAAGGATGTTGTAATAATTAAGATATTCACATGGCTGAAGATATGATGATTTTATCCATCGCGTTTTGCGGGAGCCCTTTACTCTTCCAATAATTTGAACACCTTCTCCTCTACACTCTTCTTCCGTGTTGACAAATATCTCTGGTAGGTTCTCAAATGCATTTGAAGTAATCTTCGAAGCTGTACCCTTTCCCTGTACTTCATATATCCTAGGAATTTCGCTTAAAGCTTTCTCGGAGAAACGATAAATGCCTTGAGAGGATATAAGATTGGCAAATTGTCCGAATTTGAATAAGGGGTTGGCAAAGACCTTTCCCATTATAGATTTCAGTTCTGCATAGTTTGAAAAGAACCCAATAGCCCCAAACTCCTTGTTCGTATTTCTAAGTCCAATTGCAACACCACCTTTTATATCTACAGTTGGGAATACGTCACTTGACTTTTGAAAATAATCAACAACTCTGAAATGTTTGTCAGATAACATCTTTTCCATCCATTCCATTGGTGTCTGTCCTGCTTTAAACAAAAATCTGCCAGGAGTAATAAATGTAACCAAAGGTGATAGTTTAAAAGCTATATCATAAAATAAATTGTAAATGGGAGTTTTTCTTGTACTTTCTCCTTCAATCTGATACGGTGGATTCCCCACCACGGCTTTAAATTTCATATGATTAATATTTTCGTTATCTGATTTAGGAATAGAACTATATACGTGCCAGAAGTCGTTGCCGCGGACGATGTCGTCTTGGAAAAGTTCGGGCTTGGCACGGAGCACGTTGATCATGTCGCAGACGAGAGAGGCACGGTGGTCGTAGAGGTAAGTCTTGCCCTCACGATGGACGTGCTCATCGGTGGCTTTGAGTACACCAGCCGATACGAGGCTGGAGACGGGCACTTCGTGCTCATAGCAACGGACGTTCATGCGGACATCGGTGCGGAAACCAGCCAAGGTGCGCTTTGTGATGCTTACCGCCATACGCGTGCGGCATGCCACGAAGATGTTGTCCTGCAGTACGTCCTTCCAGATCTCAAGATCGTCGTCGGCCTGACGATAGTATTGCTCAGCATCACGGCTACTGCCGCGCTCAGAGGTGAGACTCGCGCTGCGATACTGCGGCTCTTTGGCTCCCTTGAAGAGAGAGTAGGCCATGTAGAGAGGGTAGAGACCCGTCTTGGAGTTGATCTCGAGGATGCGGGAGTTGTAGTCGGAGAAGATGTCGCGGGTCACCTCTCCACGATCGACGAAGCGGGCGGCGTTGACCTGCTCGCCATAGCGGTTCTCCTCCGTATAGGGCGCATCAAACTCCTCATTCCAGAAGCACCAACCACCTATGGTATCGCTCAAGTGCATATTGACCACGCGCCAAGGAGTAAGCACGGTCTCCTTGTCGGGATTGTGGAAGTAAGAGAAGATGGTGGCAATCTTGGCAATGCGGTCTTCGGTGTTGAGGCGGTCGGCATCCTTCACCATCTGGCGTATGCGCTTGGCAGCGCCGGTGAAGATGTTGCGATCGAAGCAGTCCTTCAGCGTGTTGAACGTTTGCTTGGTGAATCCCTTGGGCATAAACTCCTCCCACGAGGCTTCGTCGACAATGCGGTCGCTGGCAAAGTTGTCGATCGTGATCTCTTCGCCCGCCTCGTCATTAATCTCAGCACCATAGACAAGGAGCGGAATGCGGATAGCCACTCCGCGAAGCACCGACATGCGAGCACGCTTCTCGCGATTCTCCTCCTCGCGCTTCTTCTTCACCTCAGCGGAGGGGTCGTCCTTCTCGCGGTCCACCCATTGACGCCAAAGCACGGGCTTCGTAAACGAACTCCACTCTCCATCCACCAACTGGCTATGGCTGACGAAGAGGTAGGGGTAAAGTTCTGAGGGAGCACAGAAGGCTTCGTCCCATCCCTCGTCGGAGGTAGTAGGACGGCCCTCGTCGTCGAGTACGGTGGAAAGGGTGGGGCGAGGAGGCAGAGCTTCGGAGGCAGAGAGGAAGTAGACGTACTTCGCCTGCTCGGCATTGGCATCGGCAAGGCCCTGGTGATTGATGTTCACCTTGTCGGACTTCCAGCTATTGGGCATAGAGCCTAATAGATCGTGTACGTCGCCCAGAGCAGCTTCCTGCTCGGGCGTGAGGTTCATCAGCTGGTCGGGATTGTAGAGCGAATTGTCGGCATAGCCGCTGCGTACGGCACGCTCGATGTAGACGTTGGAGAGCTTCTCGAATATCTGATTGGCAGAGAAGTGACGGCCCATCTCGCCCTCGTCCATAGAGAGCACAGGGCAGAGCTTGATGAAGGCAGCGAGGTGTTCCTCCTCCTTCTTCTGCGTGAGCTTCATCTGCTTACGTCCCTTCTCCGTCTGCGCATAGACAGCCATCTTGGCAGTCTCTGCCACAGCGGTGAGGGCACGGTCGGGGGCAAAGTCGAACACGTAGCAGTCCGTCTTCTGACGACCCTCGAGCACGGCATGCGTCTGCACACGGAAGATGGTCTGCATATAGTTGGCAGCCGGCGTGCTCTCCGAGCCCTTCAGGCAGAGCACGGCAGTCCACTCGGGAATGCTCACCCCCGTGGTGAGTTTGCCACAAGAGAGCGTGATGGTATAGTCCTTCTTGGTGATGTTCTTATTGGCATTGCCGCGGATATTGTCCAGGACATCGGCCAGAGCGCTACCATTCTTGTCCTCTATATTGCCATCGCCAGCGGCATTGATGATGTGGAACATGCCGTTCTCCTCGCCAAAGATGTCGTGCTCACGCAGCAACTGCTCCAGAGCTGCCGCCTCCTTCACTCCCGGAAGGAGCCAGAAGGTGTGGCGGAAGTTTTGCTTAAATTCGTCCTTCGAGAAAGGGTAGAGGCTGGTGGGGGAGTCTTCTACGAGCTTGTCGAGAAACCGACGGATAGCCCCCTCATGTACAAACTTGTCTATGCGCACCCTTGAGAGCTCAGCCTGGTACTGAGCACGCTTTGCAGCATTGGGCTCGTCGGCCATCAGCTTCTGAAGGTGCTGGCGGTCGTGCTCCGTATATACGCGGAAGAACTCGTGAAAGCGAAACGTCTCGTTGTTCTCAATAGCTTGATCGCGCAGCATCTTGGGAAGCGTGAAGGTGAGGATCTGCATGCGAGGTAGGTCGGCGTAGGGATTGGGGTCGCCAAAGTGGTGGTCGTCCCACATCTGCTTGGCACGTTGCTCCATGACGTAGTCCCAGGTGTAGATCTCGCTCTCTTCATACTTGTCGAGCAGATTGAAGGGCGTGCCAGAGAGCGAGAGAATGCGCGTATGGTCTTTCTTGAGCTTATTCATCACGCGCACTCCCGCAGCAGCGTCGATGCCCTCGTGAGCCTCGTCGACCATGACGAAGTCCCAGTCGTACTCCATAATGGCGCGCTTCAACGGATCGGGATTGCGCTCCTTGCCGCCGACATACTGCGATAGTCGCAAGTACTGCATACTGACGAAGAATACGAGAATCTTCCGTCCTGCATCCACCTCGCGGGTGAGCGAATAGAAGTCGCCTTGCGAGTCGCTGTCGTCCATCATGCGGCGTCCATAAGAAGGCTCTATACCTTGGGCGCGATAGTCGGCAAGGGCCTCTTCGGTACGGAATATCTTCTCAAAGTCGTCGTGCCAACCTCGGTCTACTACGGGGCGGTGGGTGATGATGAGTGTGGAACGATAGCCACAGCGCTTAGCCACCTCCAAGCCCGAGAGCGTCTTGCCAAAACGCATCTTGGCATTCCAGAGATAGTGCTTACCCTTCGTGGGGTCTTTAAACTCTCTCTGGAAATAGTCTACCGTATCGCTTATAGCCTTCTCCTGCTCAGGGCGAAACTTGATGGCTCCATGACCTGCCCCCTTGCCCTCCTTGATCTTCTGAATAGCCACTTTTACCTCAGCGAGCGTACAGGCAAACCATAGGTCGGCATCTTCCGTCTGCCCCGTAATAGGGTCTTTGTACTTGCCGAGCGCGGTGGAGGGAATGTCCATGGCGCGAAGCGTACGATAGACGTCGTCGGCCTTGTAGCATTTAGAGTCCTGCTCATAGGTGGTACATTCTACGTGTTCCAAGTGGTAGGTCACTCCCTGCATATAAGGACGAGCTTCGAGCACCGTGCGAACCGCCTTTGCCAGGTCTTGATGGCTGTAGCTATCCGCCACATCATTGTCGACAAAGACTTCGCCTATCTTGAGCAGTCCTTGGTGCTTCCTATCGTCCTGACTGAGGATGTAGAGTAAGCGCGATTGGGTTATGGTGTATTTCATTTTGTTGTCGTGTAGTGTAAAGTGTAAGTATAGAGGGAACGGGCAAGCATTTCACCCATTTCTGTGGGCGACGCGTCTCGCGTCGGCATCACCAGCAATCAAGATTCTTTTCAGCCAATACCGGGGGCGACGCGTCCTCGCGTCGGCATCACCCATCGAGCAAGAGGTAAGTTCATAGGCAGTGTCGGCGACGCGTCTCGCGTCGGCATCACCAGCAATCAAGATTCTTTTCAGCCAATACCGGGGGCGACGCGTCTCGCGGCATCACCCAGCGAGCAAGAGGTAAGTTCATAGGCAGTGGGGGCGAAGCGTCTCGCTTCGGCATCACCCAGTGAGCAAGAGGTAAGTTCATAGGCAGTGGGGGCGAAGCGTCTCGCTTCGGCTTGGTGTGCGAGGCTCAATGCCGAAGCTCGCCAAAAGTTTCTGCTTATCCCTTGCATCGATTCGATGCGTCGAAGCGAGACGTTTCGCCCCACTGCCTATGAGCAGACTTATAGCTCGCAATCATCCTCTTCAGTATCCTCCGTCTCCTGCTGCTTGCCATTAAAAAGCGAACTAAACTTAATCTTCTGCCAAGGCCGTGAGTGAGGATCTTCCCCAGGTTTGCTCTTCCAGCCTTTATCTTTTTTCTTATTCCAATCCCTGACGAGACAATGTACGCCGGCGTGGCCTTCCATCTTTCCTTCCTTACAGGCTGTGCATTCTACCTTTACCATTTCTCCAAAGAGATTCGTTTCGTAAGCCTTCTCGCAAGAATTAGGCACAACCATCTTAAGTCCGTCCATCTGCCACAGATTCCAAGAGATCCACCAAGCAGCGTTGATGATCTTATTACGTGAAGGCACACGGAGCCTACCCTCAGAGCCAAGGAGGTAATTGCCATCGGCATCCTTGGGATTGAACTTATCGATGAAGTACTCTATATAGGTGTAGAGCAAGGCTTCGCGAGCAAGCAGCAGATTATCGCCTTGCCATTCATAGCCGTAAGTATGCTTGAAGGCCTTCTCTGCCATAGCATACCATTCCTGTTCGCTCTCTACATGCTCATTGACGATACGCATCTTGCGGTCGAGCAAACCTATGCGGTGGCTGATAGGGATGGGTTGCCCTGTGGTCGTGTCATACCGACTTACCAGATAGGGAGCTTCGCCGCAGGTGATTTCCAAGCAGTTGGCGGTGACGTACTTCTTCCACGTCTTCTGCTTATCGTCCTCGGGAAATTGTATCTTTCCCTCCGTGGGAATCCAAGTGTGCGTGCCATCTTCGAGCGTGATCTCACGATTGAACACGTCGCGACGACCAAACCATTCCTCGTCAATGAGATTGTTTTGCGCATTACACACCCAAGAGGGGGTGAACACTTCGGCCTTGTCCTTGGTGCGGCCCTGCTGCGCTTCCTTGTCTTTCAGCACACGGGGCATGATGACATTACGAAATTGGCCCGTGATGTTCTCAGGCTTAATCTCGTCGTCGTAGCGAAAGCCCTCTTCTATGACGTTCCCTTGCTCATCGAGTACCGAATGCTCATAGTCAGACGTTGCCCAGAAGATGTTGACCACCTTCTGAGGGTCTTGCGCTTCTTCCCGAGCCTTATTAGACATGGTATGATCTATCAGAAGTTTTTCAAGGACCTTGGGATCGTAGTCCATGATGTCTTGCTCAGAGATGTCCACATCGCTGATGTGCTCGAAGATCCTATATGTAGTATTGTTGTTGCTTGCCATTATGTTTTTCCAATCAGCGCTCTTCTCAAGAGCGTCTTAGGGTGGTTCTAAAGTGACAAAGGTAGCTATTATCGGCGAGAGATGAGCAGAAATGGGCAAGATTTTGCCCGAGGGAACTGTTAATTGCGCTATTATTGTGCTCCGTTCCTGCGGAAATGATATAGAAATGGGTGATAGTGCGAAGTAAGTGGTTGTGCAACAAGTTTTCATGACAAGTGAATCCTCAAGAAAGTCTTGGTTATCGAAGATTGTTGTTACCTTTCCCTGTAAGGGCAGAAGTAAGGGCAAAAGTAGAAATATATTGTCCTTACTTCTGCCCTTACAGGGCGTAT
>CALEKA010000078.1 GCA_937898715.1 uncultured Prevotella sp.
TAAGTAATAAGTAATAAGTAATAAGTAATAAGTAATAAGTAATAAGTAATAAGTTCAGTATAATTCAGCCAATACCGTGGGCGACGCGTCCTCGCGTCGGCGCTGCCACAAATCAAGAAGTGAGTTCAAAGGAAGTGGGACGCTTCGCCCCCTACTGCCTATGTGCTCACTTCTTGATTCATGTTGATGCCGACGCGGGGACGCGTCGCCCCCGGTATTGGCTGAAAAGCTTGCAGCGCCGACGCGAGACGCGTCGCCCACAGAACTAATGGATTGGTTCCTCCTGTGTGGGCTCTGTAGTGCGCCAAATCTTGTAGCCAAGAGCGGCTATGCAGATGCTCATGATGGGGCTGATCAGATTGAAGAAACAATAGGGCAGATACGTCAGTGTGGACACTCCCAGTACGGTGCTTTGCGTCATCCCACACGTGTTCCAAGGCACCAAGACGGAAGTTACCGTCACGCTGTCTTCCGTGGTTCGGCTCAAGAGTCGGCGCTCGTAGCGCTGGCGGTCGTAGATCTTCTTGAACATATTGCCGGTGAGCAGTACGCAGATGTACTGATCGGCTACTGCCAGATTGAGCATCAAGCCACTGCACACCGTGGAAGCTACCAAGCTCACGCGACCTCGAATCATGCGTACAAACATCTGCGTGATGCCACGAACCATGCCCCCTGCTTCCATAGCTCCGCCAAAACACATGGCACAGATGATGAGCCATATTGTGCCCATCATGCCCGCCATTCCGCGTGTAGCTACGAGCGAGGTGAGCATCGGATTGCTCGTAGAGAGTGAAGTCTGTCCGTAGACGGACTGCATCGCTCCTTTAAACAGGTCGCCATCGGCAATCTCGCGAAGCGCATCGGCTTGGAAGATTAAGGCAAATACCACTGCCAACAGCGTTGACAGGAAAAGCGTAGCAATGGGAGGCACCCTGCGAGCTATCATCACCCCCGTCAGGATGGGCACTACGAGCAGCCATGCCGAGATGTTGAAGCGGCCTGCCAGGGCAGAAGTGAACTGGTCGATCTCTGCGCTACTACTGCTCTGCTGCAGAAAACCCGCTATGGTGAATATCACCAGAGCGATCACGAGCGAGGGCACCGTCGTGATGAGCATATACTTGATATGCTTAAATATGGGCACTTCGGCAGCTCCCGAAGCCAGCACCGTGGTGTCGGAGAGTGGCGAGATCTTATCGCCAAAGTAGGCACCGCTGATGATGGCGCCCGCTATCCATCCATCGTCAAACCCCTGTGCACGGCCTATGCCCATGAGGGCTATGCCTATGGTAGCAATGGTGGTCCACGAACTGCCCGTCATCACGCTCACCAAGGCGCTAATCACGCAGGTGGAAGCCAGAAACACGTCGGGATGGATAATCCTCACCCCATAATAGATCAGTGAGGGCACCACACCGCTCACCATCCATGTGCCGCTCAGTGCACCGATGAGCAGGAGAATGATGATAGCGCTCGTCACGCTTGCCACGTTCTTCGTGATCATTCGTTCGAAGTCGGCCCAAGGCACTCCGAGCACCGTGGTGCCCAATAGCACGCAGAAGGCCGACACCACAAGCAGCGTCACTTGGCTGGCTCCGAGCAGCGCATCGCTGCCATAAGCCCTAATGGTGGCCACCAGCATAAGCACCAGTACCACGAGTGGCAAGAGCGATATGAAGGGCGAGGGCAGATGTTTCTTTTTATTCATTCTGAGTAATGTTAGGTGTTGTTTTGAAGCGAGTTATTGCCATTATGCCCTTCCAAGCCCAGCGGCGAACCACGTCGAGCAGACAAGCCAGCAAGTACACGCCCATGATGCTTCCGGCGGCGAGAAGCATGTAAGGCAAGGTGGTGAAGCGGGCATCGAGATCGGTAAACCACTTGAAGAAGTGCGGGCGCACGTAGAGCTGTTGGTGCATGAGATAAGCAGCAAAGCTGCCCATGGCCAGCCAATTTATCGTGTGGCTCTGAAGCTTTATGCGCGCAAAGCACAGAAGAAGAGCCGATGAAGCGATGATCACGAGAGGGTCGGTATAGGCAAAGAGCGTGTTGACCATGTAGGTGGTAGCAGTCTGCGAGGTCAGTGTGCAAGTCCACAATAGGCCAGCTACGAGCACCGTGATGCCCAACCATATGCTTCCCAACTTCCATTTGCTAAAGTCATCGCCCAGTCGTGGCGAGAAGTAAAGCCGCAAGTAGCGCCCCAAGAGGTAAAGGCCCACGAAGGCAATGGCACTGAACCCACGTCCGAGATCGGTGAAGAAATAGGATAGGGGCACTACGAAAGCATAAAACGTGATGAGGAAGCGACGCAGCGAACGCTCGTCGGCCTGCTCGACAAAGGCATTGAGCGCGGGCGTGAGCAGATAAAGCACCAAGTAGCTGCATGCAAACCAATAGCTCCAATATGCTTGTACGTAATAGTGCCAATTGTTGGGTAGCGAGTAGCCCAAAGCCCAGAGCATCACGAACATACACGAGGCGATGAATACCACCTGAAACACCAACTTCAGTGCTCCGCTCAGCTTAAATCTCGTGCCAAACCATCCAGTGATGAGCACGAAGATGTCTACGCAGCCAATGCAAGCCGTGTTGGTCAGGATGATGCCCAACCAGTGGAATGGATGTGCTGTGACGCGTGGCACAAGCCAACTGCCAAAGGCATTACACACGTGCAGGGTGATGACCATGAGCATGGCTATGATGCGCAGCAGTTCGATGTTTGATTGTCGGGTGAGAGATTTCTTCATAGGGTGGGGAAGTTCGTTGGCGAAATTCGTGCATGACTTGTTGACTACGTTCCGCCAACGTGTGGGGAGTTAAGCAATGCTGATAAGTTCTACGTCGAATATCAGCGTAGAGTTGCCCGGAATGTCGCCATCCGTGCGGCTGCCGTAAGCCATTGCTGCGGGAATGTAGAGGGTCCATCGATCGCCCGGTCGCATTTGGCTCAGTGCGATTTGCCATCCGTCGATCACCTCGTAGAGGCGGAATGCGGCGGGTATGCCTTCGCGTCGGGTATCGTCGAACGTGCGACCATTGATCAGTCGGCCCGTATAGTGCACGCATACCACGCTGCGCAGGTCGGGACGTCGGCCTTGCGGATTTCCGCTCTTTTCTACCTTGTAGAGTATGCCTTTGGGCAATTCCATGATGCCCTCTTCTGTTCGCTTTTCTGCGAGGAATGCTTCGTTGCGTACTTTGTATTCGCTCTTTTTGCTCATAATAAAAAATCTTTTTTTGTGCCGCGAAGTTACTCAGATACAGCGGAATAAGCAAAAAGAGTGTACATTTTGTTCACTTTTCTCTTCTCTCGCGTGTGTGCGCGCTCATGCGTTCCGTCGTTTTTCCTGATGAATGTACTTGTATCTTGCACTCCGTGCGCTGTTTCTCCTTATTATCAAGTGTTTTTCGGAGTGTAGGCAGTACGGGTTTGCTTACACTAGTGCCTCGTCGGGGAGGGCATCTTGCTTGGATTTCTTTTATAGGGGTAATGTTTTTCAGATTTAGGAAGTATCGTTTCTCTTCCAACCACTATTTTTTTCTGTTCCCACCATTAGTAAAAACGCTTCCAACCATTAGCAAAAACGCTTCCAACCATTAGTTTTTCCATTTCCAAGGGCTTATTCATCAGCGAGGAGTGCAAGCATAGTGAGGCAAAAGTGATGGAAGTGTGTAGGCAAATACGAATTCGTATATCCTATAACAGTCTGTAAATCAGGATGATAGGGTGAGATTAGTGTAGGCATGCAAGTAAAATAGATGAAAAACTCTCTGTACGTGCGCGCGTATAGAGAAACGCAATGCTTCGCAGGAACGCAAGAAGTCTTTTCAGCCAGTACTGGGGGCGAAGCGTCTCGCTTCGACATCAACCACTGTTCAAGAGGTGAACTCATAGGCAGTGGGGGCGAAGCGTCTCGCTTGCCATGCGAGGCTCAATGCCGAAGCTTGGCAAAAGTTTGTGTGCTTCTTCTTACGCAGGCTCGGGCATCGAACCTCTCGCCTGCGTGCCGACGCGAGACGCGTCGCCCACACAACTAAGTGGGGAGGGCTTCTAACTCACGCCGACGCGGGGACGCGTCGCCCCCAGTATTGGCTGAAAGTTGGCTGAAAGGCTATTAATCTGGCTATTAATCTGAATGTATTACTTATTACTTATAAAAGTTTCGGATTTAGAATGGGCGGGCTGAAAGCCCAATGATATTCATAGCCCGGGGCATCGCCCTGGGTATCCCGCAAGCAGTATTGTTTCGCCCTGTAAGGGCAAAA
>CALEKA010000079.1 GCA_937898715.1 uncultured Prevotella sp.
TCTCTTATAACAGATTTCGTGTACAGGTGGAGAATATGGCGAGCGTGTATGGTAGTGGTAAGAAGTTGTGGAAGGCTTTTGAGAATGTTTGCCAAATTGCGGCTGGTGTGTACCAAAAGGGCACGAATACCTTCGATCGGTCGTTGATGGCAGTGGCTAAGGGTGTGACAGGTGCTAAGGTGACTGGACGCATCTTTACCGCATTCAAGCAGCTGACGTCTTATCCAGCTTACTTGAGCGAAGCGAATCCGATATACTTGATAAGGAATTTGGTGAATCCTGTGGATGCGTATAATGCTTGGAAGTGGAGTATGGAGAATCTGCCTCAGCTGAGAGAGAGATGGCAAGGAAGATTTGCTGGCGATCCGATCTTGGAGAGCAATAGAAGCGAAGGTGGCGGCCAGAAGGGAACATGGGAGAGATGGCGTGAGAACGTGATAGAACTTGCTGCGAAGTATGGCATGAGTCCGAATGCCTTTGTTGATGCGTTGACGATCTCGATGGGTACACAGGCTGTGTATAAGACGAGATTGGCGAAGTACAAGCAGATGGGCTATAGTGATGAGGCGGCAGATAAGCGTGCAAAGCAAGACGCGAGCATTGCTTACAATCAGACTCAGCAATCGAGCGAGGGAGCTTATATGAGTGCTATACAGTCTGATAGAACTTGGGCTACGGCGATGTTTACGGCCTTTCGCAACAGTTCGATCTCTTACACTCGTCAACTCTATGATGCACTGCGACGGATGAAGGATCGGTTTACGCCTGGCTACAAGGGCTTGACTGTGGAGTTTATGCGTAAGCAGATGGAGAGAGACGGAATAGATCCTGACAAGGCGAGCGAAAATGCGAAGAAGGAATATCGAAGAGGCTTCGCGAGAGATATGGTGAGAATTGGCGTATTCGGGTATCTGCTTCAGCTGACATGGAATATGATTGGTTATGCTCCCTATCTTCTATTCGGCGATGATGACAAGAAGAAGAAGGAAATGTGGAGTGATATCTTTACTCATACGATGTTCGGCAGCATAGAGGGCCTCGTTGGTGGTGATGCGTTGAGCGCTGGCTTTAACTCTCTGTGGCGATCGGTATTTAATGGCGAAGACTTTGATTCTAATAAGTTTTCGAAAGATATGCCTGTGGCTTCGGACATCGACACAATGTGGCGTGATTGGAAAAATAAGGGATGGCAAGTAGGCGTGACTGATGTGTTTAATATTTTGGTGCAGTCTGCGATAGGCGTGAATCCTCAGACGTTGACGGATGCTGCAGTGGCAATCTATGATTACTGTGGGGCTGACGAGGTGACTCCGAGAGAGTGTGCTTTGCTTGTGATGAGGATCTTTAACTGCCCGAAGAGTCAGACGGATAAGGTATACTTTGATGAGCTTGGCATGACGGCTAAGGAGGCGCAAAAGTTGAGCGTGGGGCAGATTGCTGAACGTTATGCTAACTATAAGATGAGGAGTGATGCTCCTGTGCTGTCGATGACTTATGGGGATGATGAGATGAAAGAACGTGGATCGTTCTATCGCGACAAGGCTGTAGATGCTGCTAAGGAGAATTTGGGCTATGATGTCTCATCGAAGGAAGTGACTGATATGCAGAACGAGTATGCAGAGATGAAGAAGAAGGTGCAGAAGATTAAGGATCTTGAAGACGAGGATCGCGATGAATATCTGAAGCAGATGGGTGAACTTGTGAAGACTCCTGAATATAGGCGCTATAAGGTGGCTGCTAGGTATAACGGAGAGATGAATAAGTTGACGAAGAAGTTTATGCGGGCTAAGACGACTGATGAGCGTAAGGCTGTGATCAATGAGATGCAGAGAACGCGTGATAGGTGGCTGAAGGTGCTGAACTCTCCTTCTGAGTAGTATACATTAATCCCCACAGGCTTGATGGCTTGTGGGGATTATTGTTAAAGGTTGAGTGCTTTGTGTGTGTTGGTCTATAAGTAGATTGAAGTAGATGAGGCTGAAAATAAAAAGGATGTGTGCGCGAGTGTGTGTATATTCGCGAAAAATGATATGGATATGGATATACGTATAGATATAAGCATGGACGACATAATGAGTGCTGTGCATGAGCGAACGGCGTATGTGGGCAGCAAGATGAGCGGGCAGATGCCTGGCGCTTACGAGCGTATTGCTACGACATATGCAGATGAGAAGTTTTTGGTGAGAGCGATTAAGGAGGGTTGCAGTGTACTATATGACGTGATGTATAGATATATGCCTTCGGCGATTGCGCAAGATGGCAAGTTGAGTGTGTATCTCTTGATGCCTGACTCGTATAATGGTGGTGCTAATGCGGCTGTGCGAGATAAGTTGCAGCAGTTTTTTGTAAGCTACGCCGTTGGTGCGTGGTTTTCGGTGACTTATAAGGTCGATGCGGATGCGTATAAGAGTGCTGCGGCGAGTGAATTAGCGGGTATACGTGTGCTCCTGGCTGAGCGTAAGCACCCTACGAGGGTGAAGCCTGTGGAGGTGAGACGGGAGACGACGAGGTATGAATAGAGGGTTTATGAGTTTAATGGGTTTAATTGGTTTAATGAGTAATGGAAGATAACAAGAACGAGAATCAGCAAGGGCTGAATCAGAATAGCGTGAATGCTCAGCAGAATGCGTCTGAGCAAGTGAATGAGAATAAGCAAGAGAATCAGTCACAAGAGACGAGTCAAGGCTCTACGGAAGCTAAGACGAACGAGGAGAGCACGAAACAGAGCAATGGGGGTGGTGTGAAGACGATCTGCATTGACTTTGGTGGTACGATCTGCGATGACGGCAAGCATGGCGATAGTGGCGAGCCTGGGGCGATGGTGCCTGGGGCGGATAATGCGACGGCGGTGCTCAAGGAGAATGGATGGCGCATCGTGGTGTGGTCGCTCATGGATGCTGACAAGGTGCGTGAGTGGCTGAACAAGAATGGCGTGAAGTATGATGATGTGGTAACGGGTGCGAAGCCAGCTGCACAGATCTACTTGGGTGAGCACATGATGACGTTTAGGGGTCATTGGGATTGGACGGTTAGCGAGATTGCGTCTTTTAGGCCTTGGACGAAGAATAAGGAGAGCGAGAAGAAAGATATGGAGAAGAGCTATAAGCAGTGTGCTTCGCTCTTTGATGAGGCTAAAATGGTAATGTAGAGCAGAGATGGCTAAGCAGACGATTGAGATTAAGCTGTACATGAGCGAGATGGTGTATGACGTTGTGCAACGTGCCTTCCTTACGGGTGATGCTGCGAAGACTGCTGATACGGCGGAACAGGCGGCAAAGATACAGGAGCTTGACGACGAGAAGAAAGACTTGATTTTGCGTTCATTCGGCAACACTTGGGGCGTGATCAGCGAGGAATTGGGCGAATGCCTGGTGGAAGATGGGCATTATGCTGATGATCTACTAATGGAGGAGACTCGATCGAAGATGGTGCATGGGCTCGTGATTGGTTACCAGGGGCGCCCTCCTCAGGCGGATGAAAATGAGAAAGTGGATAATACGTTTGTGGTGATGCTACGCGTGCCGATGAACTTTCAGAAAGCCTCAAAGGAGACTATTGCTTCTGCGCTGCATGCGCTGATGGTCAATAATGCGTTGTCGGATTGGTTTATGATTTATGCTCCTGATAGGGTTGAGGCTTGTACTGCTGCAGCACAGACGGACTTGGCGATGCTGAGAGCTGCGCTGAATAGCAGAGTGAGGTCTACACGCGTGCATGCTCCAGCGATGGAACAGGCTACGACTAATGATATAAGGTATGAGTAAGACTAAGATGGTATATGGTCCTTATGGCTGGGTGATAGGCTCGGAGGAGGACGTTGAGAAGTATAGTGAGTGCTGCTGCAATGGTGGAGCGGGGAGTGGCGACAAGGATAAGCGTAAGGTGACGTTGCTTTTTGATCGTGAGGCATTGTTCTATGACATAGCCAATGTGGCTTACGTGGAGGGTGATGTTATGCAGACGGAGAACGTGCATGATAAGCATCAGGTGATTGATATTGCTGAGGACGGCAACGTGGATCGTGTAACGAGATTGCTTGATGTGGCTCATGCTACGTGTGTGGACTTTCTCTATCCTTACACTAAGAGTGAGGTGGAGGATGGGACGGAGCTTGATGACTTGTTTCGTGAGGAGGGTACGTATCGGATTGAGCTGAACGTGCCTCAGCAGTTTTCGGCGACGACGGCGAACTTGCTTGAGAAGTGGATACACGAGTATATGGTGTGCTATGTGCTTGCTGATTGGCTTGCTATCACTTATCCGTCGGCAGCTGAGAAGTGGGGCGTTAAGGCTCAAGGGCTTCTGGATGAGGCGAAGAAGAAGATTAATAGTCGTACGGGGGTGCTTACGAGACCTTTGCGACCTTTTTAAAAGTATGATATGGCGAAAGGATATAAGACTGGTGGACGAGTGAAGGGTACGCCTAATAAGCCTAAACCGTATAAGCAGTTGATCTATAGCTGTATATCGGCGGGTGTGGGCGATTACTTTGAGTCGGGGCTTTTTGACCAGGACTTGATGGCTCTGGATCCAAAGGATCGCATCACGGTGATGGAGAGATTGAGTCAATACGTTGTGCCTAAGCAGCAGAGCCAAAAGGTGGACATGAGTGCTGAGGTGGGTGCTTCTCAGTCGCTTAAGGATAGGTTGGCGGAGTTTGCAACTAAATATGATAATGATTAAAACTATTGTATAATGGAACAGAATATAGAATATACGGGTATGACTTCTCAACCATCGGACTATGCTTGTGGTGATGGTGAGATGAAGTTGGCGGTGAATGCTGAGTATAGGGATGGGGGGTATCATGCGGTGAGGGTGCCGAAGGATGTGGAGTTTAAGAAAGAGGGGTTTGAGCCGCTGTTTGTGCATAGGCCGTTTTCTGATGAAGGTATTACAATATACGTCGGCGTGGAGAAACTAAATGGCGTGTATACAATGAAGGCTTTTACGAAGAATGGGGAAAACGTGGAGATAGATAAAGAATTGTCTTCGACGAACGTAAAGGACTTTTACGATTTCGCCCAGATGGGTAATCTTTTTGTTGTGGTCTTACGTGGTGAAATGTTCGTTCTACGGTACAACAAGCAATCGTATGCATGTGTGTCTACAAAGATACCTTATCTCAATATCAAAGTTTTCGCTCATCGACTAAAAGAAGACCAAGGAAGACTGACTGGCTCATCTACACAGCACCTTAATAATAAATGGTTTACTTCATCAGATGATAACGTAATTCATCCATACACAGTAACAGAAGCTTCCGTTGAGACCACATCTGTATATGGTGAAGAGACAGAACCTCTCGAAACTAAATTTACAGAGGCGAATCTGAAGGCA
The DNA here is from genome assembly GCA_937898715.1 of uncultured Prevotella sp. GTDB lineage: Bacteria > Bacteroidota > Bacteroidia > Bacteroidales > Bacteroidaceae > Alloprevotella. Next base: position 5,341 of record CALEKA010000079.1, read on the forward strand.
GATAATTATGTCATCGGGAAACTAAACGAACTTGTAAAAGAGAATAAACAACATGGTCGTTTTATGTTTCCTGTTTTACTAAGATATGCGGCGAAAATGTATTCAGGTGATTATGTCAACATATCTCCTCCTATACTTGTTTATCCCTTCCAAGAGACAGTCTCTCTAGAAGGTGATGTTGAAGGTAGATATTATGATACAGTGAGGAATCCAGCAATAAGATCCGATTTATATAAGATAGAGATTTTAATAGATAGTGACAATGAAAAAATCTTAGAAAAATATACAACAGACTACAAGGATTATGTTGAAAGTATAGATTTCTTTTTGTCTTCAGATATAGTTGACGTTAAAACGAGTCATGTATACGTTGTGACAAGCAACAAGAACGGTAATAGTGGAAAGTTTAGATTTCTTAGAAGTGGAGCTTACAACAGAATTCCTCAGATATCAAGTTTCTATCATGTGAAGAGCATAAGAACAGCTGAGCTAAAAGAGTATACGAGTCAAAAAGATCTGTTTAATGGAGACGATTATGACAATCTCTTGATAATAGAGCAGCGAGAGTCTTTAAAGGAGACGTATTACAATTCTTTTGCTCTTGCGGGAAGAAGTTTGTATTCGCATAATGGACGAATTCTGTCGGCATCTACAATAGGAATTTATAAAAATGGGGTGAATTTAGATTATGTGTGCTCGAGCATAGATCATGCGGGGTTGTATGATAGAAATTTTGACGGAGTGGACGATAGTCCAGATATACCCAAAGATTATCAAGATAAATACATATACACTGCAGCAAATAATATATTGGTTAAAGACGAAAAAGGTAATGTATACCCCTATGAGGGGAAAATGCTCCCGATATATTTTTACTCCGATATACCTAAGGCGAGAACTATTATTTATAATATTGATGATATTAATGCAGAAAAAAACTTGACGTTTTCTGATGGTTTGGTTGGATCCTATGCCTTTGTGAAATCCTCTATATCCTTGAGTCCGAATGACTACATATACGTAGATGAGCTTCCAGATCCTAAAACCGTTCAAATTCTAGACGAGCCGAATTTAATAAAACTGTCAGAAGTAGGTAATCCGTTTATATTCAGAGACGGGAATAGTGTACAATGCGGAACTGGAGAGATTTTGTCTGTTGCTAGTAATGCTATGCCCGTTACGCAAGGGCAATTCGGCGATTATCCTTTGTTTGCTTTTTGCAATGACGGAGTATATGCAGTTGGCTTGGCGAAAGATGGTTCGTTACAATCGTGTAGCATCTATTCGCATGATGTGGTTGTGAGTCGTGATAGCTGTGGCCTTATGGAGAGATCTGTGGTATTCGTCTCCCGACAAGGTATTATCTCATTCGGAGATGCCAGACAATTGTTTCTCTCTGCAGACAAAACCTCGACATATGCATATGATCAAGGAAAGAATGATCATCAGAAGACGTTTGTAGAGAATTTTTTGAAAGGTAAAGCTATGGGATATGGCGATGCGCCACTATTCGCTGATCTATATACCTACCTAACGAGTGGTGCTAAGATGGCTTATGACTATCCACATGGGCGACTCATTGTGTATAATCCAGCGTATGACTATTCGTACGTGATGGAGACCAAGTCTGGCATGTGGAGCATCATGAACAAGAGTTTCAGCAGAAGTCTGAATGTATATGAGAAGTGTTTGCTTGTAGATAAGGATGGAGAGACAGTATATGACTACTCTTCCGACGACGTCATTGAGGAGCAGAAAGCTTACCTTATTACAAGACCTTTTAAGTTTGGGGGTGCGAATGCACATAAGAGCGTGCAGAGCATTATTCAACGAGGTGTGTTTTGCGACAAGGAAGACGTTAAGCAATGCTTGTATGCGAGCAATGACTTGCAGAATTGGGTGCCTGTGAAGTCAAGTAATAGTATCTACATGCGTGGTATGAGGGGCACGGGGTATAAGTACTACAGAAGTATATTGTTTCTTCCCGAATTTAAGCAGGACGAGGTGTTGCATGGGGCGAGCGTAACGTTTGAACCGAGAATGACGAATAAGGTGAGATAAAGAGCATGCGAGAGTGTGACGAAGTATTGAAGGAGAATGATCGACGTAATGCTGAGATACGAAAACGATTCAATCCTGTGACGGGTGAGGGCAGCATTGGCGAGCGGAAAAGGGTGGTCATAGAGGACTTCCCTTTTCCGACGATGTGGCTTCCGAAGGAGATGATGAAGGAGTCGCTCGTTAAGCGTGTGGTTAAGGCTGGAAGCGTGGAGGCTTTCTATAGGTCGCTTGGCATGGAGGATGCGTATACGGAGGCTGAATATGCTTATATCGTGAAGGACTTGATGAGGATAAGGTGTAGGTATGACTTTGCGTTTTGGGCGGTCATGTACGTGCTCATCAGCAATAAGCTCGGTGGTGATGACATCCACTTTTCGCTGAATCAGCCTCAGCGGATCTTGATCAGCACGTTTGAGGAGATGAGGCGTGCGGGGAAGCCCATACGCGTGATATTGCTCAAGGCACGTCAGTGGGGCGGAAGTACGGCGACACAGATTTACATGGCTTGGTTGCAGCTTGTGCACATGACAGGTTTGAACTCGTTGATCGTGGGGCACGTGAAGGATGCGTCTTACGAGGTGAGAGATATGTTTGACAAGATGATCAACGAATATCCTGTGGAGATGTTGCACGAACTTGGTGAACATTACGAAGAGGGCGAGCAGAAGATGAGCAATGTAGGCTTGACAGGTAATATCAAGCGCATCATTACACGTAACTGCAAGATCAAGATAGGATCGTATGAGAAGCCTGAGTCGGCACGTGGTGGTGCGTATAGCTTGGTGCATTGCACGGAGGTGGGACTATGGTCGCCAACGGACAACAAGACTCCCGAAAAGGTGGTGCGCTCGGCTTGTGCGGGTATTACGCTGAAGCCTTATACGATGATCGTCTATGAGAGCACGGCGAATGGTACGGGGAATTTTTTTGAACGAGAATATACGGCAGCAAAGGCGGGGCGATCGCAATTTAGATCATTGTTCATCGCCTGGTTTCAGATCCAACTATATCGCATGGAGTTTGGGAGCGACGAGGAACGGAGACTGTTTGCCAATGAGCTTGTGAGGAATAAGGAGAACGCCTATACGGGCAATGAACGTGAGGAGCCAGGACGGTACCTATGGTATATGTGGAACCAGGGAGCGACGCTGGAGGCTATACATTGGTATATAGAGGAGCGAAAGAAGTATACCGATCATGGCGATATGGCGAGCGAATATCCAACGGACGACAACGAAGCATTCGTCTATAGCGGTTGCAAGGTGTTCGACAAGATCCTGGTTGAGGCCTTTAGGAACGGCTGTAAACCACCAAGATATGTTGGCGATGTGTATGCCGATGCCGATGAGGGGAAACGAGCACTGCAGCATATACGATTTAAGGAAGATAGGACAGGGCTGCTGTGCGTGTGGGATAAGCCAGACATCTCGCCGACGGAGAAGATCAAAGACAGATACCTTGTAGTGGTGGATATTGGCGGACGATCGGCTAAGGCAGACTGGAGCGTGATATGCGTATTTGACAGAATGTACTTAATGGACGGAGACAGGCCAGAAGTTGTAGCTCAATGGTATGGACATATTGACATGGACTTGTTGGCTTGGAAGGCTGCACAGATTGCTACTTGGTATGATAATGCACTTCTGGTGATAGAGAGCAATACACTCGAAACGAAAGATAAAGACAGAATGGTGGACGGAGATCAATCGCAATTTATCTTATACCAGATTAAGGACGTATATCCCAACCTTTATGCCAGGGAACAGAGCGAAGACGAGATTAAGCAAGGTGCACCACTAAGATACGGCTTCCACACCAATGTGGCGACGAAGCCCAAGATTATATCCAACCTCGTAAAGGTAGTGCGTGAACGCTTGTATACGGAGCGTGATGGGCGGTGCCTTGACGAGATGCTTACCTATGAGCAGAAGCAGAATGGTGCTTATGGTGCAATAGCGGGCAAGCATGATGACTTGCTGATGACACGTGCTATAGGGCTGTATATATGTTACAACTTTAAGGTGATGCCACTGCCAAGGATCGTGGAACGTTGGGCGCCTGGCATGAACGAAGCGATAAACAGGAATAGGGCGACGATGACAGAGGCTGTATTTTAGCGTTTAGCGTAACGTACGCCGTTGATGATTGTCTTTGCGAGTGACGGAGAAAGGAAGAAACGTGGTGCTGGGCTGTTGACGGAGAGGAATATAAGTTCTTGGTATGGTAGGTTGGGGCACAGAGAACGCGTCTCAAGGAAACGACGATATAGGCTCATGTACATATCGTGTTTGTCTTTTCCGAGTGGTGCGTATGTGCCTCGCATGATGGATGAGATAACGATGGCAGCTCTCTCCTCGGTGACCCAATAGCGCGAGCATGGGCGCGAGACGACCTCTCGAAAAACGTTCATCATGTTGACGCGTGCGGACGATGCGAGCACGCTACGAAATACGGTCATTAGTTCTTTCTCTCTTTGCCGTTTGTAGGGGAAACAGGAACCGAAGTGCTTCATAAGATGGCGGATGAGAATCAGTGACTTCGGCGGTTGTAAGGGTAGAGAACAAAATTACAAAATTTATTGCTAAGAGGTAGAAAATAAAAAAGTAGAGAGCATTATACATGCTAAATTTGCTTACACAGAACATATAAGTATATAGAAGATGGAAGAAAAACCTATTGAAGAACAGCAGATTCCGTCTGAAGTGAAGAAGTCGAAGCGGGACATGCTCAAGGAGCGATTGAGCAAGAAATATCCCGATAAGAACTTTGACGACGATGAAGAATTTGCGGGTCAGATAAGCGACGATTACGACGCTTATGACAAGGAGATGGATGGGTACAAGAAGAGCGAACAAGCCCTATCGGATATGTTTGCGTCGGATCCCCGTTCGGCCTCCTTCCTCATGGATTGGAAAGAGGGAAGTGATCCCGTCATTGCACTCGTGAAGCGATTTGGTACGGATATCGCTGACGCGGTGAACGATCCCGAACGCCTGGAGGAGATGAAGAAGGCGAATCAAGAATACTTGGATCGTGTAGCTAAGAGTAAGGAATCTGAAGAGAAGTATAAAAAGAATCTGAAGAAATCGCTTAAGGCGATCGCTGATGCTCAGGAGCAGAATGGATGGAGCGATGAGCAAGTGGATGGTGCTATGCAGAATCTCTTTAAGATCCTTGACGATGCGATAGATGGCAACATCACTCCTGACGTGTTGCAGATGATGATGAATGCGCAGAATTATGACAAGGACATTGCCTCGGCACAGCAAGAGGGGGAGGTGAGAGGAAGAAATGCGAAGATAGAGGAGAAGCTTCGCAAGTCGGAATCGGGTGACGGCGTAGGTCACTTGGAGGGCAAGAACGGAACCGTGAGAAGACAGCCCTCTAAGCAGAGCATATTTGACCTTGCTGCTCAAGCATAACAGTTGGCTCACAGAACTTAAATACAAAAATGAGTAGCGCAGAACTAATAGAGACTATCCAATTCCCCCGTGCCCAGGCATCCGTGGCGCGAGGAAGTGCGGGGCTTAGGACGCAGATTCCTGGAGCAGCGACGACCGTCACGGCTGTAGCGGAGGCGACGGGCGGAATGAAGGGTGGTGCTCTATACGCTAATTACAAGAATAAGAACATTATAAAACAATAAAAAACAGAGAAAAATTATGGCAGAAAACGTAAGTATTCAAGAGACTTCAGCAGCTATCACTCCCAGTAATGGTTCAGTGGGCTTGAAGACACAGGTGCCTGGTGCAGCTTCGACCGTATCGAATGCGGCAAATGCAACAGGTGGCGTAGGCGTAGGTCAGTTTATCGAACAAGATCTTGACGCAGAATTGTTTGCCTTTAAGGGCGATGACACTCCCCTAATGCAGCTCATGCTCAAGGCAAAGACCGTCAACGTGAATTCTCCCGAAGTGGAGCATTACATGATTGACGAACCTAAGAGTTCGGTGACCACCACTTCAGAGGTGACAGTAAACACGAACAAGAACTTCTTTGCACTTCCTTTGGACTCGACCGAGCAGAATATACCTCAGGAATATGGCACATTGCTTGTGAAGGGCGTGGATGGTTATACTGAGGATGGTCAGAAGGCAACTCCTGGTAAGGATCTTATGCTCTTCGTGACAGGTCGTGATACAGATGGTAACCCCGTATGTCGTGCGGTGAATGGTCCGAAGAAGACCAAGACAGATACCTTCTGCACAACTCCCGCTATCCCCGCAAACACAGAGATCATTATTCTCTCGAACGCTATGTACGAGACACAGAAGGAAGTGGCTCCCGACTTGATCGTGCCTCAGCCTCGTGAGATCTACTTGCAGAAGCGCGGTATGAATCAGATTGTGTCAGACTACTTCGAATCACAGAAGAAGCACATTCCCTTCTCGCAAGCACTCATCGCAGAACAAGCAATTACCAACTTTAAGACTCGTTGCAACCGTACATTGTGGGCTGGCCGTAAGGGTAAGTTCCAGGTGAATGTGCCGAAACTCGGTGCACAGACTGTATACTGTACAGAAGGTATCCGCTGGCAGTTTATGCGTGAATTGCAGCACACAGGTAAATGGACATTCGAAAAGGTGATCGCATTGGCTAAGATGTTCTTTACTGGCGAGGATGTGCCCAAGACTGCAACACTCCTGGCTGGCAAGAATCTCCTTGAGCAGCTGCAGTGCATTGATTACAGCAAGCACCCCGAAGTGACCATCTCGGTGAAGGTAAATCCTGTAGGTTGGGAAGTGACCAACTTGCACACCGTATTCGGCGACATCGAAATCAAGAGAGAGCCGACATTGGATAAGCTTGGCTGGAGCAATTCAGGTGCTTTGCTTGGCGAGAACCGTCTCGTACACTATAAGCGCGTGAGCGATCATGAGTTCAACGACCGTGTGGAAGGCGAAGAAGCTACACGTAAGGGTATGATCGTGTGGGACGGTCTTGCACTCAAGGGCGGTTGTCACATCTTCATCAATGGTGAAGACAACGACAAGAACGAAGGTTCGACCTTGTTCACCATGTGGGATAAGGAAACCGCACCTTCTACTACACCTTCAGAGAAGACTTCCGTATACTACTTCCTCGTAGACTGCACTCTTGGTGAAAAGAAAGCTAAGGCTGGTACCATGTGGCAGTATGACGGCAAGGCATGGGTAGAGTATACAGGCGAGATCTATGACTAATACTCCTTTCTGATGATGCTGGGCGGGCACATCTCCCAATGTAGGCTCGCCTGGCATCATTTTTTTTAATGCATGAAATAAAATGGCAAAGATAACTAAGACATATGGCGTGCTTGGCCTAATGGATTGGCAGCCCATCTTGCATGTAGGTAAGGCAAAATTTCAGCCACTATTCGAGGGTGGAGGCGCTACGGCCTATGGAGAGACTCCAGCTAAGTATACCACTTCGAATCCCATCTTGCAGCACATCATCGAATCAAGTCACTACTTTAAGGTGGGTCACATACAGTTGCTGTACAGCAATACAACAGACGATGGCAGTGGCATCGAGGAAGAAGGCGACAAGACAACTAATGAAGCTGAGGTGACAGGCGCAGAAACAACAGACGCGGAAGCGGAGGAGAGTGGCGAAGCTATGGAATTTGCTTCTACAGGCGATGCGGCTCAATACCTTGCAGACAACTTCGACATACCCAAGAGCCAGCTTAGAGGCCGCTCCAACGTGGTGACTGCAGCTAAGGAACATGGCATAATCATAAAATTCACAGAATAAGACACATAGCGTATGGAATTGCACTCACTATCCAAAGTTAAGCCACAGGCGAGCGACATAGACTCGGTGCGTCATGATCAAGAGAAGAATCCATCTCGTGCTTATGACGTGCTGCTCATGGCGCAGACCTATTGGAATAACATGGAGACATTCCGCAGAGACCGCGAGCGCAACAAGCGTTACGCGTATGGCGATCAGTGGGACGATTACATAACTGTGGAGGAGAACGGCTGCAAGAAGCGGATGACGGAAGAGCAGTACATCCGCAGTCAGGGCAATGTTCCGCTGAAGAATAACCTTATACGGCGATTGATAAGAAACGTGATTGGCGTATACCGCAGTCAGAGCAAGGAGCCAGTATGCTCGGCACGCGACAGAGACGAACAGAAGTTAGGCGAAACGATGAGCACCGTGCTGCAGTACAACATGCAGCTGAACCGCATGAACGAGGTGTATGCGAGAACGATGGAAGAATACCTTGTAGGTGCATTCGTGGTACATCGGAAGTGGTATGGGTGGCGCAATGATAAGCTTGACTGCTGGACAGATAGCGTGAACCCGAACCGATTCTTCATCGATACGAATATGCGTGACTTCAGAGGCTGGGACGTGACGTGCCTGGGAGAGATACACGACATATCGTTTGGTGATCTTGTAGGGCAATTTGCGAAGAATGCGGAGGATTATGAACGCCTGGCAACCATCTATCGTGCAGCGCAGTCGCAACGGTCGTTTGTGAACTATCGTGCCAACTTCGGTATGTCGACAAGAAGAGAGGATCTTGACTTCTTGTACTGCAAGGACGAGAGCCTGTGTAGGGTGATCGAAGTATGGAGAAAGGAGACGAAGCCTCGCTACAGATGTCATGACTACAATAGTGGCGAGATATTCAAGGTGGCTGTGGAGGATAAGAAAGCACTCGTAGATGACGTGAACGAACAGCGTATACAGCAAGGACTTGCAGCGGGCATGGAGGAAGACGACATACCACTGATCAAGGCAGAGTGGTTCGTGGACAACTATTGGTACTATTACTTCCTCACTCCGTTTGGCGACGTGCTTGAAGAGGGTGAGACTCCTTATGATCACAAGAGCCATCCATACGTGTTCAAGGCATATCCGTTTATTGACGGCGAGATACATTCGTTCGTGAGCGACGTGATAGATCAGCAACGCTATAGTAACCGATTGATCACCTTGTATGACTGGATCATGCGAGCCTCAGCCAAGGGTGTGCTCTTGGTGCCTGACGAATGCTTGGGCGATCAGAGTCCTGAAGACTTCGCTGACGCGTGGACTCGATTCAACGGCGTGGTGGTGTATCATGCGAAACCAGGTGTGCCCGCCCCTTCCCAGGTGGCAAACAATTCGACTAATATCGGCATAAGCGAATTGCTTAACCTTCAACTTAAGTTTTTCGAAGATATCTCGGGCGTGCATGGTGCATTGCAAGGCCGACAAGGTGGAAGTCAAACGAGCGGTACGCTCTATGCGCAACAAGCGCAGAACGCGACGACAAGTCTTCTTGACTTACTTGATTCATTCAGTCAATTCGTGATAGATGCAGCGTATAAGGACGTGAAGAATATTCAGCAGTTCTATGACCAGAGACGAACGTTTAATATAGCTGGTAGATCATCTTCCATGATAGAGTATGATCCTGAGAAGATACGTGACGTAGAGTTTGACTTGAGCATTGTGGAGTCGACAGCTACCCCAGTATATAGGCAGATGGCTAATGACTACCTTATACAATTTTGGCAACAAGGACAGATCAGTCTGCAGCAGTTGCTTGAAGTGGGTGATTTCTCGTTCGCCGATCAGTTGCTTCAGAGCATACAGAGCCAACAAGAGCAGATGCAGCAAGGCCAGGCGGCTCAGGGAATACCGCAAGACATACAGCAACAAGCACAGCAAGGAGCTAATATGGACGCGGTGAACCAACTCTATAGCGCTATGCGTGGCGGTGGAGAGGAACAGCCGTCGCCTGTAGATGATATTCCAACACCACAAGAACAGGTACAGCGATGAAGAACTATGATGTAAGTAACATAATTAGCGATGTGCGCATTGCGATAGACCAAAACACGAGCGATACAGACTTGAGCGGATTCGGTGATGTGGATACGCTTGAACTTGCTGACGTGGTAAAGAGTAAGATCGTGGATGCGGCATGGATGATAGAGAGTGCTGCACCTGTGTATATGTGTGCGGATGGTGTATTGGCTACAGGCATTACAACTACCAAGCAGAAAGTATATGACACGGATGAATCATATTACGCTTTGGCGGATGTAAAGGACGACTTCTTACGCCTGGTGTCGTTTTGGATGAGCGATTGGGTGAAGCCTGTGCATAATCCAATTACACCCGACGATGATGAATATGCAGTACAGAAGAGCAGAATAGAGGGAGTGAGAGGCAATCAAGAACGCCCAGTGCTCGTAATGCGACCTTCATACTATGAGAAAAAAGAAGGTTGTAATGGGAACGCTTTTGAGGCTTATTCGACGTCGGCGGAGTCAACAGCTTCCTATAAATATGTAACGATCCCTGAAATTAAAAATGAGAAAATTAGCTTGTGTGAGAGGCTGTATAAAGCTGTGGTGTACGCTACGGCATATCTTACTGCATTGGCCTATAATGCCGACGCACAGGCTGAGAGATTGCTATCTATAGCACGTTCGCTCGCAGATATAGACAATAACTCTTATCAACAGCAACAACCAGAATATGTACAACAACCCCAAGTAGCAGAACAAGAACAATGAAAAAAGCATGGAAGGACTTAGAAGGTAGTCTTGTCAGAATAGACGTTGGCAGCACATCCAAGGAAGCATTGTCGGACAGCATTGCACCACAGCTGATATGCTTTACGACAGATGGCAAGATCGTCTTCAATGGCATAGAATATCCCAACATGAGTAGCCTCGTGAAGGGGCCTTACATCATGCAGTATGTAGGCGAAGGCTCTTCGTACAACAAGTTGCCACAGATATTGCTGGATGGCACGGAAGCGGATGAAGATGCTTTGAGTACATTCTTAGATACTTATCCTATAGAAGAGATCGTGAATGCGGCTGAGTGCGGGCGTACGATCGTATGCAAGGTGAATAAATCGAAGCATCCAGCACAGATAGAGGAAAAGATATACCTTGAAGTGGTAGATACCTATAAGGACGTACGCCCTACATGGACGAAGATGGGCATCACGTTTAGATGGATGTACGGCGGAAGTGAATACATTACAGAGGTAAGTCTTACGCAGTATAGCGACTCTACTTCTAACGTTTCTTCCATCGTTCGCAGACGTATAGACACAGACTCCTTGCGCGAGGAATTGGAGCAGCTTAAGGCACTCCTTACATTAACAACAACAAATTAAATAATCAAACAAACAAATGGCAAATTTAGCAGAGATTAAGGCTGGAACGCTTATTGGATTTTCGGGTAACAAAACCGTAGAAACCGCAAAGACAGACACAGCGACCAACCGAGTGGACATCTGTACAACAAAGCAGTTGTACTTCAATGGTCAGCGTATCGGTGTGACCGATAAGGAACAGACCTTCTTGGAGAATGGCGTGAGCACGACAGGTATGGCGATGGCTTCGCAGATCGTAATGTCGACTACCAATAGTCAGAACATCAAGGACTATATCGACGATCAGGTTGGCAATGCTGTAGCTGGCGCTTACAAGTTTAAGAAGTCGGTAGCAAGTTTGGCGGACTTGTTTAAGGAGACGACTACCAAGGGCGATGTGTATAACATTACCAAAGACTTTGATATCAGTTCGGGCGATAATAAGGGACACTATCAGGCTGGCACCAATGTGGCGGTGAAAACTCCCTTTACAGGCAATGGTACCGAGGAGATGATTGATCCTCTTGGCGGTACGACGGTGGATCTGAGTCCGTATGTGACTAAGACTTCGCTGACGAGCACTTTGGGTAGCTATGTGACTAGTTCGGCGCTGACGACGAAGCTTGGAGACTATGTGACTAACGCTGCACAGACTGAGGCTTTGAAGAGTTACTATACTAAGACACAAGTGAATGATACGTTGGCTACTTATGTAGAACGATTCGTTATCATCGATAATGGAACCTTGCCAACTGATAACTTAAAGCCTGTTTCAGGAACATTTTCTGCGGAGCAGAAAATGGCATTCGGTAAGATTGCAAAAGCTTGTGCGGATAAAAAACTTGTAATGTATGCTGGCGCTGATGCATTTAAGAGAAACGAATATTATAATGCGATTGATTTTGTTGGCTCTTATACATCGAATGATTCTTGGTATTTCTATGTAAGATTTCTTATTAATAGAACAATCGTATCGTATATGGGAACGTGTGCAAATGGAACAGGCTCTGTGACAATTATGAAGAACGCATTAGCTTCAGACTCAGACCTTAGCACATTGAAGTCTACCGTAGACCAACTCAAGGCACAGCTTCTGTTGGCATAACGAACGAATCTCAAATAGTAATAATATGTGGAAGCGATTCCCATATTATTACTTTTAATCCCTAAAATCTATATGGCAAGAAATTGGAAAGAATTAGATGGTAAGAATTGGCGCTTTGACGTCGGTACACCACTTAAGAAAGCACTCGCATCGAAGGATGCGACTCGCATGCACGTAACCTCAGACAATCAGATCGTGATGAACGGCGAGGTGATAGGCACGGGAATGTATGCATCGTTTGCGAGTGGCGATGCAGTATATTCGCTCACAAAGGATAATAATGGCAGCGAGATCGCGAATGCATTGCGACTGACGATGCCAGACGGAAGTGAAGTAGCGAAGACTGATGAGATCAAAGAAGTATTGGAGTATTGCCATCGAAGAGGGCTATACCTGTATGACCGTTCTACCAATGCACGTGCCTATGTGGATTGCGGAAGCACGGGGGGCAGCTTCTATGGCATATGGGAAGTGAGAAGTAGCCTGGTGACAAGAGATGGCGTGGTAAGCTATATGCCCAAACTATACACCATCACGCTGAAGTATGACGATACGGAGAAGAAATTCTCTGTGGTAGACTCATTGAATGGCTTAGATCTGACAGAGCTTTCTGAAGTTGATAATCCTACGCTTGATGCAACAGAGGTGCAAAGCTATTGGCTCAAAGATGACGGCACGTTGGATCCACAGAAGATACTTAACGCTTCTCCGTTTTACGTGGTGAAGAATAAGAATAGTGTACGTCCAAACCTCGCTGTAGGAATACTTTATGCGATTGTAGACTCTCTTGTCGCTCATACATTTACCTTGCGAATTCGTACATATGCAGAATTGACAGAGGATGGTGTGTTGAACTTTAATGCGCATGATCATAACCTGGGCAGTCCGAAGGAATATATGTGCGTAGCTGGAATTGGTTATCATCTTGATAAGGACGAAGTGGAAGATGACGATTTGGTCATACCCAATTTGAAATTCGGTAGATGGTATTGTCCTCTTGATAAGCAGTTTGCCTCAGCAGATGATAAGATCTCAAGCATAAAAACAGCAGTAACGGCTGCTACCGAGAAGAACGATGAACAAGACAAGAAGCTCAGCAACCTACAGACTACTGCGGGTAATGCTATATCGTCGGTGGCAAGCAATATGCTTAGCTTTGGCGATGGATATGGCTTGGCGTTTAAATTCACTCGTCAGAATGGCAATGGCTTTAACTCGCCAATCATCCCCGTTGTTGGCAAGATTAGCGGTGAGCCTGGTCTGATGCGTAACTCGGACAAGAAGAAACTTGATACGTATCCAGCAGACTACAACACTGTAGAGCAGCTCATCGGAAGCAAGGTGGCTCTGGAAGATGGCAAGGGCTTGTCTTCGAATGACTATAGTACGGAAGAGAAGCAGACTTTGGCTAACCTGGAGAAGTATGGATATAAGGCTGTGATACCGTCGTGGACGAAGTTGACGAAGTTGACTGCTGGTTCTACATCGGATGAGATTGTGACAGCGATGGCTCTGAGAGGTGTGGATGGTAAGACAATCTCGGACGCTGCGACAGTGAACACTATACTGAATGACTGCGCGGTGAGAGGTAAGTATATGCAAGAGAATCTTACGAGAGCTAAGGTGCAAGTGGAATTTGTGGGTAGTTACTTTGTTCTCTCTACTATTAGTAGCCAGCAGTACAAGAAAGATGATGGCACGTATAGCTATCGCCCAATACTGCGAACGATATCGTTGACGTATGGTGCGAACAAAGGTTTGGCAGTGCGTGACGTGGCTCGTGACTTTTCTCTGCATGAAGTGGATGGTCTTGCTGCGATTAAGGCAGCTGTGCCGAATAAGATTGAGTGTTTTACGCTGAATCCTTCTCACCTTCCGACTGAGGAAAGTGGGGCTAATTTCTCAGCGTACTTAGGCGAATACACAGAGATGGCTCGCATTGCGGCTGCTGGCGGTGTGGTGCGCGTGGACGCTGGAATGGGTACGAGTGGGCATACGTATTTGTATCTCGATTCGTTGACGGTGAAGTATGCGTCTGAGACTTCTTACCGTTTGACAATTGTGTACAATGGTAAGGAATATTTCTTTGCTAACGATAACGGTAAATTAAATAATAGTATAACTAAAATCACAACGACGTCTGAACGCATTGCAGCTCTTGAGGCTCGTGTTACGGCGTTGGATGGCAAATAAAATAGGAGGACAAAATTATGCCTAATGTAATTTGGAGTGAGCTTGAGGGTAAGCCTTGGAAACTGGACGTGGGGTCGTCGATGGAGGAGGCTTTGCAGTCTAAGGATAATAGTACGTTGCATGTTACGACGGATGGGCAGATTGTGATGAATGGTGTGGTGCTCTGTAATGGAGTTTATGCGACCTTGATATATCCAGATAAGTTATTCTCACTTACTAAGTATAGTAGTCAGAAAGATATTTTTGAAGCTTTTTCTTTGCATATAGATGGTCACGGAGATAAAACAATGGCAACTGCTGATGACGTTGGTAATCTCTTATTATTTATATATCAATATGGATTTAAGGTTTTGTGCGATAATGAACAGGCGAGCTTTTTGCAAGTAGCTTTTGAAGAAACTACTAAAGCGGTGGTTTTCAATATATCCATAGAAAGAAATATTAATGGTAATACATACAAATCTTGCGTCAGAATTAAAGGAGAATCAGATGGTAAAGGTGATGCTAATCTTACTGTTCTCTCTTCGTATAAGAAGAGAAAAATCAACGAGCCCAAACTTTCCGAGCCCGACTTCAAGGTGTGCGTGAGAAAGGCGTTGCCGATGCATCCAAGGAAAGGTATGAAGTATTACTTCGACAATGGGGTGAAGTATAATCTGCCGAAGAAGGCAGCTTTTGATAATGGATTTACGTTTACTGTTCCCGAGGATGGAAATACATGGGTAGTGTGTCTTCTGAATAAAGATAATTTAGAGCAGATAGTCCCCAATGGTACTGTTATAGATAAGAACAATCTGCTGAAATACTTTCCAAGTGCTGGAGAAGTTGAAGGCATATATACCGTCATCACAAGGAAGACAAATGAACCAGTCCTTATAACGATTGTAAAGGACATGGAATCTGTCTTTAAGAAGGGAACATTCAAAGAGGCTTGTGCTCCGAGAATAAGTTGTGACTGCAGAAAAAAATACAGAAGGATTGTAGATGGAAAGGTTCGCTATGATATCCCGATTCCTGATTTGCGCAAGGGTGAAAGCGTTTTTGACTCAAAGTATGCCATTTTTAAATACCGTTGGAAGCGTGTGAAGTATTATGGGGAAAATCCACCAGAGGGTATGAAACTTAATGACAGAAAAACTATCATTATTGATGGAAAAGAAAAAAAATCCTACAGAATGATTCGTTCTGATCGAAAAGGGACTGTGTACGTTGCGAGACAGATTCCTTTACGTAAGGTTGGAAGAAAAGGACGTCATAGATATATACTAAGCCCTAAGGTTAAATGTTTTGTGGACGAGAATCTTAAAATAATTAAGAGGCTATAAAGACTTGTATCCGTGCTCGATCTTCATCGGACCGTGGCGAGATAAGAACTTATAACCTCACCGCAAAAGTACGAAATATAATCAAACGAACAAAGCAGCAAGATTGAAATGACATGATAGAGATAGTAAAGACCGTGTCGGTCATCGTCTCAGGCGTAGCGATACCACTCCTTGGTATATTCCTGTTCTTTGACAGTAAAAAACGAGAGGCGAAAGCCAAGGCGGACAAGGCAGAATCGGAGAATATAACCAAGTATGCAGAGCAGTGGCGCATCCTGTACGAGGAGAAAGTGAAGCACGAAGAAGACCTGAATGCGAAGATAGACGCCCTATACGTGCAACTTGGGCAGCAGAGAGAAGAACTAACGAAACTCAAGAAGGAAATGGCTGACCTTATGGTGCGATCGCAATTTGCGGAGAGCCAGAAGTGCACGGTGTATGGTTGCCCGAACCGACAGCCTCCGCAGCTGATATGCGCATCAAGCAATCATCCCGAACAATGAGATTTACGAAGTACATTACAGAGCTAATACGTGTGAATAGCGGTCACAGCAGTAAGGCATTTTTCCTGGTGTCGGTTACGGCGATAGGATGCTTGCTGTTGCTGTGCGTGGCTTTTATCCTCGTTTGGGAGATAATAGCGACGGGGACGATACACACAGACCTGATGGGGCTGAGTGCATTTGTGGGGAGCGTGGCGAGTCTGTTTGTTACGGCGGGAATTACGAAGGTGTATAGTGAACGGAATGAGAACAAAAATAACAATGATGGAAACGAAGAGTGAACGATGAATATGAGAAATATAAAGTATATTGCAGTGCATTGCACGGCTGGTCGTCAGTCTCAGACGATAGGAGATTTGCGGCTTGAGTTTAAACGTAAGGGGTGGAAGAACCCTGGCTACCACTATGTGGTGAGCGCTGATGGTAAGATAACGCAGATGCTTGACGAATCCCTGGTGAGTAACGGCGTGAAGGGATTCAACTCTGTGAGCATAAACGTGGCTTACATAGGTGGTATTAATAAGGATGGTAAGGGCGTGGATAATCGCACAGAGGAACAGAAGAAGGGTCTTCGCACATTGCTCAAGGCATTGCACGCTAAATATCCAAAGGCGGTGATCCAGGGGCATAGAGATTTCTCGCCTGACAAGAATCACAATGGCGTGATAGAACCATGTGAGTGGATCAAGCTTTGTCCTTGCTTTAATGCGAGAGAAGAATATAAGGACATCCAAAACTCTTAGGTATGAAGCACTATATAATGATATTGCTTGTGGTTGTGCTGACGGCATTCTTCGGTTGCGCGCGCAAAGCGTATCAGTCCGTTGAACGTACTGCTTCCGTGGTGCGCGATACGTTGGTGGTCACAATGACTGATAGCGTGCTTGTGCATGATACGCTTGTGGTTGTTTCCAAAATGGAAATAGTCGATAGCGTGGTCGATAGAGTGCAGACCATCATCGTGGTGGACTCTACTGGCAAGGTGCTTAGCAAGAGCGTATATCGCGACAGAGGAGTGTATCACAATAAGGACGCACTCTCCTCCTCTCAGCACGTGACGAATCGTGCGCAGAGCAAGAGTGACTCTCAGCGCAGCGTAGCTATCAAGGAGGAGAGAGTTAGCAAGGCAGAGGAGCGAACGCTGGCTAAGCGTAAGTCGCTTGTGACTCTCATCTCATTTGCATTCGTGATAGCCCTCATCGTGGCTATCTATAGGTACATATATTCGAAAGGTAAGTAGATTGATTAGGATGATAAGCGTAAGGCGGTCGGTGGACTGCTTTGCGCTTTTGTGTTTCTTATTTTTTAAATCTTAATCAATCGAATAATGCATAGACTTGAAGATATTTATCGAAGAGCCGTGGAAGCGGTTCTTCTGGTTGGCGGCATGAGGGAAGAGCACCTCTTCGTGTGTCGCTCTGATAGGTGCGTCACGGCACGCGTGGTGCTTGTAGACGTGCTTGTGCAGATAGGCTTTTCTGAGGCTGATATTGTCGGGCTTAGCGGTATGAGTCAGCAGAGAGTCAACTCGCTGAAGAATAGTGCAAGGTATAGGCTCAGAGGGCTTGCTGCACGGATTATGAGGAAGGAGGTGTGGAAAATAATCGGTGAACATATTGTGCAATACTGATAGTTTGTGTATATTTGCCGAAAATAATCGGTATGAAAGATATACAATATAAAGAAACGATGATGGGTGTCTTCGACTCCCCTATTAAGGTTGATATAGGTAGTCAGTCAATCAACGAACTATTCTCGCAGAAAATGCAAGATACGAGATTGTCTAAGACGAAGATAGCAGAATTGTTGCACATGGATGTAGGTACGTTGACTAAGATAATTGATGGCAATTATTCTGGTGCAAGCGTATTCAACGTTCTAAAGGTAGCAATGTTTTTGGGCATATCTATGGATGATTTCCTTCGCGCGAATGCAGACATCATCAGCCTTGAAGATGTAAAGGAAATATGCGACATACGTGATACTTCCATCTTGTGCGAATACTTCGACATCAAGACTTTAAAAGAATTGGGATTCTTTGGCAGCAATGACTATGCAAGTAGAATCAAGCAATTCTTTGGATTCAAAAGGCTACAAGATTATGTGAGCAACCTTGCGAGATTCTCTGCTGCATATAGCAGAACAAAGAACACGTATAATGTCAAGATGCGCAACTTCTGGACTTCTTCTGCTTCTGCTCAGTTCGAGAAGATTGCGAATCCTAATCCATACAACCGCAGTCGTCTGATGGAGATAATGCCTAACATACGTCCATGCACGAAGAACGTGGAGAATGGTCTTATGAATGTAATTCGTGCTTTGTACGCTATTGGTGTAACGATAATCTATCAACCATCAATACCGAAGATGCAAGTTCGTGGAGCAACAATGGAATGCAACGGAAAACCTTGTATAGTAATATCGGATTTAAATAAGAGATACCCGACTTTGTGGTTCTCCTTGTTCCATGAGTTGTACCATGTACTATTCGACTTCGATGACATTCGGCAGAATAAATATCACGTTAGTTCTTCAGATGGTGATTTACTTCTTACAGATGAGAACTCTGCTGATAGCTTTGCCAGAGATTTCATTCTCTCTCCAACGAAAGTGCGATTTATTAAGACTTACATCAATGCACCAACCATCGTAGAACGCTATGCAAAGGAGTGGGGCATTCATCCATCCTTAATCTATGCTATTGCAGCGTATGATGATGGTAAGTGGTCGTCTTACGCAAAATACATACCTAAGTCTGACAAGGCAACAAACGTGATTAACACTAACGTATTTCAGTGCGAATCAATTGAACGCTCTGTAGCAAACTTCAAACAAAAAATAGAGTTATGATAAACGAATCTAAAAAGTTAAGAGAGAAGACTCAGCAAGAGATTGAGAAGCAGAAACTCTTGTTTAATGCTGATAGGTCTAAAACGGAAGGCATTATATTCGATGAACAAGAGGAGAATATTCAAGTAAAAGACGAAATCAAGGATTTGCTTGATTCGCAGATTGATGACCCATCTGTGAAGTATGACTTATACTATAAATGCGTTGAGTCAATCTTTCGTGATTATCTACCGAAGGGAGAAAGTAGTGCTCTTATACGCGAGGAGAAATGTACATTCCTTACTGGTCATCGTCTTGGTAACAATGGCATTCGTGGTGCTGATAGTCGTCAAGATACCATTGCTGACATGAGAGAGCTGCTTACGCTCCTACATGATTGGCTTGGAAGAGGAGCTAATCCTTTTGACCTTTACACCACTCTCGTAGAGGAGAATGAGAGAAGAGGGTATGGTAAGCCAGAATGATGAAAGGCAGCCTCGCGAGGGCTGCTTTTTTATTGCAAAGGAAAAGCGAGGGCGGTGACCCTCGCTATGCGTGTGCTACATTACGCTTAATGGTTTGTAGTGTTGTATGTAGTCCTTAAACCTTAATGCTTGGCTCTTCAGAATATTGGCGAATGAGAGATTCCTTCTAAGTTCGTCTAATCCATATTCGTCAATATATCTACCAACGCAAGGATTGAGCATAAGAGACGGAATAGCTTCTACACCACTCATGTCTAATTTTACGCTTTCTCCATCTTTTCTTTTCTCAATCATGATACAATATAACTCCTCCCCAGCCTTGCGGTAATCCCTTGTTCGAGACATAATGTCGGATACTTTAATTGTTGTCATATCTTATCATCTAACCAAGGGGTCTCTTCGAAATACCCTACGAATGGGCGAATATCATCTTTGATATTATTAGCAAAGAATTCCATCATTACTTCTCTAAACTCATTCCCTCTATTATTAGGCAGATAGTACAATAAATATTGAATAACCAATAGGCTTCCTTGCATATTATTGTAAAACGAATCAGAGAGTATTTTCCCTCTTAATACTTTCTTTAATTTACCAGCACGTAAAGATTTTGGCAAAGTAAAATCAAATATAGGATGTCCATGAGCGCAATTGTTTCTTAAATTCCTTACTAACTCTATATAGTTTGGGAAGGTTTTATCTTCGTTAAACCCATAGCACTCATATATCATCATTTTAGCTTCTGGCTTCTTTAAGTTTGCGATAAGTCTTATAAGGTCGCCAAAAGAAAGATATTCGAGTGTCTTCCATGCTGGTGCATACTTATCGTTTATATGTTTAGACGCATGGTGCTTAATAACATCATTTTTAGATACTTCGTTCTTGTATTTCTTGTCCAATTGACTAATGAATGTAGACATAACGATTCTATTGTCTGCGAACCATGTAGGTGTGTCTTTATATAGATTGGAAATATAGTAAATAACCTTTGTTCTAACATTTACTTCTATATCAGATAAATAAGAGGATAAAATAGTTCTTAGCTTTTTATCAAAGATATATAGATTGTAACTTGTAAGAAACTTTGCACCATCTTTAAAGTGATGGTCTCTGTTGTCTCTATTAGGATACTTTTCCTCAAGAGGAAACCAATAGAAACCGAGTCTATAATAACCAATATCAAGCAAAATATCTTTGGCAAAATTTTCATCTGATATTTCCATACCTCGTTCTTTCAATCTATCTATTTGCTCTTCAATTGTTGTGGCTAATTTTATCTGTAATGGCATAGTTTTTATATATAAAAGCGGGAGAACTTCACGTGAAAGTCCTCCCTATTTTCTTTTTTAAGTGCCCATATACCTTGGCTATGTATACATGCACTAACTTTCGTCGGTGCAAATATACGAACAAAAATCAATACAAGTCAACAATCCACCGATTTTTAACAAAAAAAGGCGAGCATTGAAACTGATGCTCGCAGCAAAGAAAAAACGAGGGTGTGACCCTCGCTATATATGTTATCTTATCGGTGACGCTTTTGCTCCTTTAAGATTGTAACATCCAGTATCATGTTTGTACCTCCATATTACTACATCTTCAGACAATGACTTCTCTTTTGCCATCTTCCGTAAATGTGGAACTATTGATGCGAATCCTTGCGGCATTGCGCTTCTACTTATATCCTTCCAAACGGATGGTGGTATTAACGCATTCGCAGCAAATTTGTTCGCTTCATTTTCTAATTCCATATTCTGTTCATGGTTATTATCTGAAGTGAGAAACCCTATGTATTTACCTTTCCTTAAATGCATTGATATATGTCCGAGTTCATGCAATACATTGAATACAAGTCGGCTCATATCATTATATCTATTGGTCGTTACAATTGATGGATATTCATTTCTCCAAAATGAGAAAGCATCAACTGGTACTCGTTCTATCTTCTTAACAACGGAATACGATATCCCTAAGTCACTTAAGATAGTCTTTATCTTTGACTGAGTCAATGTTCCGTTGTTCATTTCAGATGAGATACGGCTTGCTGCCTTCTCTGCATTTCCTTCTTCATAAGAAATATTGGGAGCATTATCGTCTGCTGATACATATGCAAGCAATAACCATGTGTTCAGATTTTTCTCGTCTGTTGTGAGTTTTTCGCTCTTCTTGAATGCGCCATTAGGTATAAGAGTTGGAATCTGAATCGGTTCAACACGAAAGATGCTCTTCAGAATATCCAATTTATTCTGCACAAAAAGCGATGAGCGTATGCTAAGTTTGCCATAGAGGTCGGATAAATTGAATATATTACGAAGTGTGGATTCTATCGTTATAGCTTCTCTTTCCGACTCCTCTCTTTGCATAATTGCATCGCAATCTTTGTCATATTGCAATTGCAAACTCATCCAATAATCTGCGGGAATGTCAAGAGCTTGTTCTAACTTTCTTGCAACATCTAAAGATATTGGCATATTGCCTTTCAGCAATCTACTTAAATTTGACTGCTGAATGTCCATGCGCGCGGCGAGTTCTTTTTTACTCATTCCGCGTGCATTAAGCTCATCCTTAATCAATTCAACTGGATGAGTAGCTTCTAACGGAGTAATGTTATTTGTCGCCATAATGTTCGCTTATTTCTATCAATTCGATTGTTATACCTAATTCGTTCTCTGTAAATATTAATCTGTATTTGCTTTTGTATCCTATTCTTACACTGCTTAAGCCAGATTTATCATGTTTCAATTTCTCATAATGTAAGGAGGTTATCTTTTCGAGATACTTTGTATTATTTGCGGCTCTTAGCATATTGAATGTTTTAGCTAAGTCTTTCTTTAATTTTCCAGCGCTCTTGAATTTCTTGTATTTACCATGAAAGTTGGAATATAGAACTGCATCTTCTATTTCCTCATCTATGAATAATATCTCCATGTGGTTCATGCTTTATGTGGTGCAAAGATACAAAACAATTATCATAAATGATAATTTTAGGGAGAGTTTAACACAACAAAGGCGAGCATTGAAACTGATGCTCGCCATGCGTCCAATGGTTCGATTAACTTCATCTACTATAGTAGAAATTATATTTGTTTCAATTCCAGCTTGGACGAGGCAAAGGTAGGCATTGCATTCCATATGAACAAACTTTTCACAAGCAAAAAACAAGCAACTTACAAAACTCACAAATGGTTTACAAGCAACTTCTTCCCACCTTTGCGCTATCGGGAGATAGTTCCCGACCGACTAAAAAACACTATTATGGAAACAGAAATGAAAGAAGTCATCAAGGAAAAAGTCTACGAGGATGGCAAGAAGCGTTACGCTTCGGAAGGTAAAGGTAATGCTGGTCTAAGCCTGGGCATTATCGGAACGGCACTTGGTGCAGCTGCCCTTTGGGGTAGAGGAAATGGTCTTGGCGGGATCCTCGGCGGAGGTAGTATGCCTGAAAACGTAAACATTAACACGACCGCAGCTGGTACAGGTAGCAATACAGCTCCTACGGCATTCCAGGCGTGGGAGAAGGAATGTGACGATGCGATGGCGTTGACCAACACGATTTGGGGTCTCAAGGTTAACAGTATGGAACAAGCTCGTGCTGCACGAGAATTGGATGTGGCAGAGAAGTTTTCAATGTACAAAGGTTACACGGAGGGTATCTTTGGACTTTACAAGAAGCAGAACGACGATGCCTTTGGTTTGTACAAGGCTGGCAGAGATCAGTTCGACGTGACGAATGCTCGTATATCTGAGTTGTCTCAGAAGGTTGCTGTCATGGAAGCTGTTCGCCCATACCAAGATAAACTGCTTCAGTGTGAGATAGGTAGTGCTTATAACGCTGCTGTTAACTACACAGACAAGAAGACTTGTCGTTGTATCTATGGCGAAGTAGTACTTCCGAGCACACCTACCATAACAGGCTTCGAGGGCGCAAGCCCTTTCGGATGCAACTGCAACCGCACAGTAACGACGTCAACAACGACAGCGTAAAAGCTGTGAAGCGGAAGAGAATCGGTAAGAAAAAGTAGTTGGTGAGGGAGTTACCGAAAGGTGCTCCACTCACCAATTTAAAATCATCACCAACTAATAGAGATATGGATATGTTCGGAGACCCAGTATTACAAACGAATCCTTATGGGGCTAATATTCAGGACTTAGAAAAGGAACAAGCAATGTTGCAACAGAAGTTACTGCAACTTAAGCAAGGGAACCAGCAACCGTCACAACAATCACAGCAAGCACCTGTATGGGATGAGATAGATAGGCTTACGTTAAGTCTGAGTGATAAAGAATATGCAGCACTTGCTGCGAATAAGGAGTTCCAAGCAAGTAATTCGAATGTGATGACTCTGCTACAACGTGAGTATATGAGGATCATGCGTCCAATCGTTGAGGCTACAAAGGATGGAAAGGAAGCGCTTGAGAAGCATCTTTCTCTTCTGAAGAGTCTTGTAAAGGGAGCAAAGGAGGAAAGTGCTCAGCGAGAAGCAATGCTTACTGAGTACATGACGCAATATAGTCACCTGACATGGAAGCAATATGTAGAACTTAAGAAGAAAGAAAATGAACGTAATGAGCATTAAGGATTTTAAGGAGCGAATGCACGGAGCTCTTGAAGAGTGGGGAGTAGGTATGATTAATTCATTCGTGCAACAGCATCCGTCAGCAAGCGTTGCGGCTGTGTACGCTAAGCGTGGACTACATAATTATATGTGTATTGAAGATGATAGGCTAAGTAAGATGATTGATAGTGCATCGATCTTCATAGCTAATGAGCACAGAGAAGTTAATGTGAGCACTCTCTATGATGATCTAATGTCATTGCTATGCACGATGAATGAAATGCCTTTTGATCTTGGCTTATGCAGTGGATGTATTGGCCAGGGTCAGATAAAGATAAATCTTCCTGATAATTTTATCTGCAGCATGCTGTTTGGTAATGCTGGTACCATTAAAATTACCAAGGAAGATTTTCTCGATCTTAAGAACTTGATTTTAAAATAAGTTGCTATCTTTGCAGTGCTCGTTAGGATAGCATGGGTAAAACCATACTATTCTCCATTGTCTTTAGCTACCTCATTTGGGGTAGCTTTTTGCTTGCCAAATACATAGTCAATCAGTTTGGCATTGGCTTCGTTGATTGCAGAGAAGTCCTTCTTAATGTATAGATTTGTGATTCTCATACGTTCGTCTACATGGCACAGCATGTCGTTTACTATATATATATAGGTATGCGCACATCGTTTGCTGCAATGGTAGCCATAGAATGTCTTGCACTATAGAATTGTATATTGTCTAACCCAATTCGTTTTGCAATATCTTTCAATCCGATGTTGAGTGCTCTGTTAAAGTCCTCGTATTTTGTATACCTCGAAGAGAAATTGAAAGCGTGCCCATCTTTATTGTTGGTAGTATATTTTCGCAAGATTGGTTTAATTATATCTGGCACATCTATAATCATAAGCGCCTGGTCACTCCTTCTTTCTCTGGTCTTTGTTCTATTGTATGTGATCTGATTGCCATCGTACTGCGTTATGCCATAAAGATCAACAGCATTCATGCCCATTAAGCAGAATGATATGATAAAACAATCTTTAGCTAACTCAGCACGTGTATGCTCTTCTACGTTAAGATTCATGATGGCTCTTATGCTGTCAACACTAAGAGCTCGTTTAATAGCTACATTTTGTTTTGGCGGTGTGTATTTCCTTAGCGATGCCTTTATTCTGATATTTCCATTGTCATAGTCGTTGTAATGATCTCTAGCGTCGTTGTAGATCTTCAGTATTGCAGAAGTGTATAGAGATTGCGCCCTCGGTTTCCCATTGAGATAACTCTCGAAATCTCTCATGAGCTGCTCGCTGAATTCATTACAGTAGATAACATTTCTCCCCATGAATCGGCAAAACGCATTAAGTGCTGTGGTATAATTTTTTATACCTTTCTTCTTCTCATTCTCCATCAACCAGGTTCTTGCATACGAGACAAAGTTTATGCTTCCACTTTCGTCTTTTTCTTTGAGGCGTTCGACAATTTTGTCGAAAGGCATATCATTGATCTCAAGATAGAGCGTTTCAAGTTTCTTCCTGTACGAACGTATAAGTTCTTCTCCTCTATCTAGTATACGTTGATTTTTAATCTTGAGAGAAGATGTTAGATCTTTCTTCTCGGCGACCATAGTTGTTGGTAAGTATGTAGTTTTTCTATTATGGGAAAAACGAATAAAAACGGTAAAGGACTTATCCTCACGTTGTCTGTCTTTGCGAATCTGAATTTTGAATGTTGCCATGTCTTTTGATTTTATGGTTAAACGTTTCTGGAAAACATTTGGAAAACATTTGGAAAACATTTTGGAAAACTATTTCATTTTACTTCTGCATTGAAAATAGCACTTGTAATGTTTTTCGCTCTGCGGTGATTGTGATTCGAATATTATATGACTACCGTAAATGCTTGATATTCAATAGAAAAACGGAGGTCTTCTTTATTAGAAAACCTCCGTTTGAGTGGGGTGCTTAGTGGGATTCGAACCCACGACATTCAGAACCACAATCTGACGCTCTAACCAACTGAACTATAAGCACCATCATGTCTTTCTCTTGGAAAGCGATGCAAAAGTACGGACTTTTTCTCAAACTACCAAGCGTTCGCCCAATTATTTTATAAAAAAGTGCGTTTTTTGTGTATTTAGCCCTTTTTTAGGGGTAATAGCATGTTGGAATACGCATTCTTGGGGCGTTCTTGCTTAAGCCGACGCGAGGACGCGTCGCCCCCAGTATTGGCTGAAAACTTGCAGGATGTATTACTTATTACTTTTTACTTATTACTTGAATACTGCAAGGATGTATT
>CALEKA010000080.1 GCA_937898715.1 uncultured Prevotella sp.
CACGAAAGTAGGAGATAAACACCTATGATTAGTGTTTACCTCCTACTCGATTATATCCGCTCCCTCTTCTCAGTGGATGAAAATGCAGACTTCGGGGCAATCTACCATATATGTGGTATTGCCCCACGACGCAAAATGCCCTACCTTTGCACTTGTAAAAACGAAACAATCACACCGATAACACAAAAACAAGTAAAGATATGAGCAAGATTTATCATTCACTCACCCAATTGGTTGGCAACACTCCCCTGCTCGAGGTAGAGAACGTAGAGAAAACTCTCGGACTCAAGGCACACGTCCTCGTAAAACTTGAATACTTCAACCCCGGCGGTAGCGTGAAAGATCGTGTAGCGCTCGCTATGATTGAAGACGCCGAAAAGCGTGGCGCACTCAAGCCCGGTGGCGTAATCATCGAGCCTACAAGCGGCAATACAGGCATCGGTCTTGCATGGGTAGCTTCCGTAAAGGGCTATCGCATCATCCTCACCATGCCCGAGACAATGAGCCTCGAACGTCGCAATCTGCTCAAAGCTCTCGGCGCAGAACTCGTACTGACACCTGGAAGCGAAGGTATGAAGGGAGCTATCGCACGTGCCAAGGAATTGCAACAAGAGCATCCGGGCAGCTTCATTCCCCAACAGTTTGAAAACCCCGCCAACCCTGAAGCACACACACGTACCACAGCCGAAGAGATTTGGAACGATACAGACGGAAAGGTCGATATATTCGTGGCTGGTGTAGGCACGGGCGGTACGGTCAGCGGCACCTCTCGCGGCTTGAAGCAACACAATCCCGCTATCAAGGCATATGCCATAGAGCCCGCCACTTCTGCCGTGCTCGAGGGAAATCCATCAGGCCCGCACAAGATTCAGGGTATTGGTGCAGGATTTGTACCCAAGAACTTCGACGCTTCTGCCATTGACCAAATTCTCCCCATTCAAGACAACGATGCTATCCGCGCCTCACGCCTTTTAGCTCAAAAGGAGGGTCTGCTTGTAGGTATCTCGTCCGGTGCAGCACTTCACGCAGCTATCGAGCTCGCCAAAAAACCAGAAAACGAAGGAAAAACCATCGTAGCCTTGCTCCCCGACACAGGCGAACGCTATCTCTCCACCGTGCTCTATGCCTTTGAAGAGTACCCCGTATGATTCTCCCTCGGATGAACTGCGTTTTTTAGAAGAATACTCCGTATGGTTCCCTTTTGGATGAACCGCGTCTTTTAGAAGAATACTCCGTACGATTGCTTCTGCAGTGATCTGCGTTACTGAAGAATATTCCATATGATTATCATAGCAGACAATCAATCTCTTACAAGCGATGCGCTGACCAGCTACCTTGCTGGTCAGCCATTGCTTTTTGTACATACTAAGGAAGAATTGGCCCGCCGACTCGAATTGCACCCCGATGCTGTGGTCGTGCTCGACTTCGCCTTGTTCGATTTTACCTCGCCCGAGAATTTTTTGATATATATACGTCGTTTCGCTTCTGCTAAATGGCTCATGCTCTCTACCGAATACACTGAAAATCTGCTCCGTCTGCTCGGTGCAGAGCACAACGTAAGTTTTCTCACTAAGGACTGCACGCGTCAAGATTT
This sequence comes from uncultured Prevotella sp., assembly GCA_937898715.1. GTDB lineage: Bacteria > Bacteroidota > Bacteroidia > Bacteroidales > Bacteroidaceae > Alloprevotella. Next base: position 1,595 of record CALEKA010000080.1, read on the forward strand.
TCTGCAAGCCTTCTATAATGCGCAGCAAGGTCGCCGTACAGTGTGTCCCACAGTGGAAAATCAACTTTCCAATCGTAGCGAACACATAGGCATAGCCCATCTTACACATACCGAGACAGAAATCCTCTCACTTATAGCCGAAGGCCTAACAGCCAAAGAGATTGCAGCCCGTCGCAACTCCTCAGTGCATACCATCGTTACGCACAAGAAGAATATATTCCGTAAGCTCGGAGTCTCTACTGCCTATGAGGCCATACGCTATGCGCTTCGTTCGGGCATAGCCGACCCTGTAGAATACTACATTTAGTCCTTATTTCCGTTGCGCGTCTACACTTAACACCTAATAATCTGATACTTTTTGAATTTTTTCGTAACTTTGCTTCGAACTTCGCCTTATAAGTAAGCAATAGATAACGAATGAACCCTCCCGATAGCTATACCAACCTGCTCAAGCAAACGGTAGAAGAGCTTTCCGACACCTCTAAGATGAAAGGACTCTTCCACCAGCATCGTCATGGCGATCCCCTACCATCGTCGGCAGCACTCGAAGAAATTATCGGGCTCTGCCGTGCCGTACTCTTCCCTGGATATTATGGGAAAAGCACACTCAACTCCGTGACTGTACGCTATCATATCGGTATGGAAGTGGAGCGTCTCTTCTCCATGCTCACCGCGCAGATACAAGCGGGGCTCTGCTTCTCCGAACAACAAGAAGATCGTCAGCCTTGCATTGATTATCATACTAAAGCCGAAGCCATCGCGGCAGCCCTTGTGAGCATGCTCCCTCAGGTAAGGCGCACGCTCGCTACCGACGTGGAAGCCGCCTATTTGGGCGACCCTGCTGCGCAAAATTATGGTGAAGTAATAAGTTGTTATCCAGCCATTCGTGCCCTCACCTGCTACCGCATCGCTCATGAACTATATCGCCTCGATGTGCCGCTCATACCTCGCATTATCACCGAACTCGCCCACAGCGAGACCGGCATAGATATCCACCCTGGAGCGCAGATAGGCGAATATTTCACCATCGACCACGGCACGGGTGTAGTCATCGGCGCAACGTGTATCATTGGTCGCCATGTCAAGCTCTATCAGGGTGTAACGCTTGGTGCTAAGAGTTTTCCGCTCGATGTCAACGGCAACCCTATCAAGAATAATCCCCGCCACCCCATACTTGAAGACGATGTCATCGTCTACTCCAATGCCACCGTGCTTGGCCGCATCACCATCGGTCAAGGAGCCGTTATCGGTGCCAACAAATGGGTCACCCACGATGTGCCAGCGGGAGAAAAGGTGTAATCATAGCGCAAGCATCGTAAATCATAGCGCAAGCAGGCTTCAATATATATAGGAAATATGCAAGAATTTGAACTCATAGCCAAGACCTTCCAAGGACTTGAGGAAGTATTGGCACAAGAACTTACCGAACTCGGTGCAAACAATGTGCAACTGGGGCGCAGAATGGTGTCGTTTACGGGCGACAAAGCCATGATGTATCGTGCAAACTTCTGTCTGCGTACAGCTGTGCGCATTCTCAAACCTATCAAGCACTTCAAGGCAAAGGATGCCGACGACGTATACAACGCTGTGAGAAAAATCGATTGGAGCCAGTATCTCGACCTCGATACCACCTTTGCTGTAGATTCGGTAGTGTTTTCCGATGAGTTCCGCCACTCAAAGTTTGTGGCTTACAAAGTGAAAGATGCCATCGTCGACTACTTCCGCGAAACGCAGGGCGAGCGTCCCAACATCCGCATCACCAACCCCGACGTGAAGCTCAATATCCACATAGCCGATGAGGATTGCACCCTTTCGCTCGATTCTTCGGGCGAGAGCCTGCATCTGCGCGGTTATCGCGTTGCCACGGTCGAAGCACCCATCAACGAGGTGCTTGCGGCAGGCTTGATAAAGATGACTGGTTGGCAGGGCGATACCGACTTTATCGATCCATTCTGTGGTTCGGGCACGTTCCTCGTAGAGGCAGCTCTCATGGCGCGCAATATTTATCCTGGTGTGTTCCGCAAGTCGTTTGGCTTCGAAAAGTGGAAGGACTTCGACGCAGATCTCTTACAGGAAATCTACGACGACGACTCGCAAGAGCGTGAATTCACCCACCATATCTATGGCTACGATATCAACGTGCCAACGGTAGAGATTGCGCTGAAGAATGTGCGCAGTGCTGGTGTGAGCGATATCGTGAGCGTGGAGCAGAAGGACTTCCGTCAGTTCAAGAATCCATCGGAGCATGCCATCATGGTGACCAATCCTCCCTATGGTGAACGTTTGACTCCGCCCGACATCTTGGGTCTCTACCAAGCCATCGGCAAGGTGCTTAAGAACGAATTCCAGGGTGGCGAGGCATGGATCATCTCGTCTAAGCAAGAGCTCTTTGAGAACATTGGCTTGCGTCCCAGCTTCAAGGTGCAGATCTTCAATGGTAAGATAGATTGCGATTTCCGCAAATACCAACTTTTCAATGGCAAACTCAGCGACTTCCGTGCTGAGGGTGGCAAGGTCAAGACCGACGAGGAGCGCCGCTTGATGAGCGACCAGCGCCGTTTCCGCACGAAGCGTGATGACTTCAAGAAGCGCTTTGATGAGGAAGACAATCGTCGCTTCGATGACGACGATCTTGATCCTGACTACTTAATCCTGCGCCGTAAGCACCGCGAGTTTGAAGAAATTCATGGTCAGCGCAAGCCCAATCGCGGCAAGGCTGGCTATGGTAAGCGTGAAGGCGGCTTCGGTAAGCGTGAAGGCGGCTTTGGTAAGCGCGATGACAAATTCAAGAAGCGCGATGGCGACTTCAAGAAAGGCGGTTTCAAGAAGGATTTCAAGAAAAACTTCAAGAAAGGCGGCGATTCACGCAAAGGAGGCTTCAAAAGCGGCGGTGAATTCAAGAAAAAAGGATTCTTCCGTGCGGATGGAAGCTTCAGCGATGCAGAATAAGAATGCTCCGCATCTAAATTGTAAAATATAACCCAATTGGGGCTTATGGGCAACGACAGCATGCCTGTAAGCCCCCATTTATAGGAATTCCCGATAAACAGAATGAGAATCAAACACGCATTAATAGCAGCCCTCGCGCTGCTACTCGGCACCACTGCTATGGCACAAAGCAAGAAGAGCTTTACGCTCGAAGACCTCATGTGGGGTGGCAACAACTACGCCAACATCATGCCGAAGTATTACGGCACCGCCTTTTGGGGCGATTGTCTGCTCAAGCTCAACGTAGACGAAGTATCAACCCTCACCAACGACAAGGGGCAGAAAGAAAAATCCTCCGTGCTCTTCACCACCGATCAGCTCAATGCTGCTATCGACACGGCACAGGTGGGCAAAGTCTACAATCTGCTCTACGCGCAATTTCCCTATGCCGACAAGCCTCAAGTGTATATCAGCACAGCCAAGCAGCGCGTGCTCTACGACTGGAAGCAGCGTAAGATCGTATGGAGCGCACCCCGCACCCAGGGCGAATCGGCTCAGGACTTCTGCTTCGCTTCCAAGGCCGAAGCTTATGTGAAGGACTGGAACCTCTTCGTGCGCACTGCCGATGGCAAGGATCACCAAGTAAGCACCGATGGCACTCGTGAACTGCAATACGGACTCTCCGTCCATCGCGATGAGTTTGGCATACGCAAGGGCACCTTCTGGAGTCCTAAGGGCAACCTCCTCGCTTTCTATCGCATGGATCAGAGCATGGTGACGGACTATCCTCTCGTCGACATAGCCCACCGCGTGGCGCAGCTTGCTCCCGAGAAATACCCCATGGCGGGCATGACCAGCCACAAGGTGACCGTAGGTGTATACAACCCCTCGACCGGCAAGACCATCTACTTGCAGGCAGGCGACCCCACCGACCGCTATTTCACCAACATCGCATGGAGTCCCGATGAGAAGACCATCTATATGTTTGAACTCCCCCGCACGCAAGACCGTGCCGAACTCGTGAGCTACGATGCACAGACCGGTGAACGCAAGGCCGTGCTTTATACTGAGGAAAACAAGCGCTACGTAGAGCCTTGCAATCCCATCGAGTTCCTTCCTTGGGACGCAAGCAAGTTCGTCATGCAGTCGCGTCGCGATGGTTACAACCACCTTTATCTCTTCGATGCCGCAAGCGGCCGACTCCTCAAGCAGCTCACCAAGGGCAAGTACGAAGTCATCTCCATGCTTGGCTTCAATCCTCAAGCCAAGAGCATCGTCTATCAGAGCAATCAGAACAACCCCATACAGTATAGCAACTTTGCCGTAAACGTAGGTACGGGCAAGGTCACCCAGCTCGACAATGGCGAGGGCACCCACTACGCTACGCTCTCAGCTGGTGGTCGATTCCTGATGGACCGCTGGTCGTCTCCGCGCAAATTCCGTGAATACGATCTGCAAGCCACTGCCAAGCCCGCCACGCAGAAACTTCACGAAGACAGCGATCCCTGGACAGCCTACAACGTGCCCGAAATCACAAGCGGCACCATCAAGGCAGCCGATGGCACCACCGATCTCTACTACCGCCTCGTAAAGCCCGTAGGCTTCGACCCCGCGAAGAAATACCCCACCGTGGTCTACGTATATGGTGGTCCTCACGCCCACAATGTAGAAGCCTCATGGCACTATCAGATGCGCCCCTGGGAAGCCTACATGGCGCAGCGTGGCTACGTGATCTTCGTCGTCGACAATCGTGGTTCGGAAAATCGCGGTTTCGAGTTTGAAAGCTGTACCCACCGCCACCTTGGCGATATTGAGATGAAAGACCAACTCGAGGGCGTGAAGTTCCTCAAGACCCTTCCTTATGTTGATGCCGACCGCATCGGCGTGCATGGTTGGAGCTTCGGAGGATTCATGACCACCAACCTCATGTGTTCTTACCCCGACGTGTTCAAGGTGGGCGTAGCCGGTGGTCCTGTGATCGACTGGAAGTATTACGAAGTGATGTATGGTGAGCGCTATATGGACACTCCGCAGGAGAATCCCGATGGCTATGCATCCTCGTCGCTCCTCAATAAGGCTAAGAACCTCAAGGGTCGCTTGCAGATCATCGTGGGCTACAACGATCCCACCTGCGTGATGCAGCATAGCCTGTCCTTCCTCCGTGCTTGCGAAGACGCTGGCACACAGCCCGACTACTTCGTCTATCCTGGCGATGGTCACAACATGATGGGCCACGACATGGTGCACCTTCATGAGCGCATCACCCGCTACTTCGATGACTACTTGAAAAAGTAAGTCCCTCCTCGGAGCGTTTTACGCTTGTCTCGAAATCATTCTCCCCCCAAACCGCGGGCGGCATCTCTCCCAGAGTCGGAGAGATGTTGCTCGCGGTTAATTTTATGTTTTGCAACATAAGAATGCGAAAAATCGCGGTAATCATCGGTAATTTTCGGTATTACCGCAAAAACTCCGGACCTACCTTGCCCGCTCTTCCCTCAATGCGTAATTTTGCTCTCGCTTATGGAGGATGTTCTTCTTGTTGCAAGTATTCTTTTCAATGGTTAGTTGCAAGTCTTCTTATTCGCTCTGTGGGCGACGCGTCCCGCGTCGGCATCGTCACGGATTAAGAAGTGAGTTCGTCAGCCAATGAAGCAGTTAGTCCATAAGAAGTGGGGGCGAAGTGTCTCGCTTCGGCACGCAGGCGAAGGGCTCGATGCCCGAGTCGGCGTAAGAGAATATATTTCAAAGATTTTTTTTGACGTGTTCGGCATCGAGCCTCACACTTCAAGCCGAAGCGGGACACTTCGCCCCCACTTCCTATAGGCTCACCTCTTGGTTCTTGGCGAAGCCGACGCGGGACGCGTCGCCCACAGAACTCATGAACTCACCTCTTATTTAGCTGAGAATTTTATCGCACGCATTCACACAAAAACAAACTATCATACAACGTTACAATCAATCATGACGAAGAAATTTACCACCCTGCTCCTCTTGATGCTGGGCTGCATAGCTTCGGCTGTGGCACAGACCTTCCAAGTGGCAGCAACCCCCACTGAGTTGAGCAATCTCACCTCGGGCTATTACGTGATCAAGGTGAAGAGCGCCGACGGAAAGACCGATGAAAACGGCAATTATCTCTATGTACAGGACAGCAAGCCCTACTACGACACTAAAGGTTCGGAGAACAACTTCGCTGGTTCTTCCATCAGCGATGATAACCACAAGTACATCTTTTTCGTAAACAATACGGATGGTCAACTTACTTTCCAGGCTTATGGGACGGAAACGTATTTCCCATCTATCTCGAAAGCAACAATCAGCAACTCAACTCCTGGTCGTCAAGATCCATTTACTTTGAATACATCTCATTCAACTTTTACTCCCATTGAGACCTCTTCTGCTTGGTATTATATGAAAACCATAGGTACGAAGTATAGTTGGGGGGGAGCTAAGGATGTCACTATTTATATCACCCTCAATAATAAGCAGCAAGTAGGCTACTATGATATCAAGGAGACTGATTCCAACAACGCCCAATTCCAATTCTATGCCCTTTCAAGTGTAGCTACTATTACTTACAACTTCATGTGGAATGGAGAAAGCATGGGCAAGCAAAGTTTGGCAGTGTCAGTAGGTGACCATTATCCCACGCCCACATACCCCGCATTTACTACTTCTGCCGATTTTCCCTCAGCCGACGCTACAGTAACTGCTGCAGACGATGGCCGTGAAATCGTGCTCAATTGCACACTGAACGCGCCATTTACGGTCAGCACTGCCGAGGCTCCCGTATATTACTACCTTACTACAGCCACTGACGCTCCCACCATGCTCTATCGTGATGGCAATTCTATCAAATACCGCACGAAGGAACAGAACGGCACGCTCAATAACGTACTCAACGATCTGTGGTATATCACAGGTAATCCTCTCGATGGTTATAAGTTCTGTAATGCAGCAAGCAATGTTGAGGCAATGAGCAGTGATTACATCATGAAGAATGGTACGACCTTTGCCGGAAGTTGCTATTTATCATTTAGTAGTAACTCTGGTGGCGCACTTGCAAGTGGAAGTAGCATCAGCGGAAGTGCTACCAAGGTATGGGATCTCTACGAAAACGCCGACCACTCCTTCGGCGTCTACCCCCATGGCTTCTCCATGGACTACTGCTGGCGATTCGATGGTTCGAGCATCAAGTTCAATACAGCTTCCGACCGCGTGACGAGCTACACCCTCTCTGAGCCCATCATCACCCTTCCGCTTCACTACTCTGAAGCCGACGATGCCACTTTCGCCACCACTTGCTTGCCCTACGCTGTAGAGCTCGCCGAAGCTTCGCAGAATGCCAAGGCTTATGCGGCCAAGATGAATGCCGATGGCGTACACCTCGAGATGAACGAAATCGACGCGATTCCTGCAGGTCAGGGCGTGATCCTTCGCGGTGAAAGCGCCGATGTCACAGAAGCCACGCTCAAGGTGGTAGCTTCTGCCCCCGCTATCGACAACGATCTGCTCGGCACCACTTCTGAAATCTCCGACCTCACGAACATCCTCACCTTCGGCCGTCTCAACCTCGCCGATGGAAACAAGGGAAAAGTAGGTTTCTCACGCTACACTGGCTCTAAGCTCGCCGCCAATCGTGCCTACCTCCAGAGCACTACGGCACAGAGCCTTGTGCTCAACTTCGATGGTCAGACCACGGGCATCAATGGCATAGAAAGCGCTGTAACCACCACCGACGCTCCTATCTATGATCTCCAAGGTCGCCGCGTCATGCAGCCCGTGAACGGACAACTCTACATCCAGGGTGGCCGCAAATTCATTGCCCGCTAACCTCACTCCCTCTTAAGCAGGCATACTATTCATCCCTCTAAAACGAGAAATCAATGAAAAAGATCTATATACGCCCCGAGGCAAGCGTAATCCGCCTGAGTGCGGAAGCCTCAATGATGCTGGCTGTATCGCGCACCGACAGTGGCAGCAATGACGATGGCTGGAGCAATCAGCGCGAATGGAGCGACACGGATGCTTCTTTCGGTGAAGACGAAGAATAACGCTTCTGCTTGCAGAGCCTTCTCGCATACTGTGTGCAAAGGTATGGCAAAACCTATAGTGCGCCAAAAAGAGTGTACAAACTGTTCACTTTTTCTGCCACACGCACGTACGCGCACGCTTCAGCAAGTTTTGCTCACCCTACCATCATCTTACACGATTTGTGAGGAAAGACGTTGAAAATCAGTAGGCAAGCTGTAAAACCTTACTTACACTCTCCTTACACTCCTCCGTCGTAAAGAAATTATCCCTCCTTGCAGTTTTTCCTGTAAGGGGGGATAATTATTTCTGTTCCAGCCGATAGTTTTTCCTGTAAGGGGGGGATAATTATTTCCGTTCCCACCGTTAGTTTTTTCTGTAAAGGGGGATAATTATTTCTGTTCCCACCATTAGTTTTTTCTGTAAGGGGGGATAATTATTTTTGTTCCCACCATTAGTTTTTTCTGTAAGGGGGGATAATTTTTTCTGTTCCAACCATTAGTTTTTTCTTCACCAACCGCCAACTTCTCCTATAGTGTGCGTATTTTATTTTGTCTAAGTCGTAAATCGAATGAGTGCAAGCAGCAGTGTAGGCAAAGTGTAGGCAAAGTCAACAAGCTTGCATGCCGTAATAATCTGAAAATCAATGCATTATATAGATAGAGTGCAAGATGTAAGCATTTGCATGAGCAAAACCCTCTGTAGTGCGCGTACGCGCGAGGGGAAATCCCTTCTTTCACCCAGTTCTGTGGGCGACGCGTCCCGCGTCGGCATCAAGAGCGGACAGATAGCCTTCTCAGAGTCTACTGGGGGCGACGCGTCCTCGCGTCGGCATCGCCTACGAACAAGAAGCCTATTTAGATTAAGTGGTGCTCGCCTCTTGATGCTAGTTTTGCCGACGCGAGACGCGTCGCCCACAGAGCTGGGAGGATAGGTTTCTTGCTTGTAGGCGATGCCGACGCGGGGACGCGTCGCCCCCAGTATTGGCTGAAAAGTATTGGCTGAAAAGTGTTGACTGAAAAGTATTGGCTGAAAAGTATTGGCTGAAAAGTGTTGACTGAAAAGTGCTGACTGAAAAGTATTGGCTGAAAAGTGTTGGCTGAAAATCGCTCGCGCCGCAGTCATTCCCCCCCTCTAATTTACCCCGATTTCATCGACGAATACGAATCCAGGATGTCCCTTGCCAGGGTGCCAAGAGGGGATGCTGTGCTCGGAGGTGACCTTCACCTTGACGTAGCGGGCACGCACGGGAGCAAAGTTGAGTGTGTGCAGGTAGATCTGATTAGGATTGGCTTCGGTTTGTGAGGGATAATCTTCTTGAGCTACAGAGCGGAAAGTTTGGCCGTCGGCCGATACGGCGACTTCAAAGCCGCGAGCGTCGAACACCCAAGCACCCTTCTCCACACACGTGCGCACCGATGCTTCGGAGATGGTCTGCTCCTCACCAAGGTCGATCATAGCCTCGAGATCATTGCCACAGAAGCCTATCCAGTGGCCCGAGTGGAAATTGGTATCCTCAGCCCACAGACCGTCTACGAGCAGACCGGCTCCCGAGAATGCATAACTCGGATGAGGCGCTTGCAAGAGCGTGATCCTCCGAGCCGTGGCCTTGCTGAAATGATACGTGCGCACCACCTCGGGTGTTTCGCCCCACGGGCGGAAGGCAGCAGCACGCAGCGTGCAACTATGGTCTACCTTCACTTCATTGGTGAAAAGTGGCGATGAAACCGTGGGTTTTGTGCCATCAAGCGTGTAGTGGATGGGCGCATTGTCGATGGTGGTGAGATGGGCGCTTACGGCCCGAGCCTCGGGCATGGGGACGGACGACTCATGGATGCGATATACGGCGCGCGAGAAGTTGTAGCCCAAAGTGCGATACACGTCGATCATCTGCGGCAGACGCCCGATGAAATCAGCATAATTCTTCTGTTCGGGCGCTGCCCACTGTATCTCGCTCAGTGCGGCAAAGCGCGGAAGCGTCATATATTCCATCTGTTGGAACGAGGGCATATACTCCGTCCAACAGTTGGCCTGCACGCCTACGATGTAGGGGCGTGCTGCCTCGGGAAGCGACGATGGAATAGGCTCGTAGCTATATACGCGTTCGATGGGAAGGTAGCCACCTGCGGCATCAGGCTCATGCGCCTTGTCGTCCGATTGATAATAGTCGAAGTAGAGGTAAGAGCAAGGCGACATCACCACGTTGTGCCCCTCGCGAGCCGCCTCAAATCCTGCGCCCTCGCCCGTCCACGACATGAGCCAAGCCCCCGGAGCAAGTCCGCCCTCGAGCGTCTCCTCCCAACCGATCATTTGCCTGCCGAGTCGGGAGAGCGTCTGCTGAGCATGATGGATCACGTAGCTCTGCAGCCGTTGCTCCGCCGTGTGGTGAGCGTCGGCAGTCAGTCCGAGACTCTTGATGCGAGCTTGGCACTTGGGACAAGCCTTCCAGCGCGTCTTCGGACACTCATCGCCGCCCACGTGGATGAGCTCCGAGGGAAAGAGTCGCGCCACCTCGGTGAGCACACCATCGATGAAATCAAGCGTTTTATCGTTTCCAGCGCAGAGCACATCGTCCGAAACGCCCCATTGCTGCCACACCTTGTAAGGACCACCTGTGCAGCCCAGTTCGGGATAAGCAGCGAGTGCCGCTTGCATGTGGCCGGGCAGATCGATCTCGGGAATCACGTTGATATTGCGCTCAGCAGCATACTTCACAATCTCGCGCACCTCCTTCTGCGTGTAGTAGCCGCCATAGGGGCGTCCGTCGTAGTTCCCTGAATTGTGACCGATGACGGTCTGCTCTCGTTTCGAACCGATCTGTGTGAGCCGAGGATAGCGCTTGATCTCTATGCGCCAACCTTGATCGTCGGTGAGGTGCCAGTGAAATTGGTTGATATTGTGGAGCGCCAAGATGTCAATAAATCGGCGCACAGAGTCGGGCGTGACGAAGTGGCGAGCCACGTCGAGGTGGGCTCCACGATAGTTGAAGCGTGGCCAATCGCGGATCTCGGTAGCCGGCAGCGTGATGCTCTGCGCCGGGCCTGTGGGGAGCGACTTGCGCAGCGTCTGTACACCGTAGAAACTGCCTGCTGCCGAGGCAGCCTCGATGAGCACAATGTCGCTATTCACGCGGATGGAGTAAGATTCGGGCAGGTCGGAGCGGTGTGTGCGTGAGAGTTTGATGCAGTGCTGCTGAGCCGGCAGGTTGCTCACAGGGAGGTCGAGCTGGGTGAGTTCGCGGATGTACTGCTTGAGAAATTCAGCATTGCGGCGCAGCTCTTTATCGCCCGAGGGGTAACAGATGAGCGTCTGCTTGTCGAGTACGAAGTTGCCAGCTTGAATAGATTTTACCTGCTTGGGCAGGGGAATGACGTGAAAGTCGGCACGCTGAGCATGTGCAGTGACAGAAAGAAACGCAAAACTCGCGATGAAAACGTGGATTTTTCGAGATAAATTGATCATAAATGGGGAAGAAAGGGAAGTATGAAACATGCGTAAAGAAAGAAAATGTAGGCGCGTTTCAGCCAATACTGGGGGCGACGCGTCCTCGCGTCGGCGTAATGAGAAATCTCTATTTGTTCTACGATTGGGAGACTTCTTGCTCGCAGACGATGCCGACGCGGGGACGCGTCGCCTCCGGTACTGGGTTGGACGGACCTCTTGCTCGCAGACGATTTATAAGCATAACCAAATGGCTCCTTCCTACTGCTCACCATGCAAAGTTAGCAGAAATACTTTTGCCTCCAATCGCGCTGCGCAAAAAAAGAGGACAAAGCCCCACGTTTCCCAAATATTATCCTTATTTTTGCACATTGGCGTGCAAGCGCCGTAGAAATGAAACAAAATAACAACTATCAATAACTTACACAAAACAGCGTAATTCTTCCATGAAACAGTACAACTTGGTGAACAACATCCTCGGATGGATCACCTTTGCCATTGCTGCTTTCACCTACTGCTCAACGGTGGAGCCAACGGCCAGTTTTTGGGATTGCCCTGAGTTTATCACCACAGCCTACAAGCTGGAGGTGGGCCACCCCCCTGGTGCGCCATTCTTTATGCTCACTGGCAACTTCTTTACACAGTTTACGAGCGATCCCACGAAGGTGGCTATCTGCGTAAACGTCATGTCGGCTCTGCTTTCAGCCACGTGTATCCTGTTCCTCTTCTGGACCATCACCCACTTGGCTCGTAAGCTCATCACTACCGACGGCACGGTGACTTCGACCGCACAACTCGTGACCATCATGGGCTGCGGACTGACAGGCGCTCTGGCTTATACCTGGAGCGATACGTTCTGGTCCTCTGCCGTAGAGGGCGAAGTCTACGCGTATTCATCGATGTTTACCGCTCTGGTGTTCTGGCTCATTCTGAAGTGGGAAGACCACGCCGACGAGCCTCACTCCGACCGTTGGCTCGTACTGATCTTCTACCTCACGGGTCTCTCAATCGGTGTGCACTTGCTCAACCTCCTATGCCTTCCCGCCATCGCATTGGTATACTACTATCGTCGTTGCCCCAACGCGAAGGTGAAGGGATCACTCGTGGCACTCATCGTGTCGATGCTGCTTGTGGCAGCCGTGCTCTACGGCGTAGTGCCCGGCATCGTGAAGGTAGGCGGATGGTTTGAATGGTTCTTTACCAACGACCTCGGCATGCCGTTCAATGTGGGCATGATCATCTATCTCGTGGTGCTCGTAGCCGTGGTGCTTACTGCTATTTGGAGCACTACTACTGCAAACCATACTCGCACGCGCCTCTTCTACCTCCTAAGCGTAGCCTTGCTCGGCATCCCCTTTATGGGACATGGACTTACGGCAGGCGTGCTGGGCATCATCGTGCTCATCGCTCTCTATGTGGTGCTCGGCCTCAAGGGCAAGGATGGCAACTTCTTCGTGCGCAAGCGCTTCATGAATACCTCGCTGCTCTGCATGCTGATGCTGATGATTGGCTACTCCTCATATGCCGTCATCGTGATCCGCTCTACGCAGAACCCACCGATGGATCAAAACTCGCCCGAGGATATCTTTACCCTCGGATCGTATATGAGCCGCGATCAGTACGGACAGACTCCGCTCTTCAAGGGCGAGGCATTCTGCTCACAAGATCAAGCTTACAGCGTAGGCGCCATCGAGGTGGAGAAGAATAAGCGCGTACAGCGCCAAGAGAAGGCCAATCCCTCAGAGCCCGACCGCTACGAAGAAATCGAAGAAACTGCAGGACTGAAGTATCCCTCAGGACTGACGATGCTCTTCCCACGTATGTACAGTTCGGCTCATGCTGACCTGTATCAGCAGTGGCTCGGCGACATCACGATGAAGGATGTGACCTTCCGCGATAAGGATGGCAATGAATTTCCCGGACAGATGCCCTCGCAGTGGGACAACCTCCGATTCTTCCTCTCTTATCAGGTGAACTTCATGTACTGGCGCTACTTCATGTGGAACTTCGCCGGACGCCAAAACGACATTCAAGGCAATGGCGAACTCGAACACGGCAACTGGATTACCGGCTTCTCGTTCATCGACAACAAGATGTATGGCGACCAGAATCTCCTGCCCGATTCACTGAAGGAGAACAAGGGCCACAACGTGTTCTACTGCCTGCCCCTCATCCTCGGCCTGATCGGTCTGTTCTGGCAGGCTTATCGTGGCGAGAAGGGCGTACGTCAGTTCTGGGTAGTGTTCTTCCTCTTCTTCATGACAGGCTTGGCCATCGTGCTCTATCTGAACCAGACCCCCAATCAGCCGCGTGAGCGTGACTATGCTTATGCAGGTTCGTTCTATGCCTTCGCCATCTGGATAGGCCTTGGCGTAGCAGCCTTGGCTTCGTGGGCAGAGAAGCTCCTTAAGAGCAAGCCTCAGATAGGCGCGCTGATAGCCTCCATCATCGGTGTGCTCGTGCCCATTCAAATGGTGAGCCAGACTTGGGACGACCACGATCGCTCTAATCGCTACACTTGTCGCGACTTTGGCGAGAATTATCTCAACACACTCCCCGATAAGGGATGCCCCATCATCTTCACCAATGGCGATAACGACACCTTCCCCCTCTGGTACAACCAAGAGGTAGAGGGCAATCGTACAGACGCTCGTGTGTGCAACCTCTCTTACCTGCAGACCGACTGGTATACCGACCAGATGCGTCGCCCAGCATACGACTCTAAGTCATTGCCCATCACGTGGAGCCGCTACTTCTACGTAGACAATGGTAAGCATACCTACTATCCCATCAAGCCCGAGGGTAAAGCTGAACTCGACGAACTGAAGAAGCAGAACCCCAAGGTGGATCCCTACGAGCTCTCTTACATACTCGATCACTACGTGAAGAAGGACGAGGGAGGCTACTTCCCCACCGACTCCGTAGTAGTGAGTGTCAACAAGCAAGCCGTGATAGAGAGCGGCATGTATCTGCCCGAGGGCAAGGATAGCATCCCCGATAAGATGATCATCTCGCTCAAGGCTAAGAAAGAGCAGCAGGGCGGCCTCTATCGCGCAGATGTAATGATCTACGAGATGTTGGCTCATGCCGACTGGAAGCGCCCGATGTATATGAGCGTAACGCTCGGTTCGAACAACTATGCCGGACTTGAGAATTACCTCGTGCTCGAAGGTTTGGCCTACCGCATCACACCGTTCAACTACGGACAGATGGGCACCATCGATGCCAATCTCATGTACAAGAACATGATGACTCGCTTCAAGTATGGTAATGCCAACCACAAGGGCATCTACATCGACGAGACCACCGGCCGCATGTGTAGCACCCACCGCCGCATGTTTATGATGCTTGCCGACAACCTCATCCGTCGTGGCGACATGGCTCGCGCCTTGAAGGTACTGCAGAAGTGCAAGGAAGTGCTTCCTGCACCCAATGTGCCCTACACCGACGACGATTCACAGCTTGCCGTACTCTGGTATCAGGCTGGCAATAAGAAGGAAGCCGCTCGTGTGGCAAAGGCCGTTTGCGACTACGATATGCAGTATCTCACCTACATCAACTCGCTCGGTACTGACCATGTCAACACTTACGGACGTACGGCATACTTGCTCACATCAAGCCTTGCAGAGGCTTATCAGACGCTCTCAGAAATAGGCGGCGCAGAAGCTAAGCAACTTGCACCGCGCATGAAGCAGATGGATAAGAACGAAGCTTTCCGCCTCGGTATGCAAGTGATGCAGCAGCAGTACATGCAGCAGATGCAACAGATGCAGCAATAGAAAAGCATTCTACAGAGTATAATCCTCCGCTCTCGTGGCGGGGGATTATCTGTAAATGTATAGGAAGGAATTGCAATAAGAAGTAATATGAAGGATGCAATCCCAGAAAGCACGAAGCAATGAGCAAGAATGTATTACTTATTACATATTACTTATTACTTAATTAAATATTCTTCTCTGTGATAATAGAACAACCCGCATGTTTCCTGCGTTGGCTCTACCCACGAGCCTTGTGGCGCATGGATAAGAACGTGAGAGCCGTCTATCTCACCTTCGACGACGGCCCCATACCCGAGGTAACGCCTTGGGTGCTCGATGTGCTCGATCACTACGGCATCAAGGCCACCTTCTTCATGGTGGGCGACAACATACGGAAGCACCCTAAGGAATTTGAGATGGTGAAGGCCCGCGGACATCGCCTGGGCAACCACACCTTTAATCATATAGGTGGGCTCCGTCACGGCATCCGCTCCTATGTGCGCAACGTTGATAAGGCCAACGAATACCTCCACACCGACCTTTTCCGTCCGCCCCACGGATGGATGAAGTGGGAGCAGTATATCATGGTGATGCTTCGCTATCGCGTAGTGATGTGGGACCTCGTAACGCGTGATTACTCCACTCGCCTTAATGGTCGCGACGTACTGCTCAACGTGCGCCGCTACGCACGCAACGGCAGCATTATCACCTTCCACGATTCGCTCAAGAGCCAAGACAAACTCCTCTACGCGCTGCCTCGCGCCATAGAGTGGCTTAAGAGCCAAGGCTACGAGTTCCGCGTATTCGACTGATAGAGAAGAATATCCTGCCGCACTTTATGCTCTAATATACTACATTTATATTCTAATAACCATCATCGCCCCGCAGCAACTGATATGTTTGCTGTGGGGCGATGATGTTTTTGGTAAGGCCGCTCATGTTTTTGGGAAGGCCGCTCATGTGGCGTACACCGACCGGTGTACGCACGAACATCGGTCGGTGTACGCATGAACATCGGTCGGTGTATGCACGAACATCGGTCGGTGTACGCCAACATGAAGTGCCTTTTTCGCATGATTTGACTGCCCATGTAGAGATAATTATAAGCGTATCTGATTCAGCTCACCCACTTAAATTCGGAACTTGAATTATTAATTATTCTTCTTCGGAGCTTTGTGGAGTCTATAGATGAGGCTCAGCATGAAGTAGCGCGGAACGACGTTGTGCCAAGTCTCCGTGCGTCCTTGTGCATTAAGCACACGCTGAATGCTGCTTCGTTGCGCCAATATGTCGTGGGCAGAGACCTTGATAGCAAGACTCTTGTCTTTCAGCATGCGCTTGCTGATGGCCATGTTCCAGATCCATTCGTTGCTATTCATCGAAGCATCGGCATAGCCAGAACGGAGAAAGCACGTCAAGTCCGTGTCAATGTTAATATTCCAAGGCAATGACCATTGGTTGGTCAGTGTGTAGAGCTGGTTGAGGCTGTTGATGGTGACGAAGTCGGTTCGTTCGCTCGTGCCGTGCTGCCAATCGAGCATGCCCTTGAGACTCGCATTGAAGAGTTTGCAATGATAGGCCAGCGTCAATGCACCTTGTGTGAATAGGTTCTTAACCACGCTCTTTGCATCTTGCTGCATGAGGGAAGTCTGTTGGAAGTCTACACTGTTGAGATATTGCACGCCACAGTTTAGGTCGAGCGTCCACTTCTGCTTTTTGTCCAAGCTACGTGCATAGTTGCCCGAGAAGTTTACTTGCCAGTTGCCGTTGATGTTTTGTGGCGTTGAGGTAGTCACACCGCTTTGCACGTCATAGTAGCGCATATCGCCTATAGCATTTCTCAGCGTGCTATATTCTATCTTGGCTTGTAGCGTCTGTGCGTGCTTGGTTTCCTCCATAGAGTAACGGAGGAAGGTGGTGTATTTATCTTCAGGCTTGAGCGCACCATTACCTTTTGTTATAAACAGAGGATTACTATTGTCTTCCACATCGAGCATTCTCGTCATTAGAGGTGAAGTGCGTGTGAGCGATCCGTAAAGTTGAAATCCGCGATAGGAAAGGTCTATGCTTGGGCAGAACAGCGTATAGTGCTTCACAAAGTCGTTGCGTAAGGTCTGCATGCGCAAGTCGTTGATGTGCTTACGTTCGAAGTTGAGAGGTAGAATGACCATCAGTTGAAAATTGTTTTTCCCCATCATAATGTATCTGAGTTCTGGCGTATGAGTGGCTTTGCTGTCCACCGTAAAGTAAGTATTCTGCCAATCAGTGCAGATAGCTAATGAGTCTTGTGTAGAGGGAAGCCACCCTAAGGTGCGATGCTGCGGAATCGCCCATTCTCCTCCTAAATGGTCTAAGCGATAGTAATCACGCCCACCACGGTTCTTTTCATATTTGAAAGTGTAATTTGCATAGAGTGATTGATATAAGTGATTACGATCTCTTGTAAAGATAGCGTAACCAGCCGATGTCAATATATTGTATGATTTTTGTGCAAAGATGCCGTATCGGTTGCGATAGTCGGGCTGTTGGCTGATCTGCGGCGTATGCAGATTATAAATCGATTGATCGTTTTGGTCTTGATGCTTATAAGTACCAAAGACATTAATGCTGAGTTCTTTCTGGTGTGGCATTTTGATACTCATGGTGAGACTGCCTGTGTATATCCAGCTTTTTAGATGATCTCGGCCATAGTCTGTATAGCTATTGATCAGGTCTTGATAGGTCGATACGCTTTCTTCGAGATAATTGGCAAAAGGCTGCGTAGAGGTCTGGCTCCTATTGAAGTCATTCAGTTTGTAAGAGTTATGGTACAATGTCTGCTCTAAAGTGATATAAGCAAACTTGGCACGGTAGGCTAAATCACCTTCCCAATCGAAAGAGAAGTCTTTGTTACAGTTCACACTGTTGGCTCTTGCAAAGGTGTTGCCTGAATTATAGAAATTGGTTGATGCAGATTGCGTCTCGTCCAAGCTTTTCGTATGTGAAGCATTGAATGTAGTGATGATTTTGTAAAGATCTTCTTCGCCATACAATGCGGCGTACAGTCCTCCCTTGATCAACTTATTCTCACCGACCATGGCTTCCTCGTTTTCCCAATTTCCTTCCTTTCCTGGGCGCTGATTGCTGTTTACATTACTGATTTCCCCATATACGCTTACGCGCGATCTGTCGGAAAAACGCACACCAAAGATTCTGCCAAGATATTTCTTGTCAGTTCCACCCCCAGCTTCCGCATTGGCAAACCATCCCGTGTGGTATTCTTTCTTCAAATTTACATCAATCACCCAGGGGTCGTCTGAGCGCGGTTTCATGTCTTTGCGTGTGATGTAAGCATTGTCGGGAATCTTCTGGTACGACTTTATCTTACTCACCATGTAGGCGGGCAAGTTCTCTAAAGCCATAGTGGCATCGCCTTTAAAGAAATCTTTCCCATCAATTAGCAGACTGCTCACAGGATTCCCATTAATCGTAATAGCTCCACCCCGGCTTAGCTTTACCCCAGGCAACCTGGCAATCAATTGATCAAGCATAGACCCTTCTGCTAGTTCGAAAGCATCAGCATTGTAGACAATCGTGTCTCCCCTCATCACCATCATTACTTTGGTCGCTGTAATGGTAGCTTCTTTAAGGGTGCGAGGTGCTCGTTTAAGGAGTATGGTCTCTTCTATATTATCTGACGAATTGACCTTTACATATTGTGGCATATAGCCTTCTTTTTGACAAAAGAGGATAAAGTATGGACTTTTGTTTTCGATGGATGAGCTATATGCATAATTTATCTTGTCGCCCATGTTTATGGAATACATTTCGCATGAGTCAACGTATGCTGAGTCTTTATCTAAAATTTCAATATGTACGCCTGGCAACGAACGTTTGCTAAGGTTATCTTTGACTGTAATAAAGAATGACTGTGCAAAAGATAGTTGGCAAAGGAATAGGGCGATAAAGAAAATGATTAGCTTTTTCACAAGATAAACTTCTAATAAAAATCTAAATGCAAAGATAAGGGAGAAAGGTTACAAAATTATGATATTTATAGCTCTAATCTATTTAGGGTGGTTCTAATAATTCTGAGAACTCTAAAATCGGAATTTTTAGGTACCATTCTCACTCTCCCCACGAAGCGCGGTCGAGGTTGCGGTAGCTGATGGCCTCTTTGATGTGGTTAGCTTGGATGGTGGGTGAGGCGTCGAGGTCGGCTATGGTGCGTGCCACTTTGAGTATGCGGTCGTAGGCACGGGCGGAGAGGTCGTAGCGCTTCATGGCTCGCATCAGTGTGGCTGAGGCCTCCTCTTCGAGATGGGCGTAGCGCTCAAGGAGGGCACGCGTCATCTGAGCGTTGCAATGGATGCCAGGCTCTGCTTTGTAGCGCTCGGTCTGAATGGCACGGGCGGCTACTACGCGCTCTCGTATTTTCGCGCTGCTTTCGCCCTGTGGAGCTTTGGACAGTTCTGCTACGGATACGGGCGCCACTTCTATCTGTATGTCGATACGGTCGAGCAGCGGACCGGAGATTTTGCTCATATAGCGCTGTATCTGAGCGGGCGAGCATGAGCAAGCGTGGTTGGGATCGTTGTAGAAGCCGCAGGGGCAGGGATTCATGGACGCCACGAGCATGAAAGAGCAGGGCAGCGTGGCAGAGTATTTGGCTCGGGAAATGGTGATTTGACGATCTTCAAGGGGCTGACGAAGCGTCTCGAGGGCAGTGCGCGAGAATTCGGGAAGCTCGTCGAGGAAGAGCACTCCGTTGTGGGCCAGACAGATCTCGCCTGGCTTGTAAGAAGCTCCACCACCGATGAGTGCCACGTCGGAGATGGTATGGTGGGGCGAACGGAAGGGGCGCTGTGCGATGAGCGAGGTGCTCTCTCCGAGTTTGCCTGCGATGGAGTGGATCTGTGTGGTCTCAAGGCTCTCGGAGAGGGTGAGCTGGGGCAGAATGGAGGGTATGCGCTTGGCCATCATGCTTTTGCCGCAACCGGGAGAGCCTACGAGGATGATGTTGTGACCGCCCGCGGCAGCCACTTCGATGGCTCGTTTCACACTCTCTTGGCCCTTTACGTCGATGAAGTCGGGACCTGCTGAGGCTTGTGCGGCATAGAATTCCTCACGTGTATTGACGATGGTAGGCTCGAGTCCGCCTTTCCCCTTAAGGAATTCGGTCACCTGCGAGAGCGTCTCTACGCCGTACACCTTCAGCTTATTGACCACGGCAGCTTCGCGCTCGTTCTCCTTGGGCACAAAGAGTGCTTCAAACCCCTGCTCGCGCGCCTTGATGGCAATAGAGAGTGCTCCCTTGACCGGACGCACGGAGCCATCAAGACCGAGTTCGCCTACAAACACGTATTTATCGAGATTCGCATTAGGGATCAACTTGAGCGAAGCGAGCATGCCGAGTGCGAGCGGAAGGTCGTAGCCAGAGCCTTCTTTGCGCACATCGGCTGGGGCAAAGTTGATGGTATAGCGCTCACGCGGTGGGAGCATGAAACCGCTGTTTTGCAGAGCACCCTCTACGCGGAGTTTGCTTTCGCGCACGGCATTGTCGGGGAGGCCCACCATGAAGAATAGGGTGCGGTCTTCCTGGCTTCTGATTTCACAAGCGTTGACCTCGAGAAATACGGGCATGGCTGACATGCCGTTGACTGCAGAGGTGTGGATGGTGGTGAGCATGAGGGGAGGAGGGGTTTAGGGTGATTGTGAGGGAGTGTGTTGCCTCAGAACTAGGTGAATAGACTGGGGGTGCCGACGCGGGACGCGTCGCCCACGGTATCGGCTGAAGGCTGGAAGGCCGAGATCTGAAAGGCAATCAACCAGAATGTAATACTTAATACTTTATACTTAATACTTTTACCAAGTAATACTTAATACTTTA
>CALEKA010000081.1 GCA_937898715.1 uncultured Prevotella sp.
AACTATCTAAGAATATACCTCACCTAATAGCTGGTACAACAGGAAAAAACAAACCAGGGCATATGTGGGTCGTGGACGGACTGCAACAATACTCCGATGGAGGTTATTACTTCCATAGTAATTGGGGATGAAATGGAGATGCAGGTTGGTTTTATGGGAATCCATATAAAGTGGAAACTGTAGAAGGAACAAAAAAATATGATTATAATCTAAGGCAAGTTTATACACAATCATTTTAAATGCTAAATTCAATGAAGTACTATAGTTTTTTTATCTTGGCATTATTTGTCTTGATTATTAGTAGTTGCGATAATGAAGAGTTGAATTGTAGTGGAATAGTATACAATTATACTATTGATAAGACTCCAGATTCAATCATGTCTGCTGATGCTCATGATTTTATTCTTGATGTATCGGCTGACGATTCACGTGAGGCTCAAAATACTTGGAAAGTTGCGTGTATCGCGGTTTTAGGTGTTAGAAATGAATGGTATTCTGCTGATAAAGATATGAGTTACAGGAAATGTGATACACTTTACGTTCAGAAATGGCTGAAGGTATATAAGATTTGGAAAGATGGCAAATATAAGTTGAAAGTTGAAATGAAGGAAAATGCGGATAGTTGCATCCGTGGTTGTAAACTTTTCATTGGTAGAGGTCCAAAGATAAAAATTCTCCTGTAGTTGCTTATGGGAATTATGTTGATATCCTCCAGGACAGTAAGTCAGATGATAATGAATCATTCGCAGTAAACATCCGCTTTAAGGGGAAATTACACACCAGCCAAGCTACTCTTGACAGCAATGGAAACTTAGTCTATCAGGATAACTCTTTTGCTCAGCTAATGGATAGCCTCTCGAATGCAAAAGATATCAATGCTATTGTAACGGAGAGCGATGTGGTGGACTATTATGATTCGCAGGATCTGCAACGTAACAATACGCTGCGTAAGATTATTAACGTATAAATTTGATACAATTACAATAGAGAATACTGCAGGACATGAAAGTCCTCTCTTTATAAAGGAAACTCATAACTTCGGTGGACTTCACTAAGTTGCGAGTTTCTTTGTGCAGAGTGAGATGGTTAGATCGATAATGTACTTTCCTAAGAAGTAGCAAGGTGAGAAACATACTCCTCATTCTATCATTCTAAACTATAGCAGGCATCGTCTTCATTATAAAAATATCTGCTAAATAAGGATCGATGTAAATAAAACGCGCGCTTTGTATGTGCGTTGCATCTTTTTTTGTACATTTGCATAAGTGATGTTTGCCTTTAAAGCATTTGCGTGTTGGAGTAAAAGGTAAACGATAAGTATTCAATCAGGCAGATACTCACAGCATTTGTCCCTTTGAACAATAAAATGAGAAAGAAAATAGTTAAAATACTTTGGGGCACTTACTTGTCCTTGATATTGCTCGTCATCTTGGCCGTGTTCTGTGTAGAGCGCGGCTGGATAGGTTATATGCCACCTATTGCAGAATTGCAAAGTCCTATCAGTAAATATGCTTCACAGGTGATAAGTGCTGACGGAAGGTTGATGGGAACGTGGTCGCGTAACGAAAATCGTGTATTTGTGGGCTACGATAGTATCTCTCCGCATATGTTTAAGGCCTTGGTGGCTACGGAAGATGCACGATTCTATGATCATTCAGGCATCGATACGCGAGCTTTTATGCGTGCTGTTGTTAAGCGCGGATTATTAGGACATAAAGGAGCGGGTGGAGGAAGTACGATTACGCAGCAATTGGCCAAACAACTCTATTCTTCCTCGGCAGAAAGTACGATGCAGCGCCTCGTTCAAAAGCCTGTAGAATGGGTGATAGCTGTAGAACTCGAGCGTCATTATACTAAAGAGGAGATACTTACGCTCTATCTCAATTATTTTGACTTTTTGCATAACGCTGTCGGTATAAAGACAGCAGCCAATGTGTATTTTGGAAAATCTCCAAAAGATCTGACAATCAATGAGTGCGCCACACTCGTGGGTATGTGTAAGAACCCTTCTTATTTTAACCCTGTACGTGAGCCAGAACGTTGTCGCGAAAGAAGAAATGTTGTGCTTCAGCAGATGGTAAAGGCTGGCTCACTCTCTGAAACCGAATATGCAACATTGTCGGAAGAGCCTATCAAGCTTAATTTCCATCGTATTGATCATAAGGAAGGACTTGGTGCCTATGTACGCGAGTATCTGCGCCGTATTATGATGGCAGAAAAGCCCGATGCTTCCAAATATAAGAGCTGGCAGAGACAGCAGTACTACGAAGACTCCTTGATGTGGGAGACAGATCCTCTTTATGGTTGGTGTAAGAAAAATACTAAACGTGATGGCTCAACTTACGACATCTACACTGATGGTCTGAAAATCTATACCACTATAGACTCGCGTATGCAGCAATATGCTGAAAAAGCTGTGTATACACAAGTAGGAAAGAATTTACAACCGAAGTTTGAAGCTGAGCGTCGTACGTCACCCAATTTCCCCTATAGTGCCGATTTGAGTAAAGCAGACGTAAAGCGTAGAATACAGCGCGCCATACGTCAGTCAGATCGCTATCGCATGATGAAATCGTTGGGTGCAACAGATGAAGAAATAGACGAAGCTTTCCACACGAAAGTACCTATGACGGTATTCACTTATCAAGGTGAAGTAGATCGTACGATGACGCCCATTGACTCCATTCTTTACTATAAGAAGTTCCTGCGTTCTGCACTTGTCTCCATTGATCCCATGACTGGATATGTTAAGGCTTATGTAGGTGGACCTGATTTCTCGCATTTCCAATACGATATGGCTATGGTAGGACGTCGCCAGATAGGCTCTACGATGAAGCCGTTTGTCTATGCAATGGGGCTGCAAGGAGGTATGACCCCGAACTCTACCATACTTAATGTACAACGTAGCTATGGTGGATGGTGTCCGAGAAATGGCAGTCGTGCTCGTTATGGCTCTCATGTCACGCTGAAGTGGGGCTTGAGTCAATCCAACAACTGGGTTACTGCTGGATTGATGTATCAAATAGATCCTACAGGACAAGGTTTGGTGAGAGACCTTCACGCTTTGGGAGTGGCCAACGATAATATGCAACCTTCTCTGCCTCTCTGCTTAGGTACTTGCGATATCACCCCTGGTGAGTTGGCTTCAGCTTATACAGCGTTCGTGGAGAAAGGCATTCGACGTGCAGCATTGCTTGTAACACGAATAGAAGATAACGAAGGAAATGTAGTAGCAGAATTTACGCCTCGCACCAATGAGGTATATAGTGAAGAAACAGCTTACAACATGATCGACATGATGAAGGCTGTAATTGACCAAGGAACGGGTCGCCGCTTGCGTTCTGCTTACGACATGAAGGGGCCAATTGCCGGCAAAACGGGTACGACCAATAACAATTCTGATGGCTGGTTCGTAGGATGTGTACCGCAGCTCGTTACTGCTGTTTGGGTCGGTGGTGATGAACGTGACATTCATTTCAATTCTACAGCGACTGGCCAAGGCTCTGCATCAGCTTTGCCCGTGTGGGCTCTCTATATGCGTCGAGTCTATGCAGACAAAACGTTGGGCTATGATCCGGAACGTGATTTCGACAAGCCCGAAAGCGTGACAAGTGCTACACATCATTCGGGTGGCGGTCATGGAAGTCATGCTTCGAGTGGAGGTGATGACGATGAGTCAAGTGGATCTCCAACAGAGTCGGCTGAACCTGCAGAAAAGCCTCAGAGCAAGTCGCAAGGAGAGAAATATTTTGAATAATACTGAGGTGAGAGAAACTGTTGACTTTTTGCAGATTCTCACCATACACCTATATATAATATATAACCAATGAAGTTCGTTGCAATCATACCAGCGAGATATGCCTCTACAAGGTTTCCCGGAAAGCCTTTGGCATTGTTGCATGGTAGACCTATCATACAGCACGTGTATGAACGTGTTGCACAAGTGTTCCCTGATTTATGTGTGGCTACAGATGATGCTCGCATCCTATCTGTAGTGGAAGGTTTTGGTGGAAAAGCCGTAATGACTTCCACAAATCATCGTAGTGGTACTGACCGATGCTTTGAAGCCTATGGCAAGATGGGAGTTGAAGCAGATGTAGTGGTAAATGTACAAGGTGATGAACCTTTCATTGCTGCATCTCAATTAAGAGAAATAATCAAGTGCTTTGACAATCCAAGTACAGAGATTGCTACCTTGGTCAAACCTTTTGGACTGAATGCTCCTATGGATTTGATAGAGAATCCTAATAGTCCCAAGGTCGTGGTTAGTAACGATGGCTTTGCTCTTTATTTCTCGCGTAGCGTGATTCCTTATCTTAGAGGTGTGGCTCAAGCGGAATGGTCGCAACACCATAATTATCTGAAGCATATCGGACTCTATGCTTATCGTACAGAGGTCTTGCAGAAGGTTACTTCTATGCCACAGGGTGACTTGGAACAATGTGAATCGCTCGAGCAATTGCGTTGGCTACAAGCTGGTTTGCGCATTCGTGTTGGCACTACCGATGTAGAAACTATTGGTATTGACACGCCCGATGATTTGAAGCGAGCTGAACTTTTTCTTGAATCAAAATAATTGATAGAAATAAATCATGAAACATTTATATATCCTTACGCTTTTGTTGGGACTCTCTCTGTCTGAAGCTATGGCTCAAAAAATAGAAGTGGGCTCTTGTACGCTGAAAGATGGTGGTATCTATACGGGTGAACTTAAAGGTGGAAAGCCTAATGGTAAAGGCCGTGTACAGTATGAAAATGGTGACACCTATGAAGGCGCTTTTGAAAAAGGCATGCGTCAGGGTGATGGCACTTTTACCGCAGCTGATGGCTCTCGCTATACAGGTAGCTGGATGAAGAATGAGAAAAACGGAAAAGGAACGTTTTATGCTGTCAACAACAATCGCTATGAGGGCTTCTGGCTTCGCAATAATAAGGAAGGGCGAGGAAAGATGTTCTACTACAATGGCGATGTGTATGACGGAATGTGGAAGAATGATATGCGAAATGGCAAAGGACGTTACACTTACAAAAGTGGAGCATATTATGACGGCGAGTGGGCTGATGACCAAAAGAATGGTAAAGGTATATTCGACTGGAATGACGGGTCAAAATATGAGGGCTCTTGGCTGAACAATCAGCGCAATGGTAAGGGCACTTACATCTATGCTGATGGCGACTACTATTATGGTGATTGGAAAAATGATATGCAAGACGGAAAAGGTGTATACAAATTCCGAAATGGTGATGTGTATGAAGGCCAGTACGTCATGGGGGAACGCACGGGTGAAGGAGTTTTCCGCTTTGCTAATGGCGATTCTTATGTGGGCAACTTCCTCAATGGTGAACAGAGTGGTCAAGGCACTTTCCAATGGAAAGGCGTAGCTTCTTATACCGGACAGTGGCAGAATAATATGATGCATGGAAGAGGCATTTACAAGTGGAAAAATGGTGATGAATATAACGGCGAGTGGAAAAACAATCGAATGGACGGAGAGGGAACTCTTCGCTTCTCTGCTGGCGGCCGTTTTAAAGGAAACTTCCGTGATGGTAAGCGCGATGGCAAGAGTGTAGAAATCCGTGCTGATGGTACTCGCATAGATTGCATTTATCGCGATGGTGTAAAACATGGTAAGTACAAAGAATATGATGCCAATGGAAATGTGACCAAATCGGGAGAATATTCAAACGGCCGTGTGGTACAATAAATACTTAATAAGCAAGATTCATTGAAACTCTATAAACTAAAATCCTTTGCAGATAGGGCAGACTTGAAGGTTATGGGAAACTGTCACCTTGATGACGCTTACTGATAAGGAACAACCATAAAGCAGTATATCATGAAAGCCTTAAACAAAAAAACAGAAAAGTCGAAGCGTACTTCTTCACGCCCTAAGCAACTCAAAATAGTAAAGAACGATGAGTGGCTAAAACCTTTCGAGGGTGCCATCCAAGGTCGGCATGACCATGCGCTTTATAAGCTCAATGAATTGACCGGTGGAAAAGGAAATTTGAGCGATTTCGCCGATGGACATCTTTACTTTGGATTGCATAGGACCCCACGTCAATGGGTCTTGAGAGAATGGGCGCCTAATGCGACAGAGATATATCTGATAGGTACATTCAACGATTGGAAAGAGTCTCCAGAGTTTGCTTTTAAACGCATTGGAGAGAGTGGTAATTGGGAACTGAAACTTTCCAGTAAACAACTTCATCACTTGGATCTTTACAAACTTTCCATTCATTGGGAAGGAGGCCAAGGTGAGCGAGTCCCTGCTTGGGCACAGCGCGTTGTTCAAGACGAAGAAACAAAAATATTCAGTGCTCAGGTGTGGCATCCAGAACATCCTTACGAATGGAAAGTGAATGGATTCCGCCCACGTCGTGAGTCATTGTACATCTATGAATGCCATATTGGTATGGCGCAAGATGCAGAGAAAGTAGGCTCTTACAATGAGTTCCGACAAAATGTGCTTCCTCGCATCATAGCTGATGGATACAATTGCATCCAGATTATGGCCATTGCGGAGCATCCATACTATGGTAGCTTTGGATATCATGTAAGTTCCTTCTTCGCTCCAAGTAGTCGTTTTGGCACTCCCGATGAGCTGAAACAACTGATTGATGAAGCCCATGCTGCGGGAATTACCGTCATTATGGACTTGGTGCATAGCCATGCTGTAAAAAATGAAGTAGAAGGTTTGGGCAATTATGCTGGTGATCCTAATCAGTTCTTTTATCCAGCTCCGCGGCGTGAACACTCTGCATGGGATAGCCTTTGCTTTGATTATGGAAAAGACGATGTGATCCATTTTCTACTCTCCAACTGCAAGTATTGGCTTACTGAATTTCATTTCGATGGCTTCCGTTTCGATGGTGTAACTTCTATGCTCTATTATAGCCATGGACTGGGTGAAAGCTTCTGTGGTTATGGAGATTATTTCAATGGTCATCAAGATGATAATGCCATTTGCTATCTGACGCTCGCCAATCTCTTGATTCATGAGGTCAATCCTCATGCCATCACTATAGCAGAGGAGGTAAGTGGCATGCCAGGTCTGGCAGCTCCATTCAAAGATGGTGGGTATGGCTTTGATTTTCGTATGGCCATGAACATACCTGATTATTGGATTAAGACCATTAAGGAATGCAGAGATGAGGATTGGCATCCATCTTCCATCTTGTGGGAGTTGACCAACCGACGGGCAGACGAAAAGACCATCTCTTATTGTGAAAGTCACGATCAAGCATTGGTGGGCGATAAGACGTTGATTTTCCGTCTGATTGATGCTGATATGTACTGGCACTTCCGTAAGGGAGATGAGAATGGTAATGTACATAGAGGAATTGCTCTACATAAGATGATTCGCTTGGTTACGGCTTCTACTATCAACGGAGGTTACCTCAATTTTATGGGTAATGAGTTCGGCCATCCTGAGTGGATAGACTTCCCACGCGAGGGTAATGGATGGAGTTATAAATACGCGCGTCGTCAATGGAACCTTGTAGATAACAAAGATCTCTGCTATCATTATTTAGGCGACTTTGACAATGCAATGATTCATTTGCTTCGTCACAATATTCATAATGCTCAGCGTGTTCCTGTGCAGGAAGTATGGCACGATGATGGCGATCAGATACTCGCGTATATGCGTGGTGATCTCATCTTTGTATTTAATTTCTCTCCTGCTCGATCTTTCGAAGGTTATGGCTTCAGAGTGCCAGAAGGCGCCTACGATGTCGTGCTCAACTCTGACGCTGTAGAATATGGTGGCAATGGCTTTGCAGATGATAGTGTATGCCATCTTACCAACTATGATCCTCTTCTCGCTCGCGACGGAAAGGGTTGGCTTAAGCTTTATTTGCCTGCTCGCTCTGCGGTAGTGCTGAAAAAGCGTAAGGAAGATAAAAACAAAGAATAAATCATACAAGAGATGAGTGCCTCCGCAAGTTCTTTGATAGAACCATAAGCATATCATTGAGATCGTATTGTAAAAAAAACAAATGAGGAAAAAGTCATAATTACAATGATTTTTCCTCATTTGTTTTTATTGTCCGCTAATCACTGATTATCAGATTCCTATAAGATAAAAAGCTATATAAACTTGTAAAAGTTCGATCCGGCCTTTAATCTTATGACAATTTATTTCTCTTCTTTCAAAGATGCGTTGTATGTGCGTAATGAAGAGAAATGATCTATTGTATTTTCCATCCTTTCCCATCGTATACTACAGGGAAAAGGATTTCCTCGTTACTACCATCTTTATATGTAATGGCCAGAAATACATTGACCATTTTCCCGTCATCATGCGTTTCTGAACGCAATACTTTTACGTCGCTGATGCCTTGCTTGTTCTGTTCAACTTCTTTCTGATGTTGACGAAGCATGATTACAATTCTTTGTTTGTAATTGGGCGGCATGTTGCTGCAAGAATGCATGTTCGCAACGTAAGCATCAAAGTCGCCCTGCATTCTCATGCGATAGAACTTGACGGCTGCTGAATCTGCCTGCTCTTCAGTCTTTTCTGAACTTGCTGTGGAAGAGTCTTTATGACATGCCGTAAGGGAAGTGATTGCTACTACCAGTAGAACAACACGACATGAGATGTAACGCAGAAGATTGATTATGGATTGAAACGACCGCATTATTTCTGACGAATGAAAATATTGATCGGCGTTCCCAAGAAGTCCCAACGCTCACGAATCTTATTTTCGAGGAATCGTTTGTAGGGTTCTTTTACATACTGCGGTAAATTCGCATAGAACACGAATGAAGGAATCTGCGTGTTGGGAATCTGTGCGCAATACTTTATCTTGATATACTTTCCTTTGATTGAGGGGGGAGGGTAGGATTCAATCAGAGGTAGCATCTCTTCGTTTAATTTAGAAGTTGAGATATGGCGCTTGCGCGAGAGATAGACTTCTTTAGCCGTTTCAAGTACCTTAAAGATGCGTTGCTTGGTAAGGGCTGAAGCGAAGATGATGGGGAAGTCGACAAATGGAGCCATTCTACTGCGGATGGCATTTTCAAAATGCTTGATAGCTTCATTAGATTTGTCTTCTACCAAATCCCACTTGTTTACTACCACCACAATGCTCTTGAAGTTCTTTTGAATAATCTGAACAATGTTGAGGTCTTGACTTTCAATACCTCGAGTTGCGTCAATCATCAGAATACATACATCTGAATTTTCAATAGAACGAATGGCACGCATCACAGAGTAGAATTCCAAATCTTCAGAAACCTTATTCTTGCGACGAATGCCTGCGGTATCTACCAGGTAAAAGTCAAATCCAAATTTTGTATATCGAGTCAAGATGCTATCACGAGTAGTTCCAGCAATATTGGTTACGATGTTACGATCTTCACCTAAGAAAGCATTTACAATACTGCTTTTACCTGCGTTAGGACGTCCAACTACGCTAAAGCGAGGAATATTTTCATCTCCGTCGTTGTCAGTATCCTCAGGACCAAGTTTCTCGATAATAAGGTCGAGCAAGTCACCCGTTCCACTACCTGTAATGGCTGAAATGCAGAAAGGATCGCCAAGCCCTAACTTGTAAAATTCGTAAGATGTATAGCGATCTTCGTTATTGTCAGTCTTATTAGCGCAAAGAATTACGGGCACCTTTGTGCGACGAAGAATACCAGCTACTTCTGCATCCAAGTCTGTGATACCATTCTTGATATCTACGACAAATAGTATTACATCGGCTTCTTCTGTCGCTAATGTTACTTGCTTGCGGATTTCACCTTCAAAGATATCGTCTGACTTGACAACCCAACCGCCAGTATCGACAATTGAGAATTCTCTTCTGCCCCATTCGCACTTGCCATACTGACGATCGCGTGTAGTGCCGGCTTCATCGCTGACAATGGCCTGGCGAGTACCCGTAAGGCGGTTGAACAGGGTTGATTTGCCGACGTTAGGTCGGCCAACTATGGCTACTAATTTTGACACTTTTGTTTCTCTTTTTGATTAGAAAGATGCTCTCTGTGCATGGCATCTCCCTGCTAGTTAGTGAATGGTTATGAAGCGTTGACTCTTTTGAGTAGTACACTCTCCTTTAAAGTGAGCAGCTAACCAAATAAATGAAGAAAATGCCTATCTATTGCTTAGAGGGAAACATCAAGTTTTTCCTTTATTTCTCGATAGACCTCTTAGTCAAGTTTGTATCCGTATGCTTCTAATCGCTTGGTATTGCTGCGCCAATCCTTGTCTACCTTTACAAAAATTTCAAGGAAAATGCTTTTTCCAAAGAATTTTTCTAATGTCTTTCTTGCTTCGGATGAGACTTTTTTCAATGCAACGCCACGATGTCCGATGATAATTCCCTTTTGACTATCTCGCTCGACATAGATGACAGCATTGATATGGATGTGTTTGTCATCTTCTTTAAATTGTTCTACTACAACTTCTACCGCATAGGGTATTTCTTTATCATAATAGAGCAAGATTTTCTCACGTATAATCTCTGTGACAAAGAAGCGAGCGGGTTTGTCAGTCCATTGATCCTTATCAAAGTAGGGAGGAGAATCTGGCAATAACTCTTTGATGCGTTGCAATACATTGTCGACGTTGAACTTTACCTTTGCAGAAATTGGGAATATCTCTGCTTTAGGGAGGCTTTCGTGCCATTGCACAACAAGACTCTCAAGGTCTTTCTGATTCGAAATATCAATTTTGTTGATGAGTACTAATACTGGTACGTCCATCTTCTTGACTTTCTCTAAGAAATCGCTATTTTTGTCGGGCTTTTCCACAACGTCTGTCACGTACAGTAGCACATCGGCATCTTGTAGTGCGGAAACAGAGAACGCCAACATTTCCTCTTGCAGCTTATAATTGGGCTTCAGTACGCCTGGAGTATCGGAGAATACAATCTGGGCATCGTCGGTATTGATAATGCCCATAATGCGATGGCGTGTGGTTTGTGCCTTAAAAGTAGCGATGGAAATTCGTTCTCCCATGAGCAGATTCATGAGAGTGGATTTGCCGACGTTAGGGTTGCCGACAATATTTACAAAACCAGCTTTGTGCATAAATATGGATAGGCTTGTTTTCAAATGGCTAATGTGCTGATGTATATATGTGAGATTTCTATAGGAAATCCACGATTATACATCGGCACATCAGCTCATGTTGGAAAATTCCTTCTATTTAGAATTATTTGGCATCATAGCCCCACTTCATATAGGCTGCACCCCATGTAAAGCCTGCACCAAATGCGCAGAGAATGAGGTTGTCGCCCTTCTTAAGCTTCTTCTCGTAGTCCCAAAGAGCTAATGGAAGTGTACCTGCCGAAGTATTACCATAACGCTGAATGTTGAGCATTACCTTGTCCATCGGTAATTCCAATCGGTGAGCTACTGCTTCGATGATACGTACGTTTGCTTGGTGAGGAACAACCCATGCAATATTCTCCTTTGACAAATTATTGCGTTCAGCAATCTTTGCACAGGCATCGCTCATGTTGGTAACAGCAAACTTGAACACGGTACGACCTTCCTGATGCAGATAGTGCATACGATGGTCTATTGTGAAGTATGAAGGACTGCATACAGAACCACCAGCTTTCATACAAAGGAAGGGAAGACCCTTTCCATCAGTACGTAAGTAGCTGTCTTGCCATCCTAAGTCTTCGGTAGTCGGCTCTACCATTACGGCAGCAGCGCCATCACCAAAAATAGGACAAGTGGCTCGATCGGTATAGTCGACAATTGACGACATTTTATCAGCACCACATACAACAATCTTCTTATAGCGTCCACTCTGAATCATACCTGCAGCAGCATCCATTGCAAAGAGGAAACCACAGCAAGCTGCTTGCATATCGATAGCAAAGGCATTTTGCATGCCCAAACGACCGATTACGATGCTTGAAGTAGAGGGGAAGTGATAATCTGGAGTGGTGGTGGCTACGATTACGCAGTCTACTTCTTGAGGATCTGTACCCGTTTTTTCGAGCAATTGCTTCACGGCTTTACGAGCCATATAGCTTGTACCCAGTCCTTCTTCATTAAGAATTCGACGTTCCTTGATGCCGATACGCGTCATAATCCATTCATCGTTGGTGTCGACCATACGAGAAAGTTCATCATTATTGAGTACGTATTCAGGTACGTATCCACCTACGCCAGTAATGACAGCATTGATTTTTTCCATAGGGAATATATGGTTAGGATGGCAGATCGCTTGAAGCGATGAGAGAATCTGTCGTTCGTGGAAGTGAGTTTAAAGAATAAAATAGTTTACTCCCATCAATCGGTTGATTCTCTTTTCCTTCTGCCAGGGCAAAACGTTGTTATAAAAAGAAAGTAGTTTAAGAATTACATGTTCTTGGCGCTCATCATTTGTCTGGATGAAACGCAGACAGGCGAGAAAACGTCAAGGAGCCATTTAACTCTTAAACTACCATGTTTGATTTGAGTGGGATACCCCCCTCGATTTTACTCAGCCACTTCTTTTACGATAGCGAGCTTACCACGATAGTAGCCACAAGTGGGGCATACAGTGTGGTAGATGTGCCAACCACCGCAGTTAGGGCAAATGGCCAATGTAGGAGCAACTGCCTTATCGTGAGTTCTACGCTTCAGAGTTCTTGTCTTTGATTGTCTTCTTTTAGGATGTGCCATTTTATTCTTTAATTTTTTAGTTTAAATTGTTCTTCTGTCGGGTGCAGTGCGTGGACTATTTGTTAGAAGTCTTCATCTTCATCGTCAACCTCTCGAATAATGTAGGAAGTGACTTCGGGATTGCATTCTCCCTCTTTATGGACTCTTTGCATGGGAAGTGAAGTCTCTACGATTTCGTAGATTTGCCATGAAAGGTCAATGTTAGGTGTTGCGACTTCAGTATATAGCATATCAGCTGCATCGCTATCTGTTGGTTCGCCATCTTTTACCTTTATCGTATCAGACGTTTTAACGTCAATGTTTAGCGGGTCAAGGCAGCGATCACAAGCTACAGTAACGTATCCATTGACATGGATATCTACGTTGTAGATGTTGTCAGCAGATGCTTTTACCATAATATCCACGTGAATGTCTCCGCCACTTATTTCTTCTTGCCCCAGGTCGGCAAAAAAGCGATCAGATAGCTCAATACTAAGGCGTTTAGCTGCTTCGGCAGCATGCGCCAAATTGATATTTAGGAGGTTTTCACTTTGCATAGCGGCTGCAAAGGTAGCATTTTCTTGTGAAATACAATGAGATGATACGCGATTTTTATATAATAAAGCGTTTTTTTTGTGGGGTTATTGCGCCTTAGTTTAGATAAAGCGAGGTATGTCAACGATTTTTCCGCCTTGTTCTGCAGAAATGCGTGTAAGTTCTGCCAACGACGACCATTCTGCAGCATCGTAAGCATCAATGTCAAGTGGCAAGCCTTTTTGTAGGCATTGTATGAGTCGTGCGTCCATGGCATAGTTCATTTCGTTGGCTACTCCCATCTTGTGCCCTTCTATCCAAAGTATAGCAGAATTAGAAGTAGCAAACTCCTTTAATTTCTCTTCAGCTTCCGATCCTGTAAGGGTAGTGGTGTTGTAGAACTGAAGGGTGGGGATGGGGTATTTTTGTGCATATGCTTTTGTACCGCAGATTGTTTGTATGCGGCTGTATGGACGGGGTGTCGTCACGTCTAATTGGAGTAATATGCTAACTCCTTTATGGGTCTGAATGAGAGCCGTGTTGATGCGTCCCACGGGGTCTTCTCCATTAGATTGGCTTCCTCGTGATGTGATGGAGACGAGTCGCTCCATGTAGTCTTCTCTGTGGAAACCCAATAATTGTGCAATGGGTCCTATCCCATGGGTGGGGTAGGGGTTTCCTCCATGAGCGGCGCATGAGTGCGTCATCCAGTTCGTGTGTGTGTCGTTGTGGGGGGTGTTGGTGCTGACGGCTTGTGCTAAATTATGAATATATGCTCCCTCACAATGGGTTATTTCTCCAAAGAGCCCTTGTTTGTGCATTTCGAGAGTTTCAAGCGCGAAATAGTCGTAACAACAGTTCTCAGTCATGAATAGATGTCGCTGCGTAGTTTCTGCGGTCTTTACAAGTTCGTGGCATTCTGCAATTGTTGTGGCAGCTGGTACTTCTACGGCTACGTGCTTACCATGCCTCATTGCTTCTATGGCAATTGTTGTATGTGATTTCCATTCTGTGCAAATATACACGAGGTCAACGTCGTTTCTCTCACATGCGTGGAGCCATGCATCCTCTCCTTGCAGAATTGTAGCTCGAGCACGGCCACTTTCTTCCAATTTTTGATTGGCAAGTATAAGGCGCTCGTAGCTGAGGTCTGCAATATATCTGATTTCAGCACCTTTAATATAGGAGTATCTTTCGAGTGTTTTCATGCCTCGGCTTCCGAGGCCGATAAGTGCAATGTGTACCAATGGTATGGGTGTACATGAGAGATTAAGAACGGATGGCATGGTCTTTATAAGGTGTTTTGACTGACTTTGTAGTGTATGTAAAAATAAAAGTGGACACATCGGTTAAGACGTATCCACTTACCACTTGGGTGTTACCTTGCCCTTTGATAAGAACAATCTGTTGAGTCTGTAAGTAAGGAGAATTACTTACGGCTCTTGCCGTAGCGGCTCATGAACTTGTCTACACGACCGGCGGTGTCAACGAGCTTAGACTTGCCAGTGTAGAAGGGGTGTGAAGTGCTTGAGATTTCAAGCTTAACTACGGGGTAAGTTTCGCCTTCAAATTCAACTGTGTCAGTTGTCTTGCAAGTTGAACGTGAAAGGAACATGTCGCCGTTGCTCATGTCCTTGAATACTACGGGACGATAATTCTCAGGGTGAATACCTTTTTTCATTTTGCTATAGCTTTTATGGTTTATCAAATTGTTTGGTAACAACTTTGTGTAATGGTCTGATAATCGGCTGCAAAAGTACTAAGTTTTAGCCAAAGCACAAAATATTTGATGCGTTTTCTTTGTAATTTGACGTTTCTCTTCTATCTTTGTATTTGCCTTTGAGATTTGGTTACGTGGTGTAAGTCATTTTATTCCTTGCGTTTTACAGCATGTCTTGGGGTGTTTTATTAATAAAAAGATTTAGTTTTGAAAATATGTCTCATTTTATCAAGAGCTTGATTATAGTGATGCTTTGTGGCTTTATTCGTTGTGATTTTTCAAGTGCACAGGGGATTGATGCTCTTTTTGCTTCGGCTCCTAAAGAAGTACTACCATTGCTTGATCGTACATCTCGCTTGGATATGCTTGATTTGTACAATGGAGGCTTGGAAGCAAAGACAGAGAATATCTATGGAGGTCAATCAGAGATGCTGAGAAAGACTCATGATTATATAAAGGTACGTTGTAGTGAATCAAGTTTTTGGCAAATGAAGTTACTTCCTGTTGGGCATGATACTTTAATAGTGTGCGTACATACACTATTGGTACCTGAAGCTGTGTCGACGATATCTTTTTATCGTCATGATTGGCACTTGCAAAAGCGTGAAATGCCTCGTGCAGATTTTTCTCAGTTTGTACAAACTAATTCAGATCTGTCTTCTTATAGGAAACAAGCGCTTATGGAGCAGATGCGCGTGCAGAATTACCAAGCATCTTTGAATGATTCTACAACAGATTTGACTATTTCTTTGGATTTGTCTTCTTTGCAGGTAAGTGATCGAGAAGATGCGCAACGATTGTTTCATCCTGTTGCTTATAAATGGGTAGGTGGCAAGTACGTTATTCCTACGGCTCATCCTTTAGTAGAAAAGGTTTCTAATGGTGCATCTGATGTAAAACCTCATGTTGTAAGGTAGAAAGCTCTTGTGTTAGATTGCTTGAATGGAGATCGAGCAGTTCCTCTGTTTGTATTAAAATTGTAATTTGTTGTGCGCAGCAATTCTGCTATATAAAGAAAGATGCACAAGACGATGGATGTTAAAGCATCTGTCCTTGTGCATCTTTTTGAGTTGCTTGATGGTTATTCAAGCTAAAGTTGAAGAGCGTTTAATCTATTTTACTTGATGATTTCCAATTCTTGGAATACTTTCTTGAGTGCTGCTACAGCGCGATCAACTTGTTCCTTCGTATGTGTTGCCATGAGTGCAACACGTACGAGTGTGTCGTGTGGGTGGCAAGCGGGTGGAATAACGGGGTTGATAAATACTCCTTCGTCAAAAGCACGAGCTGTTGCTATAAATGTCTTTTCTACATCGCGAACGTAAAGAGGTATGATAGGTGATTCTGTTTCACCTATTTCGAAACCTTCTTCACGGAAGCGTTTCAGTGCATAACGAGTTACGTCCCAAAGAGCTTCAATGCGTTCGGGTTCGTTCTGGATAATGTGGAGTGCTTCCATAGCGCATGCAGTTGCTGCGGGCGTGTTGGATGCAGAGAAGATATAAGTACGTGAGTTGTGGCGCAACCAATTGATGATGCTTTCATCGGCAGCAATGAATCCACCGATAGAAGCTAATGACTTACTGAAAGTACCCATGATGAGATCTACTTCGTCTGTCAATCCGAAATAGTCACACACGCCACGTCCTTGACGGCCGAACACACCAATGCCATGAGCTTCGTCTACCATGATAGTGGCATTGTATTTGTGCTTCAGTTTTACGATTTCGGGCAGATTGGCTAAGTCTCCTTCCATAGAGAATACGCCATCTACAACGATGAGCTTCACTGCTTCGGGAGCGCATTTTTGCAGCTGACGCTCAAGATCAGCCATGTCGTTATGCTTGTACTTGAGACAAGTAGAGAAGGACAGACGACGTCCATCTACAATAGAAGCGTGGTCGCGATCATCGCAGATGATGTAGTCTTCACGTCCTGTAAGGCATGAGATAACGCCAGAATTTACGGTGAAACCTGTTGAATAGCAAAGTGCGTCTTCCTTGCCTACGAATTCTGCTAATTCTTTTTCAAGCTTGAGGTGGAGGTCCAATGTTCCATTTAAGAAACGTGAGCCTGCACAGCCAGAGCCATACTTCTCCATGGCCTTAATACCTGCTTGAATGATTCGTTCGTCACCGGGGAGGCCCGTATAGGCGTTAGAACCGAACATGAGCACGTGGTGTCCGCCCATTTCAACTTCAGTTCCTTGTTTGCCTTCGATGGCACGGAAGTAGGGATATACACCTTTTGCCTTATACTCTTGAGGCAATGTGTATTTTGCTAATCTGTCTTGTAATATACCCATGAGATATTTTCTTGGTTGTGAAATGGAAAAGCCGTTCTTATGGGCGGCTACTATAGATATTTTCCACTTCTTTTGTGATATTTGGCGACAAAGGTAAACATTTTCTTATAATAATTTACGATTCTATTATAGAAAAGTGCACGTTGTCGTTTCTTTTGTGCTATTAATTTAAAATCTGTAGTTTATTTGTTGTGAAATTCTTTGGCCAAGCCGCCTTCAGATGTTTCTCTGTAAAGCGAAGGAAGGTCATGTCCTGTTTGCTTCATTACCTCCACTGTCTTATCATAGGGGATGCGGTGAGTACCATCAGAAAGGTTAGCATAGACATTGGCGTCGAGTGCGCGAGCTGCGGCATGAGCATTACGTTCTATGCAGGGAATTTGTACAAGTCCGCACACAGGGTCGCACGTCATGCCTAAATGATGCTCTAATCCCATTTCTGCTGCATATTCTATAGTAGCCAGTGATCCACCAAATAGGTAGTTGGCTGCTGCGGCAGCCATGGCACAAGCCACACCTACTTCGGCTTGGCATCCAGCTTCAGCGCCAGAGATGGAAGCGCGGCTTTTGGCAATATTGCCGATTAGACCTGCTGTAGCGAGGGCGTGGAGTATACGTGTCTCGGGGAAATTGCGTGTCTTCTGTAAGTGGTAAAGCACTGCAGGTACTACACCGCTTGCTCCGCATGTAGGGGCAGTAACGATAGTTCCTCCGGAAGCATTCTCCTCGCTTACAGCAAGCGCGTAGGCGAATACGAGTGCGCGTGATTGTAAATTGCTTGGATAGCCCATGGCTTTGATATAATAGTCTGGAGCTTTACGATGCAGACGAAGCACACCAGGCAGTACACCTTCATGCTCTATACCACGCTCAACGGCTGCGCACATAGTCTTCCATACAGTCTCAAGATAATCCCAAATCTCGGATCCTTCGCAATGTTTTACGTATTCCCAATAGGATACCCCTCGTTCTTGGCTCCATTGCTGAATGTCTGATAGTCGGTCAAGGTCGTATACGTCGGGGGTGTCGGTTTGCACTTGTCCTTCTTCGATAAGAGCACCTCCGCCTACACTAAATACGGTCCAAGGATCTTCGTAATCTCCAGAATGAGATTTAAACTCAAATTTCATACCATTTGGGTGGAAAGGGAGTACTATTTCGGCGTGCCAGATGATTTCTGTTCTGCCTTCTCCCAGCACTTGCTTGATGGCGAAGTCGGTTAAGTGACCTTTTCCAGTAGCAGCGAGACTACCATAAAGGGTTACCCTAAATCCGAGCGCATCGGGGTGGCGCTTGAGATATGTTTCAGCGGCGGCACGTGGTCCGATCGTGTGTGATGACGAAGGTCCAATGCCGATTCTGTAAAGTTCTTTAAGTGATTTCATGTTTATGCTGTCTTGTAGTCCAAGTACGTATCTATTATATAATAGGAGTGTGGAAAATGATATCCTACTATAGGATTATGGTTACTGCTCCTTGATAAGTCCTCGACGATAGGCGATTAGCAACTTCTCGAGATCTGCTATTTGTTCTCGCAATTCTGCTCCTTTGTCAGTATCATTTACCATGGCTCTGTGTCCCATCATTTCAACAATTTGAGTGGTCGACCGAATGTCTGTACCATTTAATATGGCCTCTTCTGTCGAGGTGAATGGAGCATGCTGTACGAGTTGGAATCCGCGTGAATGGTATACTAAGGTGTATCCAGCAATGCCCGTCGTGTTGTGATAAGCTTTGGCAAAGCCTCCATCTATTACCATCAACTTTCCATCAGCCTTGATGGGATTCTCTCCATTGGATGCTCTTACAGGTACGTGTCCGTTGATAATGTGTCTGTGTTTGCCCACAACATGGAATGCATCCATAATGTTGTCACATACTGACGGATTCTCGCGCAGACTGTAATACCAGCCTTTCTCTTCTTTGTGAGTGCTCTTATCATTTATGAAATAGCGTTCGAATGTTGCCATCTTCGATTTGTCAAAAAGAGGAGAATCAGGACCGCACCATAAGTACCAGAAATAGTCTTTTGCTCGTTCGCGTTCCATAGAGTCGGCCTCGTCGTCAAATGCTGTTCTTACCAACTGCTCTACTCTTTGCATCAATTCTCTGCCTGATACTCGAGCGCCTTCTACTTCAACTTCCTTAGGAGTGCCATCTTCGTTGAGGGGCACTGAGGCATGGAATAGTAGGTTGGAATTGTATATGCCGTACATACTTCCATGCAAAAGTAATTGTTGAACGTGAGTCTGCAGCCTGTCTGATATTAAAAACGAGTGCTGCAGACGTGTTATTAAATCCTCCTCTTCGGCTGTGAGTTTGTAGGGGGCGTTGGGGTCAAGAGTAGGGAAGTGTGTGTCATTGAGTTCGTATCTCGTGCCTTCGATAAGACAAGAATGGTCTTCCAAAGAAATACCTTCTAACAGGGCGCGGTCATTCATTTCCCATTCGGGGTGTTTTTGATAGAGTTGCGCTTCCAGCTTGAATTGAATAATCGCAATAGCCTTGTGCATCTTGGCTATCAGTTTACATGTCTTCTCGGTGGGCTTACGCGTTGGGTCTTCAATTTTAGGATAGAATATTGTGCAAGGGTCGTCGGCATAGGTCTCCATTGCGAAGGTGGCAAGGGGGACCATATTGATGCCATATCCCTCTTCTATAGTTTGCGTATTAGCATATCGGAAGGAAAGGCGAAGCACACTTGCAATACAAGCTTTATTGCCTGCTGCTGCTCCCATCCATAGAATGTCGTGGTTGCCCCATTGTATGTCCCAATGATGGTAAGCTGATAGCGTGTCCATGATAAGATGAGCTCCTGGACCTCGATCGAAGATGTCGCCCAATATGTGGAGTTGGTCAATGGCTAAACGTTGGATGAGTTCGCAAATCGCTTCTACAAATCCAGCAGCGCGTCCAGTCCCGATAATCGTTTGTATAATGACTCCCACGTAAGCTTGCTTATTTCTGTCGTCGCTACTTTCGTGAAGAAGTTCTTCAATGATGTAGGCAAATTCTGTTGGCAAACTTTTGCGTACTTTTGAGCGGGTATATTTAGACGATACGTTTCGGCATACAGCGATGAGCTGGTTGAGCGTAGTTTGGTAGTAGTCTGAAAGGTCTGTGTCGTTTTGTTTTACGAGTTCCAGCTTCTGCTTGGGGTAATAAATTAGCGTGCATAGATCTCGGATCTCCTTTTCTCGCATGGTATTTCCAAAGATTTCCTTGACTTTTCGCTTGATGTTACCCGAAGCATTGCGCAGTACATGTTGAAAAGCTTCGTTTTCTCCATGAAGGTCTGCCAGAAAGTGTTCTGTCGGTTTCGGCAGATGGAGTATGGCCTCAAGATTGATAATTTCTGTCGTGACTTGAGATATGGTAGGAAAGTCTCTCGCAAGCAACTTCAGGTATCTGAGGTCGACATGTATGTTTCGATTGGATATGGTCTGTTTGGGCATATGTCTTCTATGGTATTTAGTATAGAGGATAAAATATCGTTTGTTGATACAATTAGTTTGAGAAGGTTGTATATGTCAAGCATTCCCTGAGTATATCATGGATATAATGCGAGGTTATAGCCTATCTCATTGCAAAGATAGCGTAAACCACGTGCAATACAAAATAAATAGGTAATAAATAAATAGAGGAAATGTTCTACACCACATGTCGTATTATAAAAAGGAATAATAGAAGTTCACTAAATTATCAGTTCACTCATTAACTTGCAACTTGCCAACTAATTCCATTAATGCGTCTGAATGGTAATCTGCTTGCGTTTGCTACATTTTTGTGTAAAAACTTTTGCTCTTTGCTCGGTTTGCATTACCTTTGCCCTTGTAAAACGCGTAGAGGAAAGCTAAGACTTTTTTGTCGCGTTATATACAATAGGAAATATTTTTAAAACATATACATTTACTATGACTATTGAAACTTGCGATTTTAAGGGCAAGAAGGTAATTGTTCGTGTAGACTTCAATGTACCTCTTGACGAGAATGGTAAAATTACTGACGATACCCGTATCCGTGGTGCTCTTCCTACCTTGAAGAAGGTGCTTGCAGATGGTGGTTCTCTTATCATTATGAGCCATATGGGTAAGCCTAAGGGTAAGGTTAATCCCAAACTTTCTCTTGGCCAGATCGTTGATGCAGTAAGTGAAAAGCTTGGTGTAAAGGTTCAGTTCGCTCCAGATTGTGCAAAGGCACAAGAAGCTGCTGCAGCTTTGAAGCCCGGTGATGTCCTTTTGCTAGAGAACCTTCGTTTCTATCCTGAGGAGGAAGGTAAGCCCGTAGGTATCGACAAGGCTGATCCCAAGTACGATGAGGCTAAGAAGGAAATGAAGGAACGTCAGAAGGAATTTGCCAAGACTCTCGCTTCTTATGCTGATATCTATATCAACGATGCCTTCGGTACTGCTCACCGCAAGCATGCTTCTACTGCTGTAATCGCTGACTACTTTGATGCTGATCACAAGATGCTCGGCTACTTGATGGAGAAGGAAGTTCATGCAGTAGATAGCGTATTGAGCAATATCAAGCGTCCCTTCACTGCTATCATGGGTGGCTCTAAGGTGTCTACAAAGATTGGTATCATCGAAAACTTGCTTGGTAAGGTAGACAACCTCATTCTTTGTGGTGGTATGACTTATACCTTTGCTAAGGCTCAGGGCGGTAAGATCGGTAAGTCAATCTGTGAAGATGACAAGCTTGATGTAGCTCTCGACGTAATCAAGAAGGCAAAGGAAAATGGTGTAAATCTCGTGCTCGGTACTGATTGCATTGCAGGTGACGATTTTAAGAACGATTGCAATACCATGGTATGCCAAGCTAACGATATTCCCGATGGATGGGAAGGTATGGACGCAGGTCCTGAAACTCGTAAAGCTTTTGCAAAGGCTATCGAAGATGCTAAGACTATTCTTTGGAATGGCCCTGCAGGTGTGTTCGAATTCGATAACTTCGCTGGTGGCTCTAAGGCTATTGCTGAGGCTATCGCTAAGGCAACTGCTAATGGCGCATTCTCACTCATCGGTGGTGGTGACTCTGTAGCTTGCATCAATAAGTTTGGTATGGCAGACAAGGTGTCTTACATCTCAACTGGTGGTGGCGCTTTGCTCGAAGCAATTGAGGGCAAAACTCTTCCCGGTATTGCAGCCATTAAGGGATAATCGTTCTAATCGATTCAAGTACATACAATGAGGCTATGTCCCTGAGATAGTGCTTCCATGAGGAGACGTCGTACGGGGGCTTAGCCTCATTTTTACTAAAAAACGTGCAAGCCGAATGCCATCAAACTTGTTTGAATGGCTGAGGCGCAGCCGTTTTTATGGAAAAAACGTGCAAGCCGAATGCCATCGAACTTGTTTGAATGGCTGAGGCGCAGCCGTTTTTATGGAAAAAACGTGCAAGCCGAATGCCATCGAACTTGTTTGAATGGCTGAGGCGCAGCCGTTTTTATGGAAAAAACGTGCAAGCCG
>CALEKA010000082.1 GCA_937898715.1 uncultured Prevotella sp.
TAGGGCTTACTCGGGACTTGCACCCGTTAGATAATGCTCATGCCGAGCGTACTAATATAAGTGTGCTCTCAAGGGCACACTTTTTTGTTTCTACACTCCAAACCAAGATAAGGGAGAAAAATCTTTATTCCTCTTATGCGCAAAAAATGTCCACATATTCCATGATTTGTACCATCTATGCAAAATCACTAAAAACGATGATAAAAAATAAATAAAAACGTTGTACATTTGCAGCAGAGATCATAATCAAAAACACCTTGCCCGGAAGCATACTATCCTAAACCTACAGCAAATCATTTCTTCCCTATGAGCAACAACAAAGGCTTCACCGCATTCATTGTCGACGACAACCCCAGCGCACTCGAAACGTTGGCCCACGACCTGAGCGAGATGCCCGAGTTTAGTAGCGTTCACACCTTCCAATCGTACACAGAAGCCACGCTGCCACTCATTGAGATTCAGCCCGACGTACTGTTTCTCGATGTGGAAGTACCAGGTAAGTCGGGCTTAGAGTTTCTCGATTCTATCCGTCCGAAGGTGAACTTCTCCTTCCGTGTGGTGTTCTACACCGCCTTCTCCGACTATATGATTAATGCCATACGCCTCTCGGCCTTCGACTATCTGCTGAAGCCCTACAAGCGTAGTGAGCTACGCGTCATAGTAGATCGGCTGGTACAAGACAGCCACGACAAAGGCTCTATGAAGCGCCTCATGCTCGACGACATGCCCCACAAGATGGCCATGCAGACGGTGAGCGAACTCCTGCTCGTCATGATGGAAGAGGTGCTACTGTTCTCCTACAACAGTGGCCAGCGCTCTTGGCAGTTATGCCTCACCGACCGTTCCACGCATCTACTCAAGAAGGGCGTCACCGCCGATGATCTCGTAGCCCTCCACCCTGCCTTCGTCAGGATAAGCAACACGTGTATTGTGAATCTCACCTACCTCGCGGCTGTGGAGAACAACACCCAGCGTTGTCGTCTATGCCCGCCCTACGACGATCTCGATCTGATGGTATCACGCCGATATTTCAGCAAGTTGAAAGAGAAGTTTGACCTTCTATAATATTAAGAAGTATGATTTTCTCTAATTAAATAGAATAGAAAAGAAAAGTTTTCCCTGCAAGACATAGAATAAAACGATAAGTACAAGAATACTTTTTCATGCAACGATAGCGCAGGACGAGCGCGAGCTGAAAGTTTACTTTCA
Organism: uncultured Prevotella sp.; assembly: GCA_937898715.1. Classification (GTDB taxonomy): domain Bacteria; phylum Bacteroidota; class Bacteroidia; order Bacteroidales; family Bacteroidaceae; genus Alloprevotella. The sequence continues at coordinate 1,210 of CALEKA010000082.1, forward strand.
TACTCTGCCACCTGCCTATCACATACACAGAGTCAGAATTATTATAGAGAATGGGAAAACTCTACGTGGCAGGCTTTTTATAGGCGAGCCCACGCCACAACCCCACGATTGCCCTCGCACCAGCTTCATAGCTTCAAGTTCCATATTTCGGTGCAAGCAACGTGGGGATTTTTTTATACCTTTGCATTGAGAAGTTTAGGAGTTTTGGAGTTTAGAAGTTTAGGAGAAATCCTTTCACTCCTGCTCACTTCAAAAGTTCCTTTCGGCGTGCGACCATACCTACCGCAAACACCATGCCCGTATGCCACATTGTCACGTTCTCTTATCCCTTTCACACCGCGAAGAGTCTACTCTTTCGCCTTATTCCCCTTATTATAAGTATGAAACATACCCTTACCACCATGATCCTTGCCACAGCAAGCCTGGGCTGCCAAGCCCAAGGAGCCGACGGATTTAAGTATACCGACGAGCAGTTTGCCGACATTCAGATGCTTCGCTACAAGGTGGAAGGCTTCGAACGCCTCACCCTGAAGGAGAAGACCTTCATCTACTATCTGCAGGAAGCCGCCCTCGAGGGTCGCGACATCCTCTTCGACCAAAACGGACGCTACAACCTGCGCATTCGCCGCATGCTTGAAGCCGTCTATACCCACTACGAGGGCGACCGCAAGAGCAAATTCTTCCAGGGCCTCTCCACCTATTTGAAGCGAGTATGGTTCTCCTCAGGCATCCACCACCACTATGGTTGTGAGAAGTTCAAGCCCGAATTCTCAGCAGACGAATTCCGTGCAGAACTCCAGAAAGTGCCAAGAGGTCAGCTTCCGCTGACAAATGGGCAGACCGTCGACCAACTCTGCGATGAAATCTTCCCCGTCATCTTCGATCCCTCGGTGATGCCTATGCGCGTCAATCAGAAGGATGGCGACGACCTCATCCAGACCTCTGCATGCAACTACTACGCACCGGGCATCACACAGGCAGAAGCCGAAGAATTCTATGCTCAACGCAAGCCCGCTGCCGACCCTCGCCCCATCATGATGGGCATGAACAGCCGCCTCGAGCGCAATGAGTACGGACTCTTGACCGAACGCGTATGGCGCGTGGGCGGTATGTACAGCAGTGCCATCGAACGCATCGTATCCTTACTGCTCAAGGCACGCCCCTTTGCCGACACACCGGAGCAGCAGAAGGTGATCGACCTGCTCGTAGAGACCTACCGCACGGGCGACCTCCGCACCTTCGACGACTACTCCATCCATTGGCTTAAGGACACGAAGAGCCTCGTAGACTTTACCAACTATTTCACCGAATCCTATGGCGATCCACTCGGCATGAAGGCTTCGTGGGAAGCGATCGTCAACTTCAAAGACCTCGCTGCCACAGAGCGCACGGAGAAGCTTTCCGCCAATGCACAATGGTTTGAAGACCACTCGCCCGTTGCGCCAGAGTTTAAGAAAGAAGAGGTCAAAGGCGTATCGGCCAAGGTCATCACGGCAGCCATTCTCGGCGGCGACCTCTACCCCTCTACCGCCATCGGCATCAACCTGCCCAACTCCGACTGGGTGCGCCGCGAGTTTGGCTCTAAGAGCGTGACCATAGGCAACCTTACGGATGCCTACAACAAGGCTGCCCACGGTAGCGGCATGGACAAGGAGTTTGTCATCGACGATGCCACACGCAACCTCATCAATCAGTATGGCGATGCCTGCGACGACCTCCACACCGACCTCCACGAATGCCTCGGCCACGGCAGCGGACGCCTCCTGCCCGGCACCGACCCCGACTCGCTAAAGGCTTACGGATCGACCATCGAGGAAGCGCGCGCCGACCTCTTCGGTCTCTACTACGTGGCTGATCAGAAACTCGTCGACCTCGGCCTCACACCCAACCTCGAGGCTTACAAGAGCCAGTACTACACGTACATGATGAACGGTCTCTTGACGCAGCTCGTACGCATCAAGCCGGGCAACAACATTGAAGAGGCGCATATGCGCAACCGTGCCCTCATAGCCCGTTGGGCTTACGAACACGGACGGAAGGACAAGGTGGTAGAACTCGTCAAGCAGCACGGCAAGACCTTCGTGCGCATCAACGATTATGCTGCCCTGCGCCAACTCTTCGGCCGCTTGCTCGCCGAGATTCAGCGCATCAAGAGCGAGGGCGACTATGAAGCTGCCCGCCAGCTGGTAGAAGACTATGGTGTGAAGGTGGACCCTGTGCTCCACAAGGAAATCCTTGCCCGCTACGAAAAGCTCCACCTATCTCCCTACAAGGGATTCATCAACCCCGTCTACCACGCCACACGCGATGCCGAAGGCAACATCACCGACGTGACTATCGACTACTCTGAGCCCTACGATGAGCAGATGCTCAGATATAGCAGAGACTACAGTTCGCTTCCTTGGATTAACTAAAAAAAGCCGCCCGAATAGGGGCGGCTTTTTTAGTTAATCCAAGGAAGAAGTATTAAGTATTTAAGTTTCGGATTTAGAATGGACGGGCTGAAAGCCCAATGATATTTATAGCCCAGGGCATCGCCCTGGGTATCCCGTAAGCAGTATTGTTTCGCCCTGTAAGGGCAAAAGTAGAAATATATTGTCCTTACTTCTGCCCTTACAGGGCGTATCATTCTTGCAATTCCTACCCAAGGCGTTGCCTTGGGCTATGGAAATCACTGGGCTTTCAGCCCGCATTGCTAAATCAGAAACTTAAGTTAAGTATGAAGTATTACAGACTATATAGACTTGCTTTGTAGGCTTCTTAAGTATTACAGATCACGACTACTGCCAGTTTGTAATACTTAATACTTAGAAATCAGAGATTTCTTTGATTCTATCTGCACACTTCTCCATCAGCCACTTCGGTGTCGACGTAGCTCCACAGATGCCCACGCTATCTGCTCCTTCGAACCATTCAGGGCGGATAGCCTCGGGCGTATCGACCAAGTAGGAACGCTCGTTCACCTGCCGACAAGCCTCATGCAGCACGCGGCCGTTGGAACTCTTCAGTCCGCAGACGAACACCACCACGTCGTGGCGCGAAGCAAACGCACGGATATTAGGCAATCGATTCGCCACCTGCCGACAGATGGTGTCGAAATAGCGAAACTCCGCAGGCTTCTGTATATGACTCGTAATATAGTCTACTATCTGGCGGAAGCCCTCGAGCGGTTTCGTGGTCTGCGAGAAGAGCGCAATAGGCCGTGTAAAGTCGAGCTGAGCAGCCTCTTCCACGCCCTCTATCACCGTGGCCTCGCCATCCGTCTGCCCCACGAGTCCGAGCACCTCGGCATGGCCTCGCTTGCCGTAGATCACAATCTGCGGATGGTCGGGTTCGGAATAGACCTTCTTAATGCGCTTCTGGAGCTGCAGCACCACCGGACAGGTGGCATCGATCAAGCAGATTCCCCGATCTTGTGCCAGCTTATAAGTAGCAGGCGGCTCGCCATGTGCACGGAGCAACACCTTCGTACCCTCGGTCAAATGTGACAGCGCATCATGGTCGATCGTCTGAAGCCCTAATTCGCGAAGCCTTTCACACTCGCTACCATTGTGCACAATGTCGCCCAGGCAGCAGAGCGAGGGCGATAGCGCCAACTCCTCTTCAGCCTTACGTATGGCAGTAGTCACGCCGAAGCAAAAGCCCGACGAAGCATCTATCTCAATATTCATAATATCTGTAATAATCAAAGGAAAATCAGGCCCCCCAGTTCTGTGGGCGACGTGTCTCGCGTCGGCATGAGCAAACTTTCAACCAGTACCGGGGGCGACGCGTCCTCGCGTCGGCAAGAGCAAATTTTCAACCAGTACCGGGGGCGACGCGTCCTCGCGTCGGCAAGAGCAAGAATGTCCCCACTTTACTCTGTGAGCAAGAATGTCCCCACCATGCTCTGTGGGCGACGCGTCTCGCGTCGGCATGAGCAAGAATCTCCCCACTTTACTCTGTGAGCAAGAATCTCCCCACCATGCTCTGTGGGCGACGCGTCTCGCGTCGGCATGAGCAAACTTTCAACCAGTACCGGGGGCGACGCGTCCTCGCGTCGGCATGAGCAAGAATGTCCCCACTTTACTCTGTGAGCAAGAATCTCCCCACCATGCTCTGTGGGCGACGCGTCTCGCGTCGGCAGCACCACAAATCAAGAGGTGAGTTCAAAGGCAGTGGGGGCGAAGCGTCTCGCTTCGGCAGGACGATGAAGGGCTCGAAGCCCGAGTCGGCCTTCACGAAAATCCCTTATAGCCCCACTTCGCATTGAGCCTCGCGTGCCAAGCCGACGCGAGGACGCGTCGCCCCAAGTATCGGCTGAAAGCCTCTGATTAAGACTGGTTTTGCCGACGCGAGACGCGTCGCCCACAGAACTGGGTGAAAGCTTGCATAATGCATTACTTACCACTTAACTTGATAAGAGCAAGAATGTAATACTTAATACTTTATACTTAATACTTAGCTCTAAAGAGCCCAGCACTTTAGAGCTTAAAGTCCACCGGTATCGTAATCCTCACCGGCGTAGGTTCGCCCTGATCGTCCGTACCGGGCTTCCACTTCGGCATAGTCTTGAGAGCATCCATAGCCGAACGATAGATGCGCGTGTCGAAAGCATTCTTCACCTCAAAATCCGTAGCATAGCCCTTCTCATTGACGATAAACGTCAGCGTGATAGAGCCCTGTCGCTTCTCATCTATGCAAGCCTGCGGATACACGATATGAGCATCCATCCACTGCATGAAAGCCCTCAGTCCGCCAGGGAACTCCGGCATCTGCGATATCTGCTCCGTAGGCACCACCTTCTGTTTGGCTATCGGCAGTGTCTCGTCGTGTATACCCGTGGTGTCGACGAGGGGAGTCGTGATCACCTGATCCTTCGGGTCGTAATCAATAGGTCCGTCTGTGCCTATCGTCTCGAGCGGAGGAAGTCCGTCTACTATGCGCGGGGTGCCCGACTTTGCTCCCGGCTTCATTCTCACAGGAGGAGCCTGGCGAGCAGTGGCAAGAAACTTTACCTTATAGCCCTCCTTCAGTTCTGCAGGCTTCTGTGCAAAAGCATCCTCAGCAGCCTTCATAGCGCGAGCATTAACGATGTGAGTATAGAGCGCCATGCCTCCCCAGAGGAGTCCGATACACACAAAGAAGCCACCCACTATGCCCAATGCACGCAGGTAGCGAGAGCCCGTCTGCTCGCGCAATAGATAGGCTCCATATTCCTTGTTGCGATGGGCAAACACCATATCGCACCAATCTTTATTCAATAGTTCGGACGAACGCAATTTTACTTCTGTTTTTGTTTTCGAGGACAAAGTTAGTGCAAGGCGAGAGAAATACAAAGAAAAGCTTGCTTTTATTTGGATTTCCGAGCCGGAGCCTAACTTGCGCGAAGCGAAAGTTAGTGCAAACCGAGCGCAAAGCAAAAGAAAAGCTTGCTTTTATTTGGTTTTGCCGAGGTGCAGCCTAACTTGCGGCGAAGCCGAGAGTTAGTGCAAGGCGAGAGAAGTGCAAAGGAAAAAACTTGTTTTTTACTTTCACTTCCGAGCCGCCTACCTCAATAGTTCCGTGGGCGACGCGTCTCGCGTCGGCATCGCATGCCATCAAGAAGCTTGCGCTTCGCGCTTGTTTTTTTACATTAATGATCATTAATCATCCATTAATCTATCATTAATACTTCTTCTCCTAAGTTTGATTAACGAAAGATTAATGGGAAATTAATGTAGATTAATGTTCAAGCAAAATCCATAGCCCTCACACGCGCGCACGCGCGCTCCATCAAGTTTTACCTCCCAAATCCCCACTTCCTACACTACCATCTACTTACCCTTCTGATATTCAGCAATTTAAAGCATACATCCCCCCACACTTTGCCTACACTTTTGCCTACACTCTGCCTGCACCTTCCCCAAATTCCTCGTCCCACCATTAATTTTTCCACTTCCATAGGAAAAATAAAACTCTTCCATAGGAAAAATAAAACGCCTCCATAGCATAATTCGCCCCACTCCCACCCCTTCTCCCAATACGTGAGAGTGTGCAATCAAAGTGCAAGCAATCCATTCTTTCCTTACACTCACTAACCCATTGACAATCAGCGCATTACAATCACCCAGTGTAAGATGCAACAAAAATCGCATCCTAAACTCCCCGTATACGCACGCGCGCGTAGCATATCATTGGTACTCCACCATGCTGACAACCTGTCAGCCATGACTGACACAAACAGAGACAAGAAAAAACTTCAACCCTCTCCACCACTTTGGCACGCTTTTGGCATAAATAAGAGTGTTCGGCCAAAGAAAATAGGCTTCGAACACACCACATACGAATAAATAATAAACAAAAACATAAGCTATTATGAACATCAAACCGTTAGCTGATCGCGTGCTGATTAAGCCCGCTCCCGCAGAAGAAAAGACTGCTGGTGGTATCATCATTCCTGACACAGCCAAAGAAAAACCCCTCCAGGGCGAAGTGCTCGCCGTGGGCAATGGCACAAAGGACGAAGAAATGGTCCTCAAGGCTGGCGATACCGTACTCTACGGTAAATATTCAGGCACCGAGGTAGAACTCGATGGCGAAAAGTATTTGATCATGCGCCAAAGCGACGTGCTCGCCGTATTGGCATAATCGATCAAAACTCAACATTCACACATCTCACTCTTAAAAATTCAGACTAAAATCATGGCTAAAGAAATAGTATACGATGTTGACGCCCGCGAGCGTCTGCGCGAAGGTGCTGATGCACTTGCCAATGCAGTAAAGGTAACCCTCGGCCCGAAAGGTCGCAACGTAGTGATCGACAAAAAGTTTGGTGCACCTCGCATCACCAAGGATGGTGTGAGCGTAGCCAAAGAGATCGAACTCGACGACGCATTTGCCAATGCTGGTGCACAACTCGTAAAGAGCGTTGCCTCTAAGACTGGCGACGACGCTGGCGATGGTACTACTACTGCTACCGTATTGACTCAAGCCATCCTCACCGAAGGCATGAAAAACGTAGCAGCTGGTGCCAACCCTCTCGACGTAAAACGCGGTATCGACAAGGCCGTAGCCAAAGTCGTAGAAAGCATCAAGAGCCAAAGCGAACAGGTAGGCGAAAGCTACGACAAGATAGAGCAGGTAGCCACTATCTCTGCCAACAACGATCCCGAAATCGGTAAACTCATTGCCGACGGTATGCGCGCAGTAAGCGTAAACGGCGTAATCACTATCGAAGACGCTAAGGGCCGTGACACCGTGCTCAAGACAGTAGAAGGCATGCAGTTCGACCGCGGTTACCTCTCAGCCTACTTCGTGACCGATACAGAGAAGATGCAGTGCGTGATGGAAAACCCCTACATCCTCATCTACGATAAGAAGATCTCCAACATCAAGGACTTCCTCCCCATCCTCGAACCCGCCGTACAGAGCGGTCGTCCTCTCCTCGTTATCGCTGAGGACGTCGACAGCGAAGCACTCACCACATTGGTAGTGAACCGTCTGCGTACACAGCTCAAGATCTGCGCCGTTAAGGCTCCAGGCTTCGGCGACCGCCGCAAGGCTATGCTCGAAGATATCGCCGTGCTGACAGGTGGCGTAGTAATCAGCGAAGACAAGGGCTTGAAGCTCGAACAGGCTACTATCGACATGCTTGGTTCGGCCGAAAAGGTGACCATCTCTAAGGAGAACACTACCATTGTCAATGGTAAGGGCGACAAGGAGAATATCAAGGAGCGTATCAACCAGATCAAGAACGAGATAAGCAACTCTACCTCTTCTTACGACAAAGAGAAACTCCAAGAACGCTTGGCTAAGCTCTCAGGCGGTGTATGCGTGCTCGAAGTAGGTGCTGCAAGCGAGACCGAACAGAAGGAAAAGAAGGATCGCTGCGACGACGCTCTCTGCGCTACACGTGCCGCTGTAGAAGAAGGCATCGTAACAGGTGGTGGAGTAGCCTACATCCGCGCTCAGAAGGCCCTCGAAGGCATGAAGGGCGACAATGCCGATGAGACTACAGGTATCAACATCATCCGTCGCGCCATCGAAGAACCGCTCCGCCAAATCTGCCGCAACGCTGGCATCGAAGGCGCTGTCATCGTCAACAAGGTGCGCGAAGGCGAAGGCTACTACGGCTACAACGCTAAGACCGAAGAGTTTGGCGACCTCCGTGCAGCCGGCGTGGTCGACCCCGCAAAGGTTACTCGCGTAGCCCTCGAAAACGCCGCCTCCGTAGCAGGCATGTTCCTCACCACAGAGTGCGTCATCTGCGACAAGAAGGAAGACAAGCCCGAAATGCCTATGGCCAACCCCGGCATGGGCGGCATGATGTAATGCCTTTCGCACATTGGATGTTTTAAAATTTCATATATAACGCGTTTACTGCACTTCGTATATTTCTCCCCACAAGAGAGACCTGCGAAGTGCAGTTTTTTTGTATGCTGCATGAGCAATATCTCAATATAAGTCGTAACTTTGCCCTCGTAAACATACATATTCTACTAAGACATACAACATAACACACCATGGCAACAACTCCAGAGTTTAAGTATGCTCCTATGTTCCAGTTGGGCAAGGACACCACCGAGTATCGCCTCCTAAGCAAAGAAGGCGTTAGCACAAGCGAGTTTGAAGGCAAGACCATCCTCAAGGTTAGCAAAGAAGCCCTCACACAGTTGGCACAGCAAGCCTTTCACGACGTGGAATTCATGCTTCGCCGCGAGCACAACCTCCAGGTGGCAAAGATTCTCTCTGACCCCGAAGCTTCAGAAAACGATAAATACGTTGCACTCCAGTTCCTGCGCAACGCCGAAACTGCCGCCAAAGGCATCCTCCCCTTCTGCCAAGACACAGGTACTGCCATTATCCACGGCGAAAAGGGTCAGCGCGTATGGACCGACTTTGAAGACGAAGAAGCTCTCAGCCTCGGCGTGTACAACACCTACACACAAGACAACCTGCGCTACTCGCAGAACGCACCCCTCAACATGTACGACGAGGTAAACACTCGCTGCAACCTCCCCGCACAAATCGACATCGAAGCCTGCGAAGGCGACGAATACCGCTTCGTCATGGTAGCCAAAGGCGGTGGCTCTGCCAACAAGACCTACTTCTACCCCATGACCAAAGCCACCATCCAAAACGAAGGCACACTCCTACCCTTCCTCGTAGAGAAGATGAAGAGCCTCGGCACAGCAGCTTGTCCGCCCTACCACATCGCATTCGTAATCGGTGGCACCAGCGCAGAGAAAAACCTCCTCACCGTGAAGCTCGCCTCTATCAAGTACTACGACAGCCTGCCCACCACGGGCGACGAAACCGGACGCGCATTCCGCGACATCGACCTCGAAGAGAAGCTCCTCCACGAAGCCCACAAGATCGGACTCGGCGCACAGTTTGGCGGTAAGTACTTGGCTCACGACATCCGCGTGATTCGTCTGCCCCGCCACGGCGCAAGCTGCCCCATCGGTATGGGCGTAAGCTGCTCTGCCGACCGCAATATCAAGGCTAAAATCAATAAGGACGGCATCTGGCTCGAGCGCATGGACAGCAACCCCTCAGAGCTTATCCCCGAAGAACTCCGCCGTCCGGGTGAAGGCACCAAGGGCATCGAGATCGACCTCGACAAGGGCATCGACGCCGTACGCGCCGAACTCACCAAGTACCCCGTAAGCACCCGCGTAAGCCTCAAGGGCACCATCATCGTGGCCCGCGATATCGCTCACGCCAAACTCAAAGCACGCCTCGACGCTGGCGAAGACCTGCCCCAGTACTTCAAGGATCACCCCATCCTCTATGCCGGACCTGCCAAGACGCCAGCTGGCTACCCCTGCGGATCAATGGGCCCCACCACAGCCAACCGTATGGACCCCTACGTAGACGAATTCCAAGATCACGGCGGTTCACTCGTAATGATTGCCAAGGGCAACCGCGGCGACATCGTGACCGAAGCCTGCAAGAAGCACGGCGGCTTCTACCTCGGCACCATCGGTGGCGTAGCAGCCGTACTCTCACAGAGCTGCATCAAGAGCATCGACTGCGTAGAATATCCCGAACTCGGCATGGAAGCCATCTGGAAGATCACCGTAGAAGACTTCCCCGCATTCATCCTCGTAGACGATAAGGGCAACGACTTCTTCAAGCAACTCAAGCCCTGCACCTGCTGCCACTAATCCCCGACGATTCCTCTATAGGAGGGGAACGACATAGGGAATAGTCCTATTATATAGATAGGGAATAGTCCTATTATACAGATAGAGAATACTTCTAATATATAGATAGAGAATACTCCTATTATATATAGGAAGCGCAACTTACTACAATAGGATTGCAATCATTCCCCATCAAGGAGCTTCCCCATCCACCTCATACAATGCCTCGGCCTCACCGCCGAGGCATTTTTCGTGTCAAAACCTACCGATTCCCCACCTCAAGCCCTAAAAAACACTCCGCCCATTAATCTTTTAACATACTTTACCTCCCCCTGTTTGCCTCATTAACAATTATACATTATTTTTGCCGCATCATTAAAAACTCTAATACAAACGCAAAATGATGAAAAGATCTACACACTTTTTGATCACACTACTCCTCACGTTCTTCGTAGGAGCAGCAGCGGCATGGGCTGGATCGCAAACGATCCCCACGCTAAGCACCGAGGGCAACACCCATTTTTACACCATCAAAAACACTCGTACAGGCAAATACCTTTATTGGAACACTGACGCAGACTTCATCCGTCAGAGCAGCACTCTCACAGCGAACTGCTTCTTCTATTTCACCGCAGGAAGCGCCACCACCGATGTAGAGGGCGTGACCGTACTGAAGATACACAACGCCGCTACCAACAACCTCATGGCCGACTTCAGCTCATGGACCTCTTCCGGCATCGACTGGTACGTGAAAGCCGCAAGCAACGGCAGCAGCACAGGCATCGCATTCTCAAAAAGCACATCCTATGGCGACACACAAGATTCGTGGAACAGCTATGATAGCGACAACAAAGTAGGTCCTTACAAAATAGATGGAGGTTCGCTTTTTGAGGTAGAGGAAGTAACCACTCAGAAACAAGCAGCAGTAGCACTAAAATCTTTGATTGACACCTACGCTTCAATTGTAGGTAAACCTTTTTATTACACTCAGACCGCTTACGATGCTCTGCAAGCAGCATACACTCAATACAATACCGAAGACGCATTAACCACTGAAGTTCTCACGGCTATTCGCACAGCAAGTAACACATTCCTTTCATCTGAACCTTTTACAGAGATCGCCAACAATACAGCAGTCATCTTTGGTAATCAACTACACTCTCTCTACGTATTTGCTAAAGAGACCAACCGTAATAACGTAGGCGGAGGCCACTTGGGAGCAAGCGATGCATTAGATAGTTATCGTTTTCTCTTCACGCTCAAGAAGAATAGTGATGGCACATTCAAGATTTATAGCAACTATTACGGGAAATACGTAGGTGCTGTCCCCACAAAGAACAACTTATCCTTTCCACTTACAGATGAAGCAAACGCTGGTAATTTCACCATATCCTATAGCGGCACATTAGGCTACTGCAACATATACGATGCCAACTGCACATACAAAAGTGGAAACACTACTGTCAATGCTTGGCACATGGTCAATTGGAATAACAGCCCTGTTGGTAACGGCGTCGTACGTTGGGAAACGTCCGCACAAGCTTCATGCTTTAAGCTCATCACAGATATTTCTACATACACCGACGATTGGGACGCTGCTATCATCAAGAAAACAGAGAACCCTTCTAACGGCATTGGCTACATTAAGGTGACAGACAATCTTACAACAGCCCTTACTGCCTTCAAAAATGCTTCTGCAGACGAGAAAGCTGCTAAGTACAAAGCCTTGGAAGAAGCTATTGCTGCAACTACGACCATGCTCCCCGAAACAGGAAAGTACTACACCATCAAGTGTGTGCGTGGTCCTGCAAATGGTAAATATTTGTCTGAGAGCTACGGCGATACTAAAAAAGAGAATAGCGAAACAAACGAAGATACGGGTAACAACGCGCTTGCACACGGCACATTAGCTGCCAACATCGTCCCCGCATTATGGCAATTCGAGCAACTGACCGCTGAAGGCAAAACAGACAGATACTACATCAAGGGCTCTAACTCTAAGAACTACTTGAGCAACACAAATGGCACACAGACTTGGATGCGTATCGTGCCCGAAAGCGGGACACGCGGAGAATTCATCCTCAACACATCATCATCGAAAGTTAACGTGGCGAGCGCTGTAGCCTTAGTAGACAAATCAAACTCTTCAGCCGATGGCTACGTTTCATGCCGTAATGAAGACAATCACGTGGTTGCATGGGATGGTGGCAACGATGGATCATCCAACAACTTCCTCATCCAAGAAGTTTCCGAGATCCCCGTCACCATCAGCGCCGCAGGATACGCCACGCTGAACTTGCCGATGGCAGTAAATATTCCCGAGGGCGTGAAGGCATACACTGGAACAGCAAGCGAAAGCGAGATTAAGTTGACCGAAATCACTTCGGGCATTATCCCCGCACAGACTCCCGTCATCCTCGAAGGCGCAGGCAGCGAGACTCCGTACAAGTTTACCATCGCTTATGACAACACTGACGCAGCCCTCACCACAGCCCTAAAGGGTACGCTCACACCGACCACCATTGCCGACGATGCTACGGCTTACGTACTGAAGAATGGCGGCCAAGGCATCGGTCTATACAAAGTGACCTCTACCACCGACCGCGAGATCAAAGCCAACAAAGCCTACTACGGCTCTACCACGGGCAGCGAAGCCGCTCCCGTACTGCTCTTCAACTTCGGTCAGACTACGGGCATCCATTCTGCCACAACCATAGCAAGCACTGCCGGCAACGAGGCAAACGCTTACTTCGACCTGCAAGGTCGTCGCGTACCATGCCCCGCCCACGGCATTTTTGTAAAAGCCAATGGTGAGAAAGTATTCATCAAGTGATGTCTCATCCCTAACATTTCCAACTTACAAATAACCGAGAACAATGAAAAAATCATATATCCAGCCCATCACTACCACCATAAGATTCGCCACCGAAGGCCTTCTTGCCCTCTCGAAGCTGGGCACACATGAAGAAGACACCACCGACACTGGCGGCAGCGATGGTCTCTCAAACAAGCACACCGATCTGACGCACAGCGGCATTTGGCAAAATATGAGCGACTAACGCCCCGCCCAATGCCTCGTCTATGAGAGCGACGACTCATATCGCTCCCTGCACAGACTCTGTGCACATACCAGCAAACAAAAGCGCAACCTGGGCTGCAATCAGAAATGCAGCCAGAACCGCAGCCAGAACTGCAATAAAAACCGAAATCAGAACCGCAAGACAGAGCACGATGTTCCGCCTTGCGGTTCTCTTTTAGTTAAAATGCGCGCCTCACCTTGCAAATAATGTAGGAATGTTGTACATTTGTGGCGTAATTTACGTAAAAAGAAATACGTAATATACAGAGGCTTTCTCGTAAACTACGAAAAACAACAATTCTACAAATAATAATCCATCAACACTACAACGACTATGAGAAGATTTACCCTTTTCTTCTTCGCACTGTTCGCCTTCCTCATGGCAGGTGCGCAGAGTTCGTTGCCCGATTTCAGTACTGAGGACAATCCCACGTACTACCCCATAAAATTCAAGCAAGGGGGTGCATACTTGGGTGACCAAGGAGCGGGCAACAAGATGCTGACAGTGGCAAGCACAGGCGACGCCACACAGTATCAGTTAATCGGCACGCAGTCGAGCTTCATCCTAAAGAGCAAGCTCGGCAACTACGTAACATTCAATTCCTCATCAAGCCGATTCACTACCACAGCCACCCAATCTGAAGCTGTAAAGCTGAAGATCATCAATGGTTCTGCCGACAAATACTATGAACTCCAGCGTGTGGGTCAAAGCAATTGCATGAACCAGTTTGGTGGTCAGGGCGCAGGCAAGGAACTCGGAGAGTGGCAAGTAGGCGACATCGGCAATCAGCTTTACTTCGAAGGAGCCAGCGGTACACTCGCTGAATTGCAGACCGACTACAAGAATCTCGTAGCTCAGATTCGCGCCGCTGCCGCATACAAGTATTTCTATGCTGACGCAACAGAAGCAGTGAAGGCTATCCCCTCCACTACTCCTACTACGAAGGAAGACTTGCAGGCTGCTATCACCACACTCCAAGAAGCCCTCACTGCGCTCGACACTGCCACTCGTCAGGGCACAGACATCGCAGGAAAGCCCTTCTTTATCAGCAGCAAGGCATACCCCAACCTCTTCATCTATAGTAAAGGCTCTACGATGGGCCGTAGCGGTAGTAAATATTTGAAGAGCCACGTATGGACCTTTGAAAAGGTAGAAGGTCAAGACGGCAAATATCTCTTGAAGAACCTTGACGAAGGCCTCTATGCAGGATCTATTCCTTCCAGCAACAACACTGCAGTAAGCATGGTTAGCAAAGACCAAGCTGGCGTCTATACCATAGCAGCTTCTGCCACCAACGGCTACTGCATGATCTACGACGAAAGTTGCTCCGATGCCAACCGCAACAGCCTCCACATGCAAGGCGATGGCGACAATATCGTACGTTGGGAGAAGACGTCGAATCCCTCACAGTTCTTCTTGACCGATGCTGATGCTTTCGTAGCATCACTCGAAACTTACTACACCATCAAGAATGGCAAAGGTGGCTACGTAAGCCTGCAAGACGGATATAAGGACAACAATGGCCTCTTGCTTAGCAACTCAAAAGCGCCTAACAGTCTCAACGGCTTGTGGCACATCATCAAGAATGCCGACAACACCTACAGCTTCATCTCAGCAGGCGAAGCTGGCGCAGGCAACATCCTGGGTATGACAGGTAGCGAAGGCGATGCTCGTGCCAAGATGTATGCAGCAGACGACATCACAAGCGCCGTTACTACTACCTTCAATGGCACTATCGTGCTCGACGGCACTCAGCCCAGCTATATTAAGCTCTCTGGTTCGGCCAACAACTACTTCAACCAGCGTGGCAACTACCTCGCTCTCTGGAATAGCTCTGCCGCTACCAACAACGATCAGGGTTCACAGTTCTACATCACCCCTATCGTTCCCACCGACGACTTCCTCTACTCTGAATTCAACACCGTAGAAGCAGGCACTCGTCCCACCGACATCAGCGACTACGCTCTCTGGTACAACGTGCCCGTGGCTCACAGCAACGTATCGGATACTTGGATGGAATACGCCCTTCCCTTGGGCAACGGCCAGATTGGTACCACCTTCCGTGGTAGCCTCTATAAGGACGAAATTCAGTTCAACGAGAAGACTCTCTGGGCTGGCAATACTGCCAACTCTAACCAGGGCTACTACCAGAACTTCGGCTCTATCGTCGTAACGGACAAGAGCGAAGCCTTCTCACTCGCTGACAATACGAAGCCCGTGAAGGCTTACAACCGCTACCTCGACATCATGAAGGGCGTAGGCGGTGTAAACTACAAGAGCTCTGACGAGCAGACCACTTACGCTCGTCGCTACTTCGTATCGTCTACCGACAAGGTGTTCGTAGCACACTACGAAGCTCAGGGCAACGACAAGCTGAAGCTTCTCTTCGCTTACTCTCCCGACAATCAGATCAGCGCAAGCGCTGTGACCTATACCGAAGATGGCGGAGCAAGCTTCAATGGCAAGCTCAACATCGTAAGCTACAACACCGCATTCAAGGTACTTGCAAGCGAAGGCGCTACCATCAGCAAGACCGACGATGGTATCCTCGTAGAAGGTGCCACTTGGGCCAACCTCATCATGGCTGCCGCCACTGACTACGACGGTTCGAAGAGCGGTTGCGTAAGCGGCGAAACTGCCGACGCCATCGCCACCAAGGTGCAGGACCGCATTACCGCAGCCGCTGCTAAGGAATACAACACCCTGCTCACCGACCACGAGAATCACTTCTCAGAACTCATGGGCCGTGTCGACCTCAACCTCGCTACTCCTTGCACTGACAAGACTACTGAACAACTCGTGAAGTACTACGCCGACGACGCCAACAAGACCACCAACGACGGTCTCTACCTCGAAAGCCTCTACTTCCAGTATGGTCGTTACTTCACCATCGGTGCCAACCTCGACACCAGCATCCACGCCCCCAGCAACCTCCAGGGTATCTGGAACGACCGTTCCAACACCAACTTCTGGCACTGCGACGTACACGCTGATATCAACGTACAGATGAACTACTGGCCCGCCGACCCCACCAACCTCAGCGAGATGCACCTCCCCTTCCTCAACCACATCATCGACATCGCCTCAGCTCCCAACTCTCCTTGGAATGCTTTGGCTCAGAAGCTGAAGTCTGGTACTAAGGGTTGGACTGTAGCCGTAGAGAACAACATCTTCGGCGGTTCTTCTACATGGGAGAACAATCGCATGAAGACTCTCGGTGCATGGTATTGCACCCACCTCTGGCGCTACTACGAGTACACACTCGACCGCGACTTCCTCAAGAAGGCCATCCCCGTGATGTACACCAATGCCCTCTTCACCAAGGACATCGCTACTAAGGACAGCAAGGGTCTCTATGAGATCAAGAACGAATGGAGCCCCGAGCACGGAAGTACCGACGTGACCGCCTTTGCTCAGCAGACTGCCTACGAAGGATTGAAGGATCTCTACCTCGCTCAAGCAGAGCTCGGCGACGAATCGCCCATCACTGCAGAGCAGATGGCAGAACTCGACGATCTCTATCAGAACTTCGACAAGGGTCTCTGGATTGAGCAGTACAACCCCGGCGGCGTAAACTGGAGCGAGAAGAAGCCTTGCATCTCAGAATGGAAGAACAATGCACTCTCTGATCCGGGTCACCGCCACCTCTCTCACCTCATGTGTCTCTTCCCCTTCAACCAGGTAAGCGCATTTGCTACCGATGCCGACAGCGTGAAGTTCTTCCAGGCTGCCTACAACGGTCAGATTGCTCGTAACGGCGACGTGACGGGATGGTCAATGGGCTGGCAGACCAACACCTACGCTCGTGCACTCGATGGCGACAACGCTCGTCGCAACCTCTCTCTCGCACTCCGCCACTCAGGTTCTTACTCTATCGTAATGGGCAACATGGGCGGTTGCTACTACAACCTCTTCGATGCTCACTCACCCTTCCAGATCGATGGTAACTATGGTTGCACAAGCGGTGTAGCAGAAATGCTCCTCCAGAGCTACGACAACGTGATCACCATCCTCCCCGCACTCCCCACAGCATGGAAGCAGGGCAGCGTGAAGGGCCTCAAGGCTCAGGGCAACTACACCGTTGACGAAGAATGGACCGACGGCAAGGCAACTACTGCTAAGGTGACCAACAACCTCCAGCAGGATCGCACCGTAAAGGTACGTTACAACAACACTGTGAAGACCTACAACATCAAGGCTGGCGAAACGCTCGAGCTCGACCTCACCAATGGTCTGCCCACAGCCATTGCCTCTGTTGTCAACGGCGTAAAGGCTCCCAAAGCTATCTTCGACCTCAGCGGTCGTCGCGTTAGCAAAGCAGCCAAAGGCGTATACATCGTAGACGGTCAGAAGGTAATCTTCTAACACCCACACCGTCTGATTAATACTCTTTCAGAACAGGCGTTCCTCATCGCGAGGGGCGCCTGTTTTGTTTATGAGTTTAATGAGTTTATGGGTTTAATGAGTTTATAAGTTTATGAGTTTATAAGTTTATGAGTTTACCTTTTGCCATTCACCCAGTTCTGTGGGCGACGCGTCTCGCGTCGGCATCGCCAGCGAGCAAGAGGTAAGTTCATAGGCAGTGGGGGCGAACCGTCCCGGTTCGGCACGGCGCCGAGGGCTCAATGCCCGAGGCGGCGTTAGATGATACAGGCAGATCCTTTTTCCCGCTTCGGCATCGAGCCTCGCGTGAAAAGCCGAAGCGAGACGCTTCGCCCCCACTTCCTATGGGTTCACTTCTCGTTCGCAAAAGAAAGAACTCCTGCCGCCGACGCGAGACGCGTCGCCCACAGAATTGGCAGAAGAGACGCGCCTTCCCCTGTATTGGCTAAAGAGACACGCCCCCCGTATAAGCTGAAATATTCCTCACCCATTCCCTTTGCACTTTCAGAATAAATGCCGAACTTAGCGGCTGGAAAACACGGAGCTTCACGCTTCCTTCAACAAACACATGATTACTCAATGAAACTCTCTTACCTCATCCTCCCCGCAGCCCTCTTGTTTGCCGGCTGCCAGACCGACTCGTCCGACGACAACTTCACCATCTGCCCAGCCCCCGCCTCCACCCCATCCATCAAGTCTGCCACAGGCATAGAATATCCTCAGCCCGACGGCTCGCAAGCCCTCAGCACCAATGGCGCACAGGCCGTGTGGCAAATCTTGCAAAAGATCGACCCTAAGCAAGCACTTGAGATGGGCGAGACCGAGATCACCGATGCACAGTTTGCCGAGATCAAAGACTTTGTAGACAAGAATCTCAAGGAGGGAAACGATGATTATAAGACCTATCGCAACATTTTCGAGTGGATCACGAAGAACGTGAGCTACGCCTGGAGCGACCCTGCCTACCTCAAGCCCTACGAAGTGTTTAAGTACAAACGCTGCGTATGCCAAGGCTACGCCAATCTGCTCAAGACCATGCTCCTCACCCAAGGCATACCCTGCTTCATAGCCAACGGATGGCTCGTTCCCGCAGGCGGCCACGCTTGGAACTACGTATATGCCGATGGCGAATGGTACGTGAGCGACCCCACCAACAATGCCGAGTACGAGGCTTCCAGCCTAAGCACCTATCAGAGCAAACTCGTGCCCATCCGCATGGACTTCACCCTCTTCGAGGACGACCAGTTCACTTACAACTATCAAGAGAGCCGCCTCAACGTACAGAGCGTGAAGATCACTGCCGACGAGTCCGTCACCGTGCCCTACAGCGTGAGCGGACTGCAGATATCCTCGTTCCAGCCCACAGAGGAGATCCCGAGCAGCATCACGCAGCTCATCGTGGGCCGCAACATCACCACCTTTGGCAACAATCCCGAAAGCCTCATCCATCAGTGTCCGCTGCTAGAGGCTGTAGAGGTGGATCCGCAGAATTCGGAGCTTGAGTCGTACAAGGGCGTGGTCTACTACAAGGGTCAGGAATACCCCTACTACGTGCCTGCTGGCATACGTCGCGTGGAACTTCGCCCCATGGAGGTGATGGACAAGAACACGCTCTACTATCTCGACAACCTTGAAGAGATCGTAGTGGCCGACGGCACCAAGCGCATAGAAGACTATGCCGTAGAGCGCTGCCCCAACCTGAAGCGCATCTACGTGCCCAGTTCGGTCACCTACATCTCGCCAGAAGCATTCGCCGAATGTGGCAACTACGAGATCATACGCACCACGACGGGCATTCATGAAGTGACGGTCAATTAACTGCAGATCTTACTCTAATTTCTAAACCCACTGCAAAGGTGCAACATCCTTGCATAGCAACCAAAAAGAGTGTACAAACTGTACACTCTTTTTTCGTTCTCACAGTTCAGACTTAGCCCCTCGTCCGTCAAGTTCCTTCGCTTCGGTCGTAAAGTCCTCGCGTATGCGCGCCCGCACATTACAGCAAGTTTTTACTTTCCATTCCCCCGCTCCCATCACTTCGTGCACATCTTTCTGCTGAGTATCAGCAACTTCAGTCAGTGTAGGAGACCCGTATTTGCTTGCACTCCTGCCTCATTCGGTCTCATTTTTCCCCTAAAGGTCTTGCCAATTATCCCCCGAAGCCGTTTTCACTATTCCTGGGTCGAGAAAAAATTATCTATGGGCAGAGTTAAAATTATCCCTGGGTCGAGTTAAAATTATCCCTGGGCAGAGTTTTGCAGCCTCCATGAGAGGAATCTTGTAGTTCCATGCACATTTTTCGCTGCACAAATAGTGACCGTGCCGACGCGAGACGCGTCGCCCACAAAGCAGGCAGCAGCACGACTCACCACCCGGAGTAGTGCAAGCAAAGTGTAGGCAAAGTGCAAGCAAAGTGTAGGCAAATCTGCCTGCGATACAGACGTTATACATTGATATTCAAAGCATTACGATACAGCGAGTGACAGATACAGACCTTTTCGCCCTCAAAACTCTCTGTACGTACGCGCGCGAGGGATGAATATATAAGTCCTCGCTATTTGCCTCAGCCCAATAAAAAATGTACCTTTGCAAGGCAATATTCACTTCATCTTGCCGATTAAGTAATAGAAGCAGCTTGCACCCACTATTTTGACAAATCAGAAAAAATGACCCACAGACTCCTGGCGATACTCCTAATGTTGCTCCCCATGAGCACCACGATGGCACAAGAGTATTCATCCTCGTTCAACTCTCTGAAACTTCCCACCTCCACCCACACGGCAGCCCTCGGCGGACAAAACGTTTCGCTCATCGACGACACGCCCTCGGCTGGATGGGCCAACCCCGCACTCTATGCCAACGTGAGCGACAAATCGCTCGCGCTCAACTTCATGACCTATGCCAGCGGAAGCACATGGATGGGAGCGCACTTCACTAAGGCTTTTGGCCAGCGCCACACGCTCGCCACAGGGGTGCAACTCATGAACTATGGCAAGATGGACGAGACCGACGAAGTGGGCAACGTCACGGGCACATTCAGCGCCAAGGACTTCGTCATCGGAGCAGGCTACAGCTATCTGCTCACCGACCGCTGGAGCGGCGGAGCCAACCTCAAGTTCATCTTCTCCAACCTGGCAGACTATTCGTCTATAGCCATGGCGGTGGATCTCGGTGTGAACTATCTCGACGAGGAAAACGACCTTTCGCTCTCTGCCTCTGCAGAGAATGTGGGCACACAGCTCAAGGCTTACGACGATCGCGTACACACCCACCTACCCTTCACCCTCTCGCTCGGACTGAGCAAGGGCATGGCGCATCTGCCCGTACGCTTCCACCTGACGCTGACCGACCTCACCCGATGGAAGCGAAGCTACTACGCACTGACCGAGGAGCCCGAAGCGGGTAAAAGCCAGAAGGTGAGCACAAGCAAGCTATTGCTCAACCACGTGGTGGCAGGCATCGACATCACCTGTACCGACTTTCTCTACCTTTCCCTGGGCTACAACTTCCGCCGTGCCTACGAGCTCAAAGCTTCGGGATCTTCTCACTGGGCAGGCATCTCTGCCGGTGCTGGCATCAACGTGAAGCGATTCCAATTCGGCATCTCCTACGCCAAATACCACCAAGCCGGCAACTCTATCATGTGCACGGCAGCTTACAGATTGTAAGCAAGTATTAAGTATTACATACTAAGTATTAAGTATTAAGTATTACATACTGGCAAACCTTCACCCAGTTCTGTGGGCGACGCGTCCCCGCGTCGGCATCAAGAGCAAACAAACAACTTTTCAGCCAATACCGGGGGCGACGCGTCCCCGCGTCAGCATCAAAAGCGAGCAAACAACTTTTCAGCCAATACCGGGGGCGACGCGTCCCCGCGTCGGCATCAAGAGCAAGCAAACAACTTTTCAGCCAATACCGGGGGCGACGCGTCCCCGCGTCGGCATCAA
>CALEKA010000083.1 GCA_937898715.1 uncultured Prevotella sp.
AAGGGGCGCTCCACATCAGCTTTGTAGTCAACGAACTCCGCGGTGTCGTAATACTGTCCCGTCAGATCGTTCAAGTTCTCATCCGTATGATTGAGCAGGCGAATGAGATAGCTGGGCGTGCCCGTGCGAAACCAGTAATCGTCCATTTTGCGATTGCTAAAAGCATTGAGCAGGCTGAAGGGATTGAAGATATCAGTCATCTCATCGCTAAAGTGGTAGCCATCATATTGCTGCTTCAGCATATGCATCATATCGTCATACGGCACCTTATACTTTCCTGCCATGCTCTCTATCTCCTCTCGGAACGTCTCCTCCAGTTCTTCCATCGTAATGCCACAGATCGCATCATAGCGAGCGCTCATACTGATATCCTCAGGCTGGTTAAACCCGCTGAACACACTCACCTGCGAAAACTTAGTCACACCCGTAAGCAGTACGAAGCGCAAGTCTTGGTCAGCAGCCTTGAAGGCGGAATAGAAACCCTTGAGCGCTTCGCGATTGACATCCTCTATCAAGCGTTCTTGCCCATTCACACAGACCTTATAGTCTGTATCTAACACGTCGAGCAAGGGCTTGTCGTATTCATCGATGAGCACCACGCAAGGTCGGCCCGTCTGTTCATGCGCACGAGCTAAGACATGAATAAAGCGTTCTCCGACTCCATGCAGCGTGTTACCCTCAATGCCATATTGTTTTTCCCACGTCTCCACACAGGCCTCTAACTTATTTGCCAAGGTATTCCCTACCGTAAAGTCGTTTCCATTAAAGTCGATATGAAACACGGGATACTGCGTCCATTCCCTTTCCAGCCCATCGATGGCAAGCCCTTGGAAGAGCTCCTTATCACCATTAAAGTAATACTTCAGCGTAGAGACGAGCAAGCTCTTGCCAAACCGCCGTGGGCGACTCAGAAAGTAGATCTTGCCCTCATTAGCCATCCGATACACCAAGTCTGTCTTGTCCACATAGACAAAACCTCCCTCGCGTATACTCTTAAAGTCTTGTATGCCAATAGGAAATTTCATATCTGATAAGTAGCAATCATTCGTAAAATCGTAGAGCCACCCGCATTCACCATGCGTGCTTTCTATAAAAGGCTTTCTCTCCCCTCACCGGAATGCCTCGCTGACGATTCATTCCACAATCCCCTCCCCCACCTTTCCCATGCAAATGTAATACATATTCCTAAGATACGGGCAAGAAATGCGAGGATTTGTGGCATATTCGTTACTACTCAGTGCTCTCTACTCAATACTAATCATCCTTCAAACGCATAATCAAGAGGAAACTTCCACCCTATATACAAAAAAGGCTGAGCGCTCATTACGAGAGCGTTCAGCCGTATACATTTTATATTTAAGAGCAAGCAGGCTTAAGGAGCCACCTGCCAATCGTCGATGGTTCCCGTCTGCGAAGAGAAACTTATGCCTACCTTGCGCACAGGGCGTGCATCAGCAGCATATGCACGAGCATAGCCCTTATCTTCTATCTGCTGTAAGGCCTCAACTGCCGTTCCATCAAGCTTAAACTCAAAGATATAAATGCCTTTGTCTGTCTCTACCACGCAGTCGGCACGCCCCTCGCTCTGCTGAAGTTCGGTGAGCGTGAGGTAAGTGCTGAGGATGCGGAAGATCAAGTAAAACGTGTAGTGGAAATAGCGTTCACGCTCTCGCTCATCGCCCTTACGACGCATAGAGTAAGGAATACTTGCAAAAAAGGCTGTTAGGCTTTTGCGCCATGCTTCGAGGTCGTCGCGTACGAGGGCTCTTACGAGCTGTATCACCAAGGTGCCCGCCGACTCTCGCGAACCCAAGTAGTTGGAGGCTATCAGCGTCAGGAAGCCTTTCTTCACCTCGTTGTTGGGCAAGTCGAGCAAGTAAGAATTGGATATCGGGTCGTAATCCTTGATGGTCAAGTAGCCACTCTGATAGATCATGGGCAAGGGGCGCTCCACATCAGCTTTGTAGTCAACGAACTCCGCGGTGTCGTAATACTTCCCCGTCAGATCGTTCAAGTTCTCATCCGTATGATTGAGCAGACGAATGAGATAGCTGGGCGTACCCGTGCGAAACCAGTAATCTGCAATATCCTTACTATTTAATGCATTCAGCAAGCTAAACGGATTGAAGATATCAGTCATTTTCTTACTAAAGTGATATCCATCATAGTGCCGTTTCAGTCTCTGAAGCATCTCTGAAGCTGACATATTCATATCATCTGCCATGCTCTCTATCTCCTCTCGGAACGTCTCCTCCAGTTCTTCCATCGTAATGCCACAGATCGCATCATAGCGAGCGCTCATACTGATATCCTCAGGCTGGTTAAACCCGCTGAACACACTCACCTGCGAAAACTTAGTCACACCCGTAAGCAGTACGAAGCGCAAGTCTTGGTCAGCAGCCTTGAAGGCGGAATAGAAGCCCTTGAGCGCTTCGCGATTGACATCCTCTATCAAGCGTTCTTGCCCATTATCGCCTACGGCCATCTGCCCAGAGTCGAGCACGTCGAGCAAGGGTTTGTCGTATTCATCGATGAGCACCACGCAAGGTCGGCCCGTAACTTGGTGTGCGTGTTTCATTAAGTCGGTAAAACGTTTGCCATAATCAAAAGCTTCATTTCCTTGATAGCCATATTGTTTTTCCCAACACTCTATGGTGCCTCTTATCAGATTAGGCAAAACGTCTCCACTCTTCGTAAAGTCGTTTCCATTAAAGTCGATATGAAACACGGGATACTGCGTCCATTCCCTTTCCAGCCCATCGATGGCAAGCCCTTGGAAGAGCTCCTTATCACCATTAAAGTAATACTTCAGCGTAGAGACGAGCAAGCTCTTGCCAAACCGCCGTGGGCGACTCAGAAAGTAGATCTTGCCCTCATTAGCCATCCGATACACCAAGTCTGTCTTGTCCACATAGACAAAACCTCCCTCGCGTATACTCTTAAAGTCTTGTATGCCAATAGGATATTTCATATCTAATAATCACCTTTTTCCTCTTTTCCATGCAAATGTAGCACATATTCCTATAAGATTGGCAAAAATATGAGATTTTGTGCCTTGGGGTGCTTACACAACAAAGGCGGATACGCAAGAATATCATCATTCTGCGTATCCGCCTTTGACTGCGAAATAAGTTCACCTACTCGGTAAGTTGCGCTTCGCGCTTTTTTGAACATTAATGCCCATTAATCTTTCATTAATCTTTCATTAATCTTTCATTAATGCCTTTCTTCTGCATAATTTGGGTCATGAATTATCATGAATCGCTCATGAATTTCTTTCTGCAATAACTTCAGCATAAAATTAATGAAAGATTAATGAAAGATTAATGAACAATTAATGGAGATTAATGTTCTATCAATACCAATTGCTTTCAGCCAGTTCCGTGGGCGACGCGTCCCCGCGTCGGCGTTATCCACTAATCAAGAAGTATGCACACCATGAGTTGCGCTCCGCGCTTGTTCTGAACATTAATGCCCATTAATCAAACATTAATCTTTCATTAATACCTTTCTTCTTGACTTCATTACGTGAAACTATTATGATTTCAGCGAAGCCAAATACTCTTCATGCAAGTGATAATACCGCTTCATAAACCACACATAGACCATGCCAAGCACAGCCAAAGCCACGATCAAATACCCCCAATGCCAAAGCACCGAGTCAGGACACACATAAATAAACCCTAACGACACCACCAACTGCAGCCCCATATACAGCAGCGACACCTTGACATGCCCTATCCGCAGTTCATTAGCCATAATCTGAAAGGCATGCTTACGATGCGCCTCGCCCAAGTTTTCGTGGAGCATGATGCGGTGCACAATCGTAAAGCACCCATCCACACCATACACGAGCAAGAAGATGAGCCAAGTGATATCACCCGTCTGCATAATCACCCTTCCGAGTAAGAAGAGCATAATAAAAGCAATGCCTATCGAACCCACATCGCCCGCAAAGCACCGTGCCTTACCTTTCGGCCGAAAGTTGAAAAGGCAGAACACCACAGCAGCTATCATCGTAGAATAAATCAACGATAGATCAACGTCAGACTGTTGCAACCTCACATTGACAATAGCCAAAGGCGCCAGCACCGCCAACGAGTAGCCCGCCGTGATCCCATTAATACCATCCATAAAGTTGATAATATTCGTAGCCCCCACATATACAATAAGAGCCACCAACACGATCCACCACATCTGCCAATGCAGCATGCCCAGCTGATAGAAAGCCATCGCCGCAGCCGCGAATTGTGCTACAAGCCTTACAGAGTCGGGCAGCGAATGCACATCATCCACAAAGCTCACCCCTGCCACAAGCGTGAGTCCTGCCAAGAACCACGGATATTCAAAGCCAAAGAACGCACTCCACACCCAAGCACCGATCAAGAAAATAATGCCCCCACCGCGCAACACTATCGAAGTGTGCGACGACCTCTCATTGGGCTTATCAATAATATTAAACTTGTCAGCAATGCGGAAATAGATGAGTTCTGCTAAGAGGAGCAGAATGAAAATAAGAATATATGTAGTCATAAAAATCAATCCTTTATCGTTTTATATCGTCTCAGATGACTCCAAAGCAACGTCAAGAACATGGGTAGCAACCACTCTCTATATACAAGCGGATGCTTCCAGCGATTGTGCCACCAACGTTGCAGTTTGAACGTGAGAATCTTCCATAAACCTTTTGAAGGCTTTTCTGCAGGAAACTCAGGATGCAAGATGTCAGCAAGTATGCGCGTTTCCAACTCCTTTCGTCTTTCAATAGCTGGGAAAGCATCCTCTGCAAATCCCAAATAGTCCACGCAAATAGCGTTTATTTGATTGAAGAAAGTATAGAGTCCTACCTCTTTAAGAAAGTCAATCGTTTCATTCCAATTCACCTTCTCATGATGCGCACGAACAAAAAAGCCCCAATCGAGCACTTGTCGCAAGTTAAGATGTTCTCCTGCAAAATGTTGTCCCATATGGCGCATCAGGAAAATGGCATTAAAGTCAGCGGATGGCAAGTATATTTTAGCACCTTGCACATCAATTACCTTGCAGTTTTCTCTCTTTGCAAGACTTTTTAGTCGAGACTCAATAACAGGCGCATCTCTGTGAGCCTTTGTGTTGATAAAGTCATAATGATTCTCTACGGGAACACCATGAAAAGAAAAAATCGTGTGATGCTCATGTCCATTATCCACCTTAATACTGTTTACCTCTTCCACCACACTGTCAGCTTCTTTCCATTTTCCAAAATTATACATGTCCAAGTCTCCCACAGCACGATGATTGGGTATAGGCCAATCTAAAGAAAGTCCATAACCCTTCAGCAACAATACATCTATGTTACGTTTTTCATATATCCGTGCCAACTCCGCAATAGTCGATTCATGCTTAGCATACATACGTTCATAGCTCACCACATATCCAATCCATTGCAGGCGTTTCATCTTCTCTGCTGCAGCTCTTGAGCAAATACATGGTGCTTTGGATGACTTGTAAGATAAGTCTGAAGGCCATCTGCCACGAATGCAGAAATGCATTGTCTATTGGATAGGGCTATTAATTCAGTCCAATCCAAACTTTTCAAGGTCAAAGTTTCCTCACAAAATTTGTCTACCGCATACTTCACCAATAGTAAAAGTCCTTTATCTACTTGATTCATAATCACAACTTTTCAAATTCGTTTACATACACGAGACATTCTGGTGCAACCAATCTTTTAGATGGCATTAACATCAAAGAGAGTCCTTCAGGAATGGGGTATTTGGAAGTAATCTTATTCCCATCTACGTGTTTCTCTACATCACCTTTTCTCTCTAAAGCAACTACTAAATGATTTTGCGTACAAATAGCATCCCCATTATTATCATAGAATATATTCTCATTGTTCATATTACATGCAAATCCCACTTGTTGCATAGTTAGCGATGAATCCATCTCAGCTTTTATAATCTTTTCCACCTCTGTTGGAAAATGTACACCAACGTATTCATTCTTTACGCATTTCCTTATCAATTCGTGCTCTGTATAGAAATGGCATTCGTGTTTCGAAAAGTCGTTCAAAGCTAATATAAAGCCATTCGTTGCTCCATATTCTTTGTCTGACATCCTTATCATTTGGCACATTACGTTCTGAAAGAGTTTTACCATGCAGTACAACTTGCCATTGATATTCGTAAGCACTAGTATATGCCTATTCACATTGCTATAATCAATAAAGTCCTCAAGCAACATTTTATCTGCATGAACCAATCCATCGCCTTCAAAATTCACTTCATCCAAACGATCTATAGCGGCATCATGCAAAATCTCTGAATACAGCCGTGCCATAGGATCCATGTAATATATTGGAATCTTGTCTACGGCAAATTCATAAGCAATTTTCAGAATACCAATCTTGTAATTCTTCAGATCTATTTCAACTTGCATCCTCACCCAAGGATTCATAATCTGATGTACCGTCTTGCTTGTATCAAACCTGTATGCACCAGATGTGAGTTTCATCTTCTTAAAAGCTTTCTTTTTTATATTATCTGCAAGTTTTTCATCTTTCTCATCGAGCGTTATAGTCACATTCTTTCCATCGGAAGATATTTTAGGTGCCGTTGGCAAAATATGCGTCACGAGTTTTCCGCTTTTGTCTTCTTCCAATCTCACCTTTGTACCATCTTCCATCTCGCCATCTCCAATAAGCGGGTTCGGAATTTTCTTAGTCTTACCAGCCAATCTATTATTGTGTCGTGCTCCGACAATAAACCAATGTTTCAGTAAGTAAGAGTCTACTTGATTTCCTAATTTAGAATTGCATTCCTTGCATACACTATATATGTGGTAATATCCTCCAATTGCATCAGGTATCACGTGTTCGTCAGAAAGTTCCACGCCGTCTCGATGGCATATAATACAATGTCCTTTTTCCATTATTTGAGTTATTGCGTATCTAAAATTTATAATCTGTCAACTCTGCAAGCTCATTATTTCATCCAACTTCTTCAAACACTTGTTTTTTGTGAAATACTTATCATAATAGGCTTTTCCATTGCATCCCTTTTCTATTAAGTCCTGCTTGTTCATCTGAGAAAGCTCCACAACAAGTTTTGCTAAACAATCAGCATCACCTGCTTTCACAGTCCAACCACATTTAGCATCTTTTACGACTTCACCGCCCTCACCATTCAAAACAGCAATAATAGGACGTTCTGCAGTCATATACGATGCAATCTTTGCAGGTGAATACATATTAAACAAAGCGGAGTCTGTCAACGAGACAAGCATTACATCCGCTTTTTCGAAAAACATAGGCATCGTCTCTGATGGGAACCGACCGAGAGTTATCACCGTTTTATCAAGTCCATTATTCTTCACAAACGTGCGGACCCACTCCAACTTACGCCCATCACCAACTATTACCCACTTTATATAATTGTAGTCCTTAGTTTTCAGTGCAGCTTGCATATTACACTCCATACCATGAGCTTCTCCTACAGCACCCGCAAACATTACGATAAAATTTTCGGAGTTTGCGATTTCATGTAATTTTTCAGGAAGAACATAGTCTGAGTTTGAAGCATTTGACGAGCAGTCACTCCATTGCGGATAATAGACTATCTTATCACGATAATCACCATATTTCAAGATGCTTTGATCAAAACTTCGTGAAGAAGTAAGTATCTTGTCAGAGTTTTTATATTCACTCTTCACAAACCAGTCAAAAAAGCCCAAAACATACTTATTGCTGATACCTCCCGCCGCAGTCAAGCTCTCTGGCCAGAGATCGAGCACCCAAGTGTAGAGTGGCACATGCCTCAACTTCTTATAAAGCACAGCTGGACTCGACATCATTACAGGAGACAATTGCTGACAAAACACTACATCATACTTATGCCACCAAGCATGAAAGAACATCCACATCCACCCAACAATCAGATAACTAAAATAGTTGAGCATTAGCATAATCTTGCTGTCCTTACCACGTGGCACGATAGGCAAATGCGTCACCTTCACGCCATTTATCACCTCATGTCGTTTCTTAAATAGCCCATAACCATCAAAGAACTTTCCTTTCGGATAATTGGGAATGCCAGTTACCACGTGTACATCATGACCTTTCTCTGCCCAATGAAAGGCTATGTCGTTGCCACGAAAGGTTTCGGGATAGAAGTATTGACAAACGTATAGTATTTTCATTTTAAATCTTTATTTAGTATAGATTTTTAAAAACGAATAATAAATATGAATGTGTTTTACAGATATAGGATTCTACTTAATCCCACACAGATTCTCATACAATCTTATATATGATGAATAGCATTTATCTTTATCGAAAAATTCTTCAACTCTTTTCCGACAATCTGTGCTAGATAAAGGTTTCTTACGTAATTGAAGTATAGCCTCTGCTAGTCCGTTTATATCACCCTGTTCCACAACTATGCCAGTTTTTCTATCAATAGCTTCAGGAGATCCACCGGTTCTATAAGTGACAACAGGAGTTCCACATGCTAAAGCTTCAAGATTAACTGTTGGAAATGTATCTGCATACGTTGGATTAATTAATACATCAGCATTTGAATATAGTTTTACCAAATCATTCACATTTTGTGTTCGCTGAATTCCCATAATACCTAATGGTAAATCATCTTGTTGCTTTTTTGTTACGCCAATAATGCTTATCTCACAATCGTCTGGCAACAACTTCCTTAAATTGATTATATCATCATATCCTTTATCTTTATTCCACACATTGGATACAGCTAATATTCTGTACATTTCTTTTTGATTATTGTCTATTAGATTCTTACTATTTCTAAAGACTTTCAAATCAATTCCATTATGGATTACATAAATTGGTTTGTCCTTCAAAAATGACTTAGATACAAGATTTCCAATCCATTCAGAACAAGCTACAATCGTTAGGTTTTTATTATTCGTGAACAAATATTTTTTTAAAAGATAATTTTTTTTAGATCGATCAAGCATTGTCTTTGGGTATTCATGCTGTAAAGGGCATTTATAACAAATGGATTTCCAACGTTCACAATTCCTTGAAACAAAGTGAAAACAATGTCCAGTAATGGCCCAGCAGTCATGAAAAGTCCAAACTACTTTAATATCAGTACTATTCAAATATTCAAATAAAATTTTGTAGTTTAGATAATGATCATGTATATTATGCAAATGTATTATACTCGGATTTATTTCCTTTATTTTTTTTACGAGAAACTTTGTTGCTATACAAGAACAAAGGCCCTCATTATCTCTTATTTTTTGCACTCCATAATGACATAAAATATCCAAGAAATTTCCAACTTTTATCAAATGAGATTCTGAAGAATTGCACCAACGTCCATAAGCAATATAAGAGTTCCAGCCATGTTTCATAGCACACTGACCTATTTGTTCTGCTATTTTGCCAGTACTGCCCCAATTGGCTGTTACATTTATTTGTAATATAGTAGGCATGTTTTAAATCAGATTATTGGTGAATTGGAGATTTTGATAATTTATTTATCAAATAGAAAGCTAAAACTCCATATACTGCATATTTAAAAATCTGTGATGGATAATATGCAAACCATCTCGGTGTTGTAACTATTAGCAACAGAGAATAAAACTTCCAGTATATAGATTTTGTATGAAAGAATTTATTTATAACTTTCCCTATCCAAACTGCTATTACTACTACACCTGGCATCCACCCCCAGCAATAGAAAAAAGATGAGACTAAGCCTCCACCTCCTGAATAGTATTCCGATGTCTTATACGATGATAAATTTGCTATATCTGGTAAATAACTAGAAGGTATCACAGACGAAGCTAAAAAACAGAAAAAAGAATAAATTCGATTAGACAAGTTTAAGATACCATTTTCAATAAGATAATGAACCCTCATTGAAGCATATATCACAAATTGAGCATTACCATCTGCTTCTTTGATATCAAAACCACTGCTACTCGCTTCAGAACGGAAATAGCCCCAAAATTGAAAAAAGACATACCCGCATGCTACAGCAATCAACACCTGTTTAAAACTGAACTTATTCAAGAAATTAAGCATAAATACTGCAAGGATAAGCATTACAGAAGAAACTCGTCCTCCATATATTAAGTCTTTCAATATAAAGCATATGCATAGCAAATAGACTAAATTTCGCTGAGCGTGTGTTTTTGAATAGATAAGTGATAATGATATGAAAATTATACCATATTCATATAGTGAACTTCGTTCATTTGTGCCTTGTCCATAACCTCCAGCTTCAAAAATATTTTCACCAGAAACACCTAGTATAATACAAAGTATCGCTATTATAACGGAAATTATATATCCATTAGAATTACTTATAGACATAAGACTCTTCTGTTTCCTACAACAGGGAGGAATATCAAAACGAGCAACCATAAGGAAACTTGAAAGAAACAATAGCAAGCATTGAGAAGTTACAAATACAGTACTATGTGTTTCAACAAAAGTTACATGATCTATAATATGATTGCTTGTACCAAACAAATAGCCTAAAGGAACGATGCAATAACTTATAATAAATAGCGAAAATATCAAAAAGGGAAAATTTTGATTTTTCAAAGATTTTATCATTAGCGTACAGATTACCATTATTAAACCGATACCTGTTGCTTTCATCGAACCTATAGGAACTAAAAAAGAGAGGAAACTATAGAAAAATATAATTCTAATACAAATAGAAAGCAGTCTTCCCATAATATTAATACAACTAAATTATATGCATTTTAGATAAAGATTTCACAAATAGCACAGTAAAAGGTATACTAATTTTATACAAATAGAATATAATCCATACTTTGGATGTCATAAAGTTTTTACTCTGTAACTTTATATTACAGAATAATTTTGTTACATCTTCTACGCTCATTTTGGGACTTCTAGATAAAAATATAAAGAATTCCATAAACATCTTATCACATTGTTCTGATGCCAATTCTACTCTTTCCTTAAAAGACGAGAAGGCTTTTAAGGAAGCTATCAAATATTCATCCTTTGGATTATGAACCGCACTTAATTCATTATCTCGATAAAAATAAAGGACATTTGAGATATGTTGTACACGCCTCGAATATGTCAAGCACTCATATATAAAGATTTGGTCTTCTCCCAATCTAATGTTCTCATCGAAACGAATGCTATTTTCTTTTATAATTGAAGACTTTATCATCCCCCCCCCCACACACACCTGCAGATTTTTTGATTTCACAAAATCTGCAGGAATCATAACATTTGTTTTTTTTCCAATGTACTGCCCACTAATGAATTTTCGATTATAGCAACACTGCACAAGATCCAGATTAGACTTTTCTGCAAATCCTACAAATATTTTCAATGCATCATTATATAAACAATCATCAGCATCCACAAACGTCACATATTCCCCTTTTACATTATCAAGTCCCAAGTTACGGGCAGAACTTACACCTCCATTTTCTTTATGAAATACGCTGATACGAGCGTCTTTTCTGGCATATTCATCGCATATTGCTCCACAATTGTCTGGAGAACCATCGTCAATTAGGAGCAATTCCCAATCTTTGTAAGTTTGGTCAAGTATGCTGTCTATGCAACGACGAAGGTATTTTTCGGCCTTGTATACCGGCACTATAATACTTACTTTTGGCATATTTTATTGTTCTAAAATTAATCTTATGACATTATATTTTCTATATTCTTCAATTGTTTGTCTACCTCGGGAGCTTGA